>JBGPMS010000069.1:0-17492 GCA_041487115.1 Gammaproteobacteria bacterium
CATCGCACCCTCGCCTATCCGCAGCACCTTGTAGTCGTGGAAGTTGTTCTGCTGAACACGTCCGTCCTTGAAGGTGATCTGCGTGAGCTTCGCGAGGCTCAGCCCCATTACTGCCGCGCCTTCGATCTGCGACCGGATACGTTCCGGGTTGACCACAAACCCGCAGTCGATCGCGGTATCCACCCGCGGAACCGAAACGTTGCCCTTGTCGTCCACTGCAACTTCGACGACGCTGGCCACGTAGGTCAGGAAGCTGCGCTGAACCGCGATGCCCATGCCATGGCCTTTGGGTAGCTTGCGTCCCCACCCCGCCTCTTTGGCGGCGATCTCGACCACACGACGCGTGCGGGCTGTATCGACCGGATAGGTATCCCACGGATCGCCGTAGTTCCACAGCTCGCTCGTCACCGTCTTGCGCGGATCGACGATGCGCGGCGGCCCGATCATCTCCAACAGGAAGTCCTTCGGGTCCCTGCCGAGCTCGTTCGCGAGCTCCGCCACCATCGACTGCATGGCGAATGCGTGCGGGATGTTGTTGACCGAGCGGAACCAGCCGATGCGGGTATGCGCCACGGCTTCACCGGTTTCCAGCCGCAGGTTGGGTACGTCGAACGGCGTGTCGATGAGCCCCAGGCCCAGCTCCAGAGCGCTTTCGCGCTTCGGGTCCGGCATGAAGTTGGACATCAACGACGGCGAGACGCTGCGATGGCGCCAGGCAACGACCTTGTTGTTCTTGTCGAGCCCCGCGGTAACGTGCTGGTACGACACGCTGTGATAGAAGGCGTGCTGGAGGTCGTCTTCCCGCGTCCACACCACTTTGACGGGAGTTCCGCCCAGTGATTTGGAGAGGATGGCCGCTTCCAGGGCAAAGTCGCACTTCGATTTGCGCCCGAAGCCACCGCCCAGCAAGGTGACGTGCACCGTGACGTCTTCTTCCTTCATCCCAAGCTGTTTGGCGACATCGCCCCGCGTTCCCCCCGGGCTTTGCACGCAGGCCCACACTTCGGCCTTGCCGTCCTTGATTTGCACCGTGGCCGCCGGCGGCTCCATCGGCGCGTGCGAGGAATGTGGAATGTAGTACTCGCGCTCGATGACTTTGACAGCACCAGCCAGAGCCTTGTCGACATCGCCCTCATCGCGCTCGATCTTGCCCGGCTTGTGCGCCTGCGCTGCCATCTGGGCCTTGAACGCGTCCGAGTCGTAGCTCTTGTTGGGGCCGTCATCCCAGGTAACCTTCAGCGCCTGACGCCCCTTCATCGCCGCCCAGGTGCTGTTCGCGATGACCGCGACACCACCCAGCGGAGCGAACTTGGCGGGCATCGGGGTCGGTGGGATCATGACCACCTTCAACACCCCCGGCACCTTCATGGCGGCCGCTTCGTCGAACGACACGGCCTTGCCGAGCACGACCGGCGGCCGCTCGATCACGGCGTACTTCATCCCGGGAACATGGACATCCTGGGCATACGTCGCTCTGCCCGTGGTGATGTCGAACAGGTCGGTGATCTGGACCTGGCCCTTCCCGATGTAACGGAACTGCGACGGATCCTTGAGCGTCAAGGTGTTGAGCTGGGGCGTCGGCAGCGCCGCGGCGGCAGCGGCAAGTTCGCCGTAGCCCAGGGACCTCTTGGTGGGGACGTGGATGACCTTGTGATTCTCCGCGCGACACTCGGTATCGGAAACACCCCAGGTGATGGCCGCTGCGTGCTCCAGCATCTGCCTCGTTGCAGCGCCGCATGAGCGCATCGGCTGGATGAAGTGGCGGATGCTGCGTGAGCCATCGGTGTCCTGGTTACCGTACTTCTGCTCGTCGCCAGGGGCTTGCATGATCTTGACGCGCGACCAGTCAGCTTCCATCTCGTCCGCGACGACCATGGGCAGACTCGTGCGCGATCCCTGTCCCATTTCGGAACGGTGCGTCACGATGGTCACGGTTCCGTCCGGGGCGATGGAGACGTAGATGTGCGGATCCCAGACGACCCCGCCCGGCATGCCGCCCGCGCCGGTCTTGTACGCGTTAACCGACCCCCCGTCCGCCAGCGCCGAGCGCGGCAAGAACTGGACCGCCAGAATCAGCCCCCCGGTACCGACGATGCCCTTGAGCAGGTTGCGCCGGCTGACGTTGGTCAGGATGGCTTGATTGTCGAGTTTATCGATTTTCATCTCAGACCTCCTTCGCGGCGGACTTGATCGCTGAGAAAATGCGCTGATAGCAACCGCAGCGGCAGATATTCCCGGACATCGCGGCCAGGATATCGTCGTCCGAGGGATTCTTGTTCTGGCTCAGCAGCCCGGCCGCGTTCATGATCTGGCCGCACTGGCAATAGCCGCACTGCGGTACATTCGCCGCGCGCCAGGCCTTCTGGACCGGATGATTGCCGTCCGCGGACAGGCCTTCGATCGTGGTCACGGCATGGCCGGATACGTCTTTCATGGGGGTACTGCAGGAACGGACCGCTTTGCCGTCGAGGTGCACGGTACAGGCGCCACACAGCCCGACGCCGCAGCCGAACTTGGTGCCGGTCAGCGCGAGCTCGTCGCGCAGATACCACATCAGCGGCATCTCCGGATCTCCGTCGTAACTTCTGTCTTGTTGGTTTACCTTGAGTTTCATTGCTCATTCCTCCTTCGAGTCTGAAGATATTCTCATCGCGTCACTCATCGCCTTACTCGATACCGCTTACTCGATACCGCGGCTGGCACCTTGCGGCGCAGCAGACGTCTCCCGGCCAGCGATTCTGCCAAGTTGCCCCGAAACTCTACTCCTTTGTGGGCGTGTGGTGTGCGGCCTCGGGGCATCTACTCCCTGGAAGCCCGCTGGCGCGCAGACCCGGCCGCATCCCGGCGGCCACAGGCACAGCCGTGGTGGGCGGGTGGACATGCCAATCGACGATCCAGCGCTCAGCGCGGCGTGAAGCCGTCCAGCACGGAGCCGACCAGTTGCTTCGCGAAGCGGGAGTCAAGCTTGGCATGCTGCAGGAGCAGCCGGTACCACAGCGCGCCGAACAGCAGGTCGATCATCACGTCGAGGTCGGCGTCAGGGCTCAGCTCGCCGCGCACCCGTCCCCGCTCCAGGACCTGGTACAGAGCCGCGCGGCGCTTGGCGATGAGCACCTCACGCAGGATCTCCAGAAACTCCGGGTCGTAGACGGCGTCGGCCATCAACCCGCGCATGGTCGGCCCGGAGATGTCGGTGAGGCGCTTGAACGCCGAGCAGAAGAACCACTCCAGATCGGCGCGCAGGCTGCCCTTGTCGGGCAGGGGGAGCTTGCTGGCGGCGTGGTTGGCGTAGGCCTCGAGCACCAGTTCGGCTTTGGACTTCCACCAGCGGTAGATGGTCTGCTTGCCCACCCCGGCCTGGCGCGCCACGCTCTCGATGGTCAGCGCCCGGTAGCCCTCGCCCTCGAGGAGGGCCAGAACGGCGTCCAGGATGGCCCCGTGAGAGTCCTCGCTGCGCGGCCGCCCCCGCAAGGGACGCACATCCGCTTTTGCCGGCGTATCCGGGTCTGGCTTGGGCATGGGGGCGTTGGCGACTGGAATGGATGCTATTCGGGTTGGGAATGAATGTACCGTTTACAAGATGTTGGCTCTCGCTTACCATGGCAAATCGATACGCAACGTCTCGTATGTTACCCGTTGCGGTGGAACTTGGCTGTTAAAACTCGAACCTGGGCACGCGAACCTGGCCGGTTCAGCGAAGCCACCCGGGATAGCTGAATGACTCTGGAATGCCGGAAGCGATGCAACTCACTCCCGGCGTCGTTGTTTTTTCGGCCGGCGGACTGAGCGCAAGCATAGCGCAAACGCCGCCGCCTGAGGGCTCTTGAACTATGTGGATCGTACTGCTCGCGCTGCGCCGGCCCTACACGTTCATCGTGATGGCCCTGCTGATCCTGATCCTGGGGGTGGTGGCCATCCGCAACACCGCGACCGACATCTTCCCCAAGATCGACATCCCGGTGGTGAGCATCATCTGGCAGTACAGCGGGCTGCCGCCGGCGCAGTTCGAGAAGTACATCACCACGTTCAGCGAGTACACCATCTCCTCGGCGGTCAACGACGTTCGTTCCATCGAGTCGCAGACGGTCAACGGCGCGGCCATCATCAAGGTCTTCTTCCAGCAGAACGTCAACATCGGTAACGCGATGGCGCAAGCCACTGCGATATCGCAGACCATCCTGCGGCGCATGCCGCCCGGAACCATCCCGCCGCTCATCGTCCAGTACGACGCGGCCAGCGTACCGGTCATCCAGTTGCTGCTCGCGAGCGGCAAGCTGTCCGAAGCGCAGCTCTACGACTTCGGTATCTATCGGGTGCGCCAGGCGATTGCCCCGGTCAAGGGCATACGCCTGCCGCTGCCCTATGGCGGCAAGCCGCGCCAGATCATGGTGGACCTCGACCCGCAGTCCTTGCTGGCCAAGGGCATCACGCCCATGGACGTGAACAACGCGCTGGCCGCCGGTAATTTGAGTTTGCCTACGGGCAGCGCCAAGATCGGCGACAAGGACTACATCGTCGGTCTGAACAGCAATCCGGAGAACATCGCTGCGCTCAACGACGTGCCGATCAAAATGGTGAACGGCACGCCAATCTACGTGCGCGACGTGGCCAATGTGCGCGACGGCTTCGGCGTCCAGACCAACGTGGTTCGCAGCGATGGCCGGCGCGGAGCGCTGTTGACGGTGCTCAAGACGGGCAGCGCATCGACGCTGGACGTGGTGCAGGGGATCAAGGATGCGCTGCCGGCTCTGCGCGTCATTTACCCCGACATCGAGATGAAGGAGCTCTTCGACCAATCCGTATTCGTCAAGGCGGCAGTGGACGGGGTCGTGACCGAAGGTCTGATCGCGGGGCTGCTGACTGCGGCCATGATCCTGCTGTTCCTGGGCAGTTGGCGCAGCACGTTGATCGTGACCATCTCCATTCCGCTGTCGATCCTGAGTTCGCTCATCATCCTGAGCGTGACGGGTGAGACCCTCAACATCATGACCTTGGGCGGCCTCGCGCTGGCGGTCGGGATACTGGTGGACGACGCCACCGTCGCGATCGAGAACATCCACCGCCACTTCGAGATGGGCAAGCCGCTGGAAGAGGCCATCATCGACGGCGCGCAGCAGATCGCCATCCCCGCGTTCGTGGCCACGCTCGCCATCTGTATCGTGTTCGTGTCGGTGGTGTTCCTCACCGGCCCGGCCAAGTACCTGTTCACGCCGCTCGCGCTGGCGGTGGTGTACGCCATGCTTGCCTCCTACGTCCTGTCGCGGACGCTGGTCCCGGTGCTGGCCAAGTACCTGCTGCATGGCGAGGAGCACGGCAGCGCTGCGCATACCGCCGCACAGTCGGCGCGTCGAACCGGCCGCGCCGGCTTCTTCACGCGCTTCCAGCACGGCTTCGAGCACGGTTACGAAGGGCTGCGCGCCCGCTACATCCGAACCCTGCACTGGGGCCTTGGCAACCGCGCTGCCGTATTCGCCCTGTTCGGGATCGTCGGGCTGGCCAGCCTGGCATTGGTGCCGTTCATCGGCCGTGACTTCTTCCCCTTGGTAGATGCAGGTCAGATGCGGCTCCACGTGAACGCACCTCCCGGAACACGGTTGGAGGAAACCGAAGCGATATTCACGAAGGTGCAGAGCGCCATCCGGGAGATCATCCCGGCGGATGACTTCGCGCTATCGATGGACAACATCGGCCTGCCGCAGCCGGTGAACATGGCCTTCAACGACTCGCCCACCATCAGTTCGGCGGATGGCGAGATCCTCATCTCGCTCAAGCCGGGCCATCGCACGTCGACACCGGAATACGTGGAACGCCTGCGCGCCGAGCTGCCCAAGCGCTTCCCGGACCTGGGCTTCTTCTTCCAGCCGGCCGACATCGTGAACCAGATCCTCAACTTCGGCCTGCCGGCGCCGGTGGACGTCCAGATCTCGGGCTACAGCCCTAAGATCTACGGCATCGTGCGCGAGATCGAGCAGAAGATCAAAACCATCCCGGGCACCGCGGACGTGCATTTGCACCAGGTGGTGAACGCCCCGGCGCTGCAGGTGAACGTCGACCGCACGCGCGCTGCGGATCTCGGCCTGACCCAGCGTGATGTGGCCAACAACCTGCTGATCGCGCTCTCGTCCAGCTCGGTGGTGACCTTCAACCTGTGGCCCGACCCCAAGACCGGCGTGAACTACCCGATCGCGGTGCAGACGCCGCAACACCTGCTCAGCTCGCTCGAGAACCTGATGAACACCCAGCTGCCCGCCGCCGGACAGGGTCCGGTGCAGTTTCTCAATAACGTGGCGACGGTCGAGCGGCGCGAGACCCCTGCCGTTGTCAGCCACTATGACATTCAGCCGGTGTTCGACGTCTTCGCCAACGTCCAGGGCAGCGACCTCGGCAGCGTGTCGGACCGGATCGACGGCGTCCTCGCGGAATATCTGCCGCCCAAGCCGCCGTTCCTGAAGGGCCTGGTCTGCCCGGACCAGCCGGGCAAGCTGACCTCGTGGCTGTGTGCCAAGCCCGAGGCGGCCAAGGGGCCCGACGGCAAGCCGGTGGAGCCGAAGCTTCCTCCGGGGACCAAGCTCACCGTCCGCGGCCAGGTCGACAGCATGAACACCGCCTTCATGCGCATGGGCTTCGGCATGGTGTTCGCCGCCTTGCTGATCTACTTCCTCATGGTGGTGAACTTCCAGTCGTGGACCGACCCGTTCATCATCATCACGGCGCTGCCCGGAGCCCTGTGCGGCATCGCCTGGATGCTGTTCCTCACCCACACGACGTTCAGCGTGCCGAGCCTGATGGGGGCCATCATGTGCCTGGGGGTGGCGACGGCCAACTCGATCCTGGTGGTGTCCTTCGCCAACGAGCAGTTGCGCGCCGGCAAGTCCGCGCACGATGCCGCTCTCGCGGCCGGCTTTACGCGGCTGCGGCCGGTGCTGATGACCGCCTCCGCGATGATCATCGGCATGGTGCCGATGTCGCTGGGCCTGGGCGAAGGCGGCGAGCAGAATGCGCCGCTCGGGCGTGCCGTGATCGGCGGCCTGATCTTCGCGACTCTGTCCACGCTGATCTTCGTGCCGGTGGTCTTCACCATGATCCGCGAGCGCATCAAGCACGCACCCGAGCCCGCAACCGCGCCGTTGTCCCGCGGCGGCGCTGCGGCGGGTTGACCTGAAAAATAGAGGTGTAGCCATGCAAGAAGACTCCACAGACCAAATCCTTCAAGCGCTGGCGGCCAAGCCGTCCGGACCGCCCGGGCGCCGCCGGCGTGCGGCCGTCTTCACGGTCGCCGCGGTCGCGCTGATACTCGTGACGCTGTTCGGGATCGGACTGATTCCGCGCCTGAGCGCGAACCGGGCCGTCGCCGAAGTGGCCAAGGACAACCTGGCTACCGTGAATGTCGTTCCCGCGGCGCGCGGCAAGGCGGGCACGGAACTGACGCTGCCCTCGACGCTGCAGCCGTTCATGGAGGCGCCGATCTACGCCCGCACCAACGGCTACGTCAAGCGCTGGCTGGTCGACATCGGCACCAAGGTGAAGACCGGGCAACTGCTGGCCGAGATCGAGACGCCCGAGGTCGACCGCGAGCTGAAACAGGCCATCGCGAACAAGGGCCAGGTGAAGGCCAATCTCGACCTGGCGCGGACCACTGCCGAGCGTTGGCAATTGTTGTTGAAGGACAAGGCCGTTTCCCAGCAGGAGGTGGACGAGAAAATCGGCGCACTGGCGGCCCGTCAGGCCGACCTCGCCGCGGCCGAGGCAAGCGTGCAGCGGTTGCAGGAGCTGCAGGGCTTCCAGCACGTGGTGGCGCCATTCGACGGCACCATCACCGCGCGCAACGTCGACGTGGGCCAGCTCATTACCGCCGGCAGCAACAACCCCAACAGTTGGCTGTATAAGCTGTCCAAGATGGGCACCCTGCGGCTTTACGTGTACGTCCCACAGACCCACATCCGCCTGATCCAGGCGGGACTGCCCGCGGACGTGATTCTCCGCGAGTTCCCGGGCAAGGCCTTCCCGGGTAAAGTATTGCGCACAGCCGGGGCATTGGACGGCCAGTCCAAGACGCTGCTGACGGAAGTGCAGGTCCCCAACGACAAAGGCGAGTTGCTGGCCGGCATGTACGCACAGGTGCGCTTCAAGCTGAGCCAGGCCGAACCCACTATCGTCCTGCCATCGAATACGCTGATCATCCGCGCGGACGGGCCGCAGGTCGCGGCGGTGCAGAACAACAAGGTGCAGATGCGCAAGATCGTGCTGGGCCGCGATTTCGGCCAACAGATCGAGGTGATCTCGGGCCTCAACGAGAACGAGCTGGTGGTCACCAACCCGCCCGATTCGATGCACGACGGCGCGCAGGTCAAGGTCGCTCCCGCGGCCGAGAAGAAGTAACCAGCCCATGGTCCATCGTCGCTTAGCGCATCGAACGTTGCCGGGAAGCACCCTGGCGGTGCTGCTGGTCCTGTCTGGCTGCATGGTCGGGCCGGACTATCGCAAGCCCGACACCGCCACCCCCGCCGGATGGAAGACCACGCCGGAGGCTGGACAGACCGCCATCGCGCAGCGCTGGTGGGAAGTCTACAACGACCTTATCCTCAACAGCCTGGAGGATCAGGCGGACCAGGCCAGCCCGCAGCTCGCGGCGGCCATCGCTCGCGTCACGCAGGCGCGCGCCATAGCCCGCATCACGGAGGCGGATTTCTACCCCAACGTCACGCTGGATCCGAGCGTGAGCCGTACGCGGCAGTCGGGCAACCGGCCGGGCCAGCCCGGGGCACCCGTGCTCCCCTTTGTTTCGAACGACTTCCGGGTGCCGCTCGACGTGTCCTACGAGGTGGACCTGTGGGGCAAGATCCGGCGTGCGTCCGAATCGGCCACGGCGCAGGCGCAGGCCGTTGCCGACGCTTATGGAACGGTGCGCATCACACTGCACGCCGATGTGGCGCAGACCTACTTCGCCATCCGCTCCCTGGATTCCGAGTACGACATCCTCAAGCGCACCATCGCCTACCAGAAGGAAGGCACCGAGATCATCCGCGCGCGCTATCGCGGCGGCGCCTCGAGCGAGCTGGACGTGGTCCGCGCCGACGCCGAGGTCGCGACCAACGAGGCCGAACTGGTGAGCGTGGAGCGCCGGCGAGCCGACCTGGAGAATGCGCTTGCCGTGCTGGTCGGCAAGACACCCGCCGACTTCAGCCTGTTCCCCGACCCGCTCGATATCCTGCCGCCGTCGATCCCCGTGGGCCTGCCGTCCGAGCTGTTACAGCGTCGGCCGGACGTGGCCCAGGCGGAGCGGCTGCTCGCTGCCCGCAATGCCGAAATCGGCGTGGCCAAGGCCGCTTATTTCCCGAACATCCAGTTGACCGCCGGGTTCGGCTTCGAGAGCACCGACTTGTCCGACCTGATCAAGTCCAACAGCCGCATCTGGACTCTGGCGGCCGGCCTGACCCAGCCCATCTTCGACGGTGGGCGCATCAAGGGCAACGTGGACCGTGCCAGGGCGGCCTATGACGAGAACCTGGCTGTCTACCGGCAGCAGGTGCTGATCGCGTTCCAGGAGGTGGAGACGGCGCTGTCCGGCCTGCGTCTGCTCGCGCAACAAGCCGACGCCCAGTCGCGCGCCGTGGTCAATTCCGAGCGTGCCTCGGAGATTTCGACCGCGCGCTACCGTGCCGGCCTGGTGTTTTTCCTCGACGTCCTGGATGCCGAGCGCACCGCACTTAGCAACCGGCGGGCCGCCGCCCAGATCCAGGGCCTGCAGCTGGTCACCAGCGTCGGGTTGATCAAGGCTTTGGGTGGAGGCTGGGAGCCGAACGACCAGGCCGCCCGGATGAGCGCCGCCCCGGCTCCCAAGACAAACTAGCCCTTCATCCTCCTGCTGGTCAGCAATGGCTTCATCACCGGGACTTGTACTGGAGTGCGACGGCGGGATGCGGTCGGTCTGATCATCGTGATCAAGGATTTCGCCTCAGCAGGTACGCGCCGCGCCAAAGCGTCAGCAGGCCGGTGACCACGAAGGCGGCGGCATAGCTGCCGCTAAGAGCGATGATCGCCCAGAACAGAGTCGGCAGCACCATGACACCGGAGTAAGTCATGGCCAGCGATGCGCCGGTAGCGGCGGCCGCGCGCCCCGGCGGGGCGATGCGCGCCACCTCGCTCAGATAGACGCCGTTCCACCCCACCGCCGTGGCGCCATAGACGAAGCTCACGACGAACACGGCTGCCGCCGGCCACGACGAGGTGATCAGCGCGGTCATGAAGGCGGCCACCGCCATGCTCAGTCCGAGCACGCCCAGCAGCAACCGAGGCGTCACCCAGTTGTCCGCCATCACGCCCCACAGAATGCGCCCGCCGATGCCCGCGATCATCGCCGTGGACAAAGCCGCGCCTGCCGCGGCCAGCCCGAAGCCCACATGCTCGTGCAGGAATACCACCAGGAACGAGCCCAGGCACATCTGCATGCCCGAGTAGGTGAAGGATGCGAACGCCATTTCGCGCAGCCGCGCATGCGACATCACGAACCTCAGCGGCTCGAGCAGGCCGACATGGGACCGCTCATCCGCGCCGCGGCTGCCGCGATCGACCCCGGCGCGCATCGGCTGCAACGCGATTGCAAACACCAGGCACGCGCCACCGCTCACGAGCGCCGCGGCTCTCCAGCCCAGCGCATGGATCAACGCCGGGAGCATGGCTCCGGCAACCGCTCCGCCGACCGGAACGCCGGTCTGCTTCAGCGAGAAGATGAACGCGCGCAGGTTCTCGGGTGCGCGCTCGGCCAGGATAGCGGAGCTCGACGGCGTAACCTGACCGTAGCCCAGCCCGATCACCAACGCGCCCAGCGCGACCAGAGCCACGTTCGCAGTCGCCATCAGCGCGACCCCGGCGCCGGCCAGCACCAGGCTGCCCTGGCTCGCGCGCATCGGGCCGTGTCGGGCAATGACCTTGGCGGACAGGAGCGCACCGACAGTTGCGCTCAGGTAGATGAGCGCTGTGACGATGCCCACCGAGCTCGCCTGCACGCCGATGTCGGCCTGCGCCGGCGGTGCCAGCACCGGCGGCGTGAATACGACCAGGGAAACGAGCGCCTGGATCGCAAGCGTGATCCAGACCGAGGGCCAGACGCCGGACATGGGAGGGGCGAGGGATTAGGGACGAGGGAGGCCTAACCCTTACTCTTCACCAGCGCCTGGTCGATGTCCCAGAGAATGTCGTCGATATCCTCGATGCCGATGGACAGGCGGATCATATCCGGCGTGACGCCGGCCTTGATCTGCTCTTCTTCGGAGAGCTGGCGGTGCGTCGTCGAGGCCGGGTGGATCACCAGCGTCTTGGCGTCGCCCACATTGGCGAGGTGGCTCAGGAACTGCGCGCCCTCGATGAAGCGGACGCCGGCATCCTGTCCGCCCTTGATGCCGAAGGTCATGATGCCGCCCGCACCCTTGGGCATGTATTTCTTCGCCAGGTCGTAATACCTGCTCGACGGCAGGCTCGGGTAGTTGACCCAGCTCACCTGCGGGTGCTCCTCGAGGAACCGGGCGACCGCCAGCGCGTTCTCCACATGACGATCCATGCGCACGTGCAGCGTCTCCAGCCCCTGCAGCAGGAACCAGGCGCTCATGGGCGAGAGCGCCGGCCCGAGCGTACGCATGGTCTCCATGCGCGCTTTCATGGTGTAGCCGAAGTCGCCGAAGGTCTCATGAAAGCGCACGCCATGATAGCCGCGTGACGGCTCGGTCATGCCCGGAAACTTGCCGTTGTCCCAGGGGAATTTCCCCGACTCCACCACGACTCCGCCGATGGTCGTGCCGTGGCCGCCGATGTACTTCGTGGCCGAGTGAACGGTGATGTCCGCGCCGAACTCGAACGGCCGGCACAGGTAAGGCGTGGCGAAGGTGTTGTCGACGATCAGCGGGATGCCTGCGTCCTTGGCGATCGCGGCCACCGCCTCGATGTCCAGCACGTTGATGCGCGGGTTGCCCGCCGTCTCGGCATACAGCAGTTTGGTCTTCGGCGTGATGGCCTTCCTGAAGCTCTGCGGGTCATCCGGGTCGACGAACTTCGTGTCGATGCCGAACTGACGAAAGGTCACGTCGAACTGCGAATAGGTGCCGCCGTACAACGTGCTGGCGGACACGATCTCGTCGCCGTTTCGCACCAGGGTAAGCAACGCGCACATCTGCGCCGCCTGGCCCGAGGCCGCGGCCAGGGCCGCTCGGCCACCTTCCAGCGCCGCCATGCGCTCCTCGAACACCGCCACGGTCGGGTTCGAGATGCGCGAGTAGACGTTGCCGAAGGTCTGGAGGTTGAACAAGCTCGCCGCGTGCTCGGCGGAATCGAACACAAAAGAAGTGGTCTGGTAGATCGGCACCGCCCGTGCGCCGGTGGTCGGGTCGGGGATCGCCCCCGCGTGCAGGCACAGGGTGCCGAATCCGAATTTTCTGTCTGGCATGAGCGTGAAGAGTGAAGGGTGAAGAGTGAAGGGTAAAAAGCTCGGAGCGGAACCGGGCGCAGCCCGCCTACCCTTCCCGCTTCGACCTTCGAACCTTCACTTCAACGGGGCACTTCAATACGGAAGGTAGCTGGGGCGCTTGGCGGAGATCACCCCGGTATTCACGCCGCACCAGTTGAGCCCGCCGAAGAGCCGGCCGTGCTCGATCTTCATGCAGCGATCCATGACGACCTCGAGGCCGGCCTCACTCGCCTTGCGCGCAGCGGCGTGGTGGATCACGCCGAGCTGCATCCACAGCACCTTGGCGCCGATGGCGATGGCCTGGTCCGCCAGCGCGGGCATCTCCTCGCTCTTGCGGAAACAGTCGACCACGTCCACCTGGACCGGGACGGCGCGCAGGTCCGGATAGCACTTCTCACCCAGGACCTCCTGGTACTGAGGGTTGACCGGGATAACGCGGTAGCCGTGGTCTTGCAGGTACTTGGCGGCGAAATAGCTGGGCCGCCACCAGTTGGCCGAAAGCCCCACCACCGCGATGGTCTTGGTGTCCTTGAGGATGCGCCGGAGCGTGTTGATGTCGTCGTTCATGCACTCGACTGTTCGGATTCCTGCGACAGGCGGGGCAGTTTAGCATCAAACGCCACCGGCACCCCGCCTCGGGGCCGCGGTCAATGCGGCTGGCCAAGCGGTCTGCAAGTGCCGCGCCTAGAACGAAAGTTGTATGCCCCTCGGGGGATGCCGCCCGTCAAGCCTGGGGTCTACTCTATCTCAGGAGCCAACTGCTCTGGCGCCGGAGAAGCACATGCGGAGAAAAAAGCGCTTCCCCCCTCAAACCAATGGAGGAAACCATGATCAGTCTGTCTATTGGCGCCTGGGTGTGCCTGGGTCTCTGCGTCGGATGCATCCTGCTGGCGAGGCTTGCACGCAGCGCGCAGGATGACGCCACGCGCGACTGGCACCGCGATCCTTCGCCCGCGGCGCGGGAACTTCGCCGTCTACAGAAGGCCCAGGCCCGCCGCGCCCACGTATGAGAGCCGCTGGTCTCGACTCGAATCCCGACGGCTGCAGGCATGACCCCGTCCGGGCTGCATCCTAGCTCCGACCGGCTACGGGGCGCGCTAGCGCCGGGATGACCCCTGCGCTGCGTCCCGTCGGCTGGCGGGATTGCGCCTGCGGCGTCAGTTTTTCAGCAGGGGATCTACGATTTCCTGCAGTTGGGCGTAGGTCACGCGACCTCGCTTCATCCAGGCCACTTTGCCGCTCTTGTCCACGATGTAAAGGGTCGGCGTGCCAATGATGTCGCCGAAGTTGTCATCGGTTTTGTCGTCATAGCGCCAGGCGACGGGAAAGGTGAATCCGCGCTCCTTGGCCACGCTGCGCAGCTCCTTTTCATCCTCATCGATGCTGAGCGCGATCAGCTCGAACCCTTTGTCCTTGTAGGCGTCGTAGAACTTCTGCCACTGCGGCATTTCCGCCCGGCAGGTCGGGCACCAGGTGGCCCAGAAGTTCACCATCACGACTTTGCCTTTGAGCTGATCGAGCGATACCGCCTTGCCGTTCAGCAGCACGGTCTTGAGCTTGGCCGCTTCGCCCACATCGCCGTGCGCCGGAACAGCAAGGCTTGCCGCCGCCAGGAGTAGCAGCGCCAGGCGTCGCGCAACATGCAGTACTGCGTGGTTGTTCACGTTAACCTCGGGGTTGTTGGTGTATGCGTTAGTGTACCCGCAAGTGCTGCGGGTTCACACGGGAGCGGCCGAGCGTGCGTATCAACTGCCCCGCAGCCGGCGCGCTCACGATTGCCGTCACCCGAGCAGGCGACGAACGGATGCAGTCGCGCGCAGACCCTGCGACAATCTCCATTTTGTGAGAGCCAGCATCTTTCGTCGACAAGCCCGGTTTGAACAGGAGCCGACCCATGACATCGAGCAAAGCTACGGGCTGTGCTGCAACAGGTGCCAGTTCGGGGCCGGCGAGGCAAGTATCCCTGTGGAGCCTCAGCGTCTTGCTGGCGGCGCTGCCGCTGGCAGTGCAGGCGGAGAACGACGCTCTGCGCGACCCGATCCTGGTACCGGGTGCCGCGTGGGCTTTCGACGGCTTCCGGGTCAACGTGCCGGCCGAGCCGGGCTGGTACTCGCTGGCCAAGGATGCACAGTATGGCGACCTCGCCAAGGACTTGCCGAACGGGGTCAAGCTCGCTGCCATCGTCGAAGCGCGCAAGCTCGATGCGCCTCTGGTGGGAGAGCAGGAACTGCTCGACTTTTTGCGCCGGGAGCAGGCGTCGGTGCCGGACCCGGCGACGATGAAGCTGATCGACTACACCGCTCAACCGTTCGCGCCGAAGGGCATGTTGTGCAGCCGGTTCGCGGTCAAATTCGACGATCGGCGCACCCAGTTTCCCGCTCCGGGCCTGCTGCTCGTGCGCGGCATGGCGTGCGGGCGGCCCGACCAGCCCGACGTAGTGGTGACGCTCAGCTACGCGCGGCGCGGTCCCGTCGAGGACGTGACGCCCGAAGCGCAGAAGGCGGCAGACTCGTTCATCGACAGCTTGCGCTTCTTGCCGTCCAATCCGGCCGTGATCAGTCAGGCGGGTTTGGCCGTGCGCAGCACCACGCCGCAGGATGCGGTCGCGCTGCTGACGCCGGCGGCGGAAGATGGGGATACCGAGGCGGCACTGTTCCTCGGCAACCTCTATCTGTACGGGCACGGCGCTGCTCACGACTTCCCGGCCGCACGCAAGTGGCTGGAGCTGGCGGCCAAGGACGGCCGCGCCGAAGCGATGTACAACCTTGGCGCCATGTACGACAAGGGACTGGGCATGCCGCGCGACGTTCCGCAGGCCATCAAGTGGTTCACGCTCGCCGCCGACCAGCGCGACGCGCCGGCGCAGCTCAATATCGCGCTGTTCTATCTCAACGGCGACGGCGTCCCCAAGGACATCGGCAGCGCCGAACAATGGCTCAAGCGCGCCGCGGGCAACGGCAGCAAGCGCGCCCAGGGCATCCTCACACAGGGCAAGTACAAAGAGCAGCAGTAAGCGCCGCGTACCGAGCACAGAATCGCCAGCGCGGCCGATCGGCGCTCTTCGTTCGCTATTTGGTGCCTGAGACTGCGCGCGTTGCGCCGGGTCCGCTCGCGAGACGCGCCTGCCGCTCGGGCCCGGTCAGCTTGGCCAGTTCCCGCACTTGTGCATAGAAGCGCGGCAGATCTCCGCCGCTCTCGCGAAGCACCTGCTCGAAGCCGGGGACGAGCTGGGTGTAAATCGCGATCGAGGCGAGCTGAGCGTTGTTCAACGGCTGCTCGAACCACCAGTCGTATCCCGAGAACCCTGCCCACGCCTGCTGCAACGCGCGATAGTCGTTGCGCATCTGCGCCAGCACCTCCTGCTTGCGCGCCCGCATCTCGCCTGGCTCCAGGGACTGGGCATACAAGGCCGCGAGCTGCAGGCGATACTTGTCTACCAGTTCGACGAAGGCCTGCTGGCGTGCGCGTGCCTGATCGAACTGACGCTGCTGCTCCTGCGTTCCGTGCGCAGCCACCCATCTCCTGACGCCCTCCTGCTCCACCGTGACGGCGAAGGATTCGTTGAAGGTGCTGTCCCCTTTCAGATACACGACCTGGTGCGCCAATTCGTGAAAGATCAGCCGCGCGATCTCGGTCTCCGGGTAGCGGACGAACGTGTTCAACACGGGGTCGTCGAGCCATCCCAGCGTCGAGTAGGCGGGTACGCCGCCCACGAACACGTCGTAGTGCTCGGACCGTAGCGCCGCGGCAAGCTCGTCCGCGCCAGCTTTCTTGAAGTATCCCTTGTAGCCCACGCAACCGGCGAACGGGAAGCACCACTGCCTCGGCGTCACGGAAAACTCCGGTGTGGCGAACACGTTCCAGACCACGTACGGGCGCCCGAGGTCGGCATAGCGGCGATAGCTGGCGTTGTCGGGCAATTTCAGCTCGCGGCTGGCGAAGTCGCGTATCTCCCGGACCCGGTCGAGCCTCGCCTTGAGCTCCGGTCCGGTGCCGGGATCGGCCATGACCTCCGGTATGGGGCGCGCCTTGCGTGCGAGCTCCATCTGCCCGTTCACGGCCTGGAAGTAGTAGCCGACGGTCGAGCATCCGGCCGCAGAAATGGCGGCCAGCAGGGCCGGCGCCACGACCCATCTAAGCGCGCGCGAAATGGCCATGCTCGAGAAAGTGACAGATCTGGTTTGTCGCGCGTGAGGAGAAGATCATTCCGGAATGGCTCAGCGGCAGCGCCAAGTGGTCGCGCAGCTGCGGCAGGACGGTTTCGTCCAGGCACACGACGCCATCGTTGGGAGCCGGAAGCGGGACCAGCAGGCTGCCGACGCCGAAGCGCACGGTCCCGGCGATCATGCCGACCTCGAACCGCGCCATCGCGGCGGCACCCCGCTCGGGACGCCATTGGAGCAATGCTCTTCCGACCAGGAACCGGCCCATGGTCGAGCGCGCCACATGCTGCGCGGCGCGCGATCCGGCGACGGGAGTGGCCAGGAGCACGATACGGCCGGCCGGTGTCTGCGGGTACAAGTCGAGCATGTTCAGCACCGCCAATCCGCCCAGGCTGTGGCCGACCAGATGCACGCGCGAGACGCCGAGCGTGGCGACGAATCGCGCCAGCCGGGAGGCGATCTCGTCGAGAGCCAGGCGGATCGAAGGATAGGAAAAAGCCACGACGCGGTAGCCGCGGCGCGTGAGCTGCGCCCTCTGCAGAGCGAATACCGCGCCAGTCATCCACAGACCGTGGACGACCACGATGGTTCGCGTGCCTGGATCGACGTCGGAACGACCTTCGTAGCGCGGCTGCATCGGGCGTCCCGGTCCGTGGCTCACCGGCCGGCAGTGTACAAGGCGAGCGCCAGCTCGGGGTGCGGCGCCTTCTCGTAACGGGCGTCCGCAGCCGGGACCTGTACCGATGCCCGGTGGCGAATGGAAACGTGTCGCCGCTGCAGCATAGGGAAGAATTCGGAATTCGAGGCGGAGTCGCGGATTATAGGGCGCATGGGCCGGCGAGGAGCCGCTCGCGCGATTCGGTAAGATGCTC
>JBGPMS010000070.1:0-17483 GCA_041487115.1 Gammaproteobacteria bacterium
CTGCCGAACGCAGTCGAACGTCTGCGATCGGCCGCCGACCCTATCGAGGGGACGCTCATGAGTTCGCAAGTGAGTCTTTGGAAGAACGAGCACCAGGCTTTCGCCGCGCTCCTGGCGCTGCTGGAGCAGCAGCTCGAACAGTTTCACAGGGCTGCAGCACCCGACTACGAGATCATGCTGGACATCGTGGAATATATGGTCGACTACGCCGACCGCTTTCACCATCCCAAGGAGGACCTGGCGTTCGCCCGGATCGCCGAACGTCAGCCTACCGCGGCGGACAGCGTCCGCCAGCTCGCGCGCGAGCACTCCGCGATCCTGGCGAGCGGCCGCGAGCTTGCCCGCGAGATCGAAGCCGTGGTGGGTGGGGCCATCGTAGCGCGGAAGGTCGTCGAAGAACTGGGGCAGCGCTATCTGGATGCATTCCGACGGCACATGTACGCCGAGGAGCAGGGCCTGTTCGTGGCTGCGGTCGAGTGTCTATCGGACGAGGACTGGAACAGCATCGAACGGGCGTCCGAGCGCGGGGACGATCCGCTGTTCGGTGAGCGACCCGAGCAGCGGTATGCCGCTCTGCGTAGCCAGCTGTCGGCGCGCTCCGCCTGACGGGTCATACGTGGAGCTCTGAGGGCGGAGCGCGGTCCGTCCATTGAGTGGCCACGCCGCTACGGACCCCGAGGGCGGATCCAGGAGCTCGCTCTTCGGCCTCAGTTCACGATCGTGGGATACAGCTTGGTTGCGATCAGCGTCAGCAGCGCCAGCACCGCGACCTGTACGCCGTAGTCCACACCGAGACCGAAGGCGCTGCCGCCGCCCTGGATCATCAACGCGCGCAGAGCGTCGACCTGGTAGGTCAGAGGATTCGCGCCAGCGATCGCCCGCAGCCACGGTGGCATCATCGACAGTGGATAGATCGCGTTGCTGGCGAAGAACAGCGGCATCGTGAGCACCTGACCGATGCCCATGAAGCGCTCGCGCGTCTTGACCAGGCAAGCGACGATCAGCGAGAACGTCGCGAAAATCGCCGAGCCCAGCATCACCGTCACCACCACCAGCGCCAGCGCATCGATGCTCACACGCATGCGGACCCCTAGCGCCAAGGCCAGCAGATAGATCACCACACCTTGAGACAGCCCGCGCACGCCTGACGATACGGCGCGCCCGAGCACCAGCCCGGCGCGAGGCACCGGGCTCACCAGGTACTTGTGCAGGACACCCAGATCGCGCTCCCAGATAACGGACACGCCGTAGAAGATGGCGATGAACAGCGTGCTCTGCGCGAGAATGCCCGGCGTGATGAATTCCAGGTAGTCGACCGCGCCGGTGGGGATGGCGTGCGAGCGCGCGAAGACCTCCCCGAAGATGAGCAGCCACAGCAGAGGTTGAACCATCCGCGTGAGCAGCTCGAGCGGATCGTGGCGCAGCTTGCGGATATCGGCTTCGGCTACGGCGAGGGTCTGGGTGAGCAGTCGCAGGATCGGCATGACCTCACTCCAGTCGATGTGCGGTGCGGCGGGCCCGCGCGGCATCCTGAAATGTCCCGCGTTCGGCCGCGGCGCCACCGGTGTAATGGATGAAGACGTCGTCGAGCGTCGCCTCGGGGCCGAGCGCGAGCTTGAGATCGGCCGGCGCGCCGAGCGCCACCAGGCGGCCGAGAGTCATCAGCGCCACGGCATCGCACAGCTGGTCCGCTTCTTCCATGTCGTGAGTGGTCATCAAGATCGTGGTGCCGTAGTTCTGGCGCAGCAGGCGGATGCGCTCCCAGACCACACGGCGGGCGAGCGGATCGAGACCCACGGTCGGCTCGTCCAGGAAGAGGACCTGGGGCCGGTGCAACATGGACTGCGCGATCTCGAGGCGCCGGATCATGCCGCCGGAGTAGCGGCTCACCAGCCGGTCGGCCGCGGCCGCGATGTCCATGAAGCGCAGGGCCTCGTCGATGCGCTCCCGCCGCTCGCTGCGCGTGAGCCCGTACAGCTTGGCCGAGATCAGCAGGTTCTCGTAGCCGGTCAGCTCGCCATCCGCGGACAGCATCTGCGAGACGTAACCGATATGCCAGCGCACCTCCGCTGCATCGCGCGTGATATCGAAGCCTGCCACGCGGGCGGATCCCCCGGTAGGAGCGAGCAGCGTGGTCAACATCTTGATCACGGTCGTCTTGCCCGCGCCGTTGGTTCCCAGCAGGCCGAAGATCGCGCCGGCAGGGATGGCCAGATCCAATGCGTCGACCGCGATCAGCGTGCCGAACCGGCGCGTAAGCCCGGCCGTCTCGATTGCGGGCGCGCGCGGCTGCTCGCTCGTCGTTCGCGGCCCGCGCTCTGGTGTCCCGCGTGCATCGGGTTCCGATCCGCTCATACCTGCAGCGCCGTCACCGCCTTGCGAAACCGCAGCAGGGCCGCCAGAAAGAAGACCAGTCCGATTCCAGCGACCGCAGCCAGATGCGGCCACATGGCTTCGAGACCCGCCCCGCGATACAGGATGGTCTGCGACACGGCTACGAAATGTGTAGTCGGGGAGATCTGCATCACCCCTTGCAGCAGCTCCGGCATGCTGTCGAGCGGAGTCGCCGCGCCGGAGAGCTGATTCATGACGATGAACACTAGGAAGGCGAGCAGGCCGAACTGCGGCATCGAGCGAGTCAGCGTGGCGAGGAAGATGCCGAGTGCGGTGACCGAGAACATGTAGATCAGCGTGCAGAACATGAACAGCGGAATCGACCCGGCGATGGGCACGCCCAGCGCGTCCTGCACGACCAGGCGCAGGGAGATGGCGGAGACGACTACGATGACGAAGGCGTTGGCCCAGACTTTCCCGAGCATGATCTCGACCGGCGTGAGCGGCATCACCAGCAGGTGTTCGATCGTGCCGTGCTCGCGCTCGCGCATTAGCGCTGCTCCCGACAGGATGATGGCGAGCATGGTGATGTTGTTGACGATCTGCATCACGGCGTTGAACCAGGTCGACATCAGGTTGGGGTTGAACTTGGATTGCACCACGAGGCGCACCGCGGGCGGCGCGCTCGGCGCTGCGCGGTTCAGGAAGGTCTGCAGCTCCTGCGTGATGACGCTTTGCAGATAGCCGGCGCCGCGGCCGGCCTGGCTCATCGCTGTCGCATCGACGTTGACCTGAATCGCCGGGGCGCGGCCGGCCAGCACATCGGCCTGGAAGCGTGGCGGAATGTCGATCACGAAGGTGTAGCGATCGGCGTCCATGGCGGTGTCTACTTCCGCAGCCGCCAGATGTCCAGGCGGCAGAAAATAGGGCCGCAGCAGAGCGTCCTCGATACGCCGCGACAGCGTGGAGCGGTCCTCGTCCACCACCGCGACGGAAGCGTCGATCAGCTCCATGCGTGCGCCTTTCGCAGGTCCGTACACGGCGTAGGTAAACGAGTAGACGATCAGGAACAACAGCACCCTGTCGTGGCCCAGGCTGAAGAGCTCTTTCACACCCAGGCGGTATGCGTTGGCCAGCAGCCGTCGCAACTCAGTGTCCTGTCCCGTTGGTTCGTGGGATAAGGCGTGCAAGCTGATCCGCTGGCTTCGGCTCCATTGCCAGCGCACCGCTGTCGGTTGGAAAACCGGCGAAATCGGCGGCAGGCAAGGCGCGAACCGCAGCCAGGTTGGACACCTGGCGAGGATTCGCAACACCGCATGGCGGCGATTCTCGTCCGGTTTTCGGCCACGAATCAGCGGGACAGGACACTAGCTCTCCTGCTTTCTAAGGAGCGCCAGGGTCAGCAGCAGAAACACCGCGATCAACACGGTGAGCGCGACATAGTCGGCGCGCAGCTCGGCAAACCCGAGCCCTTTGGTGAAGGCCCCCACGCTGACGTGATGAAAATAGGTGCTCGGAAAGACGGCGCCGATGACCCGGGCGTCGCGCGACAGCGAGGAAACCGGCACCAGCAGGCCCGAGAACTGGATCGCGGGCATCGTGGTGAGAATGGCGGATGCGAAGATGGCCGCGATCTGCGTGCGCACGAACGTCGAGATCAACAGGCCGAACGCGGTGGTCCCGGCGACGTAAAGGAAAGCGCCCAGCGCCAGCGCGCCGTAGCCGCCCTTGATCGGCACGCGAAACAAGAGCAGCGCCAGCGCGACCATGCACAGAAAGTTCACGAACGCGATCAGGATATACGGCAGCTGCTTGCCGAGCAGGAACTCGATCCTCGTGAGAGGCGTCACGTACAGGTTGGTGATCGAGCCCAGCTCCTTCTCGCGCACGACCGCGAGTGCCGTCATCATCGCGGGGATCAGCCCGAGCAGCATCATGATGGTTCCGGGAACCATCGCGTATACGCTCTTGAAGTTCTGGTTGTAGCGGAAGCGCACCTCGATCGTCGCCGGCACGCTCGTTGCCGACGCTGGGGCCGGATCGTGCCGGGCAAGCTCCGCAAGGTAGGCCTGATGCACGCCCTCCACGTAGCCGCGGCTCACCTCGGCCCGGAACGGGTTGGCGCCGTCCACCCAGACGCCGACCTCGGGCGCCCGCCCGCGCTTGAGGTCCTTGCCGAACTGCGGTGGAATTTCGATCGCGAACTTGAGGCTGCCGCTGTTCAAGCGCCGCTCCACGGCGGCATAGTCGAGGAGCGGGGACTGCTGCCGGAAGTAGCGCGAGCCGGCGAAGTTCTCCAGATAAGCGCGGCTCTCCGGGGTGCGGTCGTGATCGAGCGCCGCGTACGAAAGGTTCTCGACGTCGAACGAGATGCCGTAGCCGAACACGATCATCAGCAGCAGCGGTCCGAGCAGCGCGAATGCCAGCCGCACCGGATCGCGGCGCACTTCCATGCTCTCGCGCCTGACCAGTGCGCGCAGCCGGCCGGCGCTGAACCGGCTGGTGCGCGGTGCGCGCCCGGAGAGCGTTGCCTGAGGAGCCGGCGCAGCATCGACGGTCCCCGGTGCGAGCGATTCTCCCGTGCTGGCCCGCTCGATGTAAGCGATGAAGGCGTCTTCCAGGTTGGTTGCGTTGGCCGCTCGCGCGAGCTCGGCAGGAGCCCCCTGCGCGAGGACGCGCCCGGCATGCATGAGGCACACGCGGTCGCAGCGCTCGGCCTCGTTCATGAAATGCGTCGACACGAAGATGGTGACGCCGCGCTTGCGCGAGAGATCGACCAGCAACTCCCAGAACAGGTCGCGGGCCACCGGATCGACGCCGGAGGTGGGCTCGTCGAGGATCAGCATCTCCGGCCCGTGGATCACGGCTACCGCCAGCGACAGCCGCTGGCGCACGCCGGGGGGAAGCTTGTCGGCGAGAGTCGAGCGGTAATCGGTCAGCCCGAACTGCTGCGTCACGTGCGCGACCCGTGCCGGTATCTGCGCCGGCGGCAGCCGGAACAATCGCGCGTGCAATTGCAGGTTCTGCTGCACGGTCAGCTCTGTGTAGAGCGAGAAGGACTGCGACATGAAGCCGACGCGACGCCGCATCTCGACATCGGTGGCATCGGTGGGATATCCGAATACCCATGCCTGCCCGCTTGAGGGCGGCAGCAGTCCGGTGAGCATCTTCATGGTCGTGGTCTTGCCGCAGCCGTTGGAGCCGACGAAGCCGAAGATCTCGCCGCGATCGATGCGAAAGCTCACGTGGTCTACCGCGGTGAATGTGCCGAAGCGTCGCGTGAGATCACGCGCCTCGATGGCTGCACCGTCGGGGCGTGCGACGCGCGGGGGCACTACCAGCCGGCGATGGTCGCGGCGCTTCTGCGGCGGGAGCAACGAGATGAACGCTTCTTCCAGCGTTTGTGCACCGGCGCGCGCCCGGATCTCGTCGGGTCGGCCCACGGCGAGCACAGCTCCCGCATCCATCGCGACCAGCCAGTCGAACCGCTGCGCCTCTTCCATGTAGGCGGTGGCCACGATCACGCTCATCTCCGGCCGCTGCTGGCGCAAGCCCACGAGCAGCTGCCAGAACTGGCGCCGCGAGAGCGGGTCGACGCCGGTGGTCGGTTCGTCCAGGATCATCAGATCGGGGTCGTGGACCAGGGCGCAGCACAGGCCCAGCTTCTGCTTCATCCCGCCCGACAACTGGGCCACCGGCCGGTCGCGGAACGGTGCCAGGCCGGTGCCCGCGAGCAGGGCTTCCATGCGATCGGTGCGCTGCGCCTGCGTCTGCGGAAACAGGCGGGCGAAGAAGTCGAGGTTCTCCTGCACCGACAGGGTGGGGTAGAGGTTCCTTCCCAGGCCCTGCGGCATGTACGCGATGCGCGTGCAGACGGCGCGGCGATGGGCGCGGCTGCGCATGTCGCCCCCGAGCACCCGCACTTCGCCGCGCTGGATCTTGCGTGCACCGGCGATGAGCGCGAGCAGGCTGGACTTGCCGACGCCGTCCGGACCGATCAAGCCCGCCACACATCCGGAAGGAATGTCCAGGTTGACGTCGCGCAAAGCCAGGGTTTCGCGATAGCGCAGCCCCACGTGCGACAGCTGGGCCACCGGCCCAGCGGGCTGCGGCATCGCGGCGGAACGGTTCACTGCGGCAGCCTGGGCTGCAGAGCAGGTGGCCAGTCGGCGTGCGAATCGAACCGCACGTAGGCGACGCCCGGCAACCCGGTCTTCACTTGCGTCCGATATTTCCTGAGTAGCTCCGGATCGATCTGCACCTTGACGCGGAATGCCAGCTTCTGGCGCTCGCTCGCGGTCTCCACCGTCTTGGGCGTGAACTGAGCCTCGGAGGCGACATACGAGACCTGCGCGGGAATCACATACTGCGGCGCCGCGTCCAGCACGATGCGCGCCTCTGCTCCGATCGCGACCCGCCCCACCAGCGTCTCCGGCAGGAACAGGGTCATGTACACATCGCTCACATCCAGCGTGGCGGCGACTTTGCCGCCGGCCGGCAGCACTTCGCCCGGCTCGGCCAGCCGGTACTGCACGCGGCCGGCGCGAGCCGCAGTCAGCGTCGAGTCTTCGATGTCCGAGCGCACCCGCTCGGTGCCCGCAGCAGCGGCTTCAAGGGCCGACCGCGCTTCGATGACTTGCGAGCGAGAAGCGGCCAGCGCCGCCTTCGCCGTCAGCATGCGGGTGCGGTCGCTATCGAGCCTCTCCGGGCTCACGAATCCGCGCGCGACCAGGTCTTCGGAGCGGCGCAGCTCTTTTTCTGCGAAGGCCAGCTCGCTCTCGCGCTGGGAGACGACGGCCTCGGCGGTATTGATCGCGTTGCGTGCCTGTCGCGCCTGCGCCTGCGCCTGGCGCAACTCCGCTTCCAGCGTCTGCGTATCCATTCGCCCGACCACTTGTCCCGCTTCCACGAAGTCACCTTCTCGGGCCAGCACCTCCTTGACGCGGCCGGGAAGCTTGGTGGCAATGTCGATCTCGGTGGCCTCGATACGTCCGTTGCTCATGGCGATCCCGTTCGGCAGCGCGGCCGGCTGGTGCTTGCGCCATGCATACAGCCCGACGGCCGCAACGATCGCGGCCAGAAGCAGCAATGCCGTCAGCTTGGCCAGCCGGCGGATTCGGGTCGCACGTGAGAATCGATCGACGCTCGGGGCCGAGGCCGAAAAGGGCGTGCCATCGGGAAAAGCGAGCATCTCCGCGCTGGGTGGCTGGCTTTCGCTCGAGGGCAGATGTGTGCGCTGTTCCATTGCGGGTCTGGAGGCGGCGGCGAGGGGAGCGGGGGGAGTGCGCCGATCAACGATCTGGACAGGAACCAACCGAACAGGACGTAGAGTGCAGGATGCGCCCGCGAGAGGTGTTGACGCAGGTCAAGCCGAAAGCGCGTCACCGGCTGGGCGGGCGCGAGACGCGGAGGGCCGCCATTCGCGGGGTGCGGCGCCGAGAAGGCTCTTGCGTCCGGTTTGGTTGATCCAGGTCAACAGCCAGGCCGCATTGGGCTGTCACATTGGCTCCTCGACAAAGACGAGGAGGGACCGTCATGACAATCGGAGCCATACGCACAAGAGAGGTGGTCACCGCCGGACGGGACACCAGCGCGGCACAAGCTGCACGCCTGATGCGAACAGGTCACGTTGGCGATGTCGTCGTGGTGGAGGAGATGGACGGGCGCCAGATCCCGTGCGGAATCGTTACGGATCGCGACATCGTGGTGAGTGTCGTCGCGAAAGGGCTGGATCCGGAGACGATCTCCGTCGGCGACATCATGGTGCCCGAGGTCACGGTAGGCAGGCAGCGCGATGGCGTCGCGCAGACGATCGACGTGATGCGCGAGAAGGGTATACGCCGGCTGCCCATCGTAGATTCGCGCGGTACGCTGGTCGGCCTCGTCTCTATCGACGACCTGTTCGCCTTCCTGGCGATGGAGATGGCTTCCCTGGCGAGGGTCAGCGGGCGTGAGCGTCACATCGAAGCCGAGCTGCGCAAGTAGCTAGGCGGCGGCCGAGCAGACCCGAATTGGAAACCGCGGCACCGTTGCGCATTCAATTCCTCGGCGCCACCGGTACGGTTACTGGCTCCAAGTACCTGGTTTCCGCCGGCAACGAGCGGATCCTGGTCGATTGCGGGCTGTTCGAAGGGCTCAAGCAGCTGCGGCTACGCAACTGGGAACCGCCACCCGTCGATCCGGGCAAGGTCGATGCCGTCGTGCTCACGCACGCGCATCTCGACCACAGCGGCTACCTCCCGCTGTTCGTGAGGCGCGGCTTCAAAGGACCGGTTTACTGCACTCGCGCCACCGCGGACTTCTGCCGGATTCTCCTGCCCGACAGCGGTTATCTGCAGGAGGAGGAGGCCGAGTACGCGAACCGGCGCGGCTTCTCTAAACACGCCCCGGCGCTGCCGCTTTACACGTTGCGCGACGCCGAGCGTTGCCTGCCGGCACTCACTCCCGTCGAGTATCACCGAGTCACCGAGCTTGCGGGCGGACTCAAGTTTCGGCTGCTTCCGGCCGGTCACATCCTCGGCGCGTCCATGGTACTGCTCGAATGGGGCGCGACGACCGTCTTGTTCTCGGGCGATCTCGGAAGACCGGCCGATCCGGTGATCGGGGCGCCGGAGGCGGTCGCCCAAGCAGACTATCTGATTCTGGAATCGACCTACGGGGACCGCCGCCATGAGGCGGTCGATCCCAAGGAAAGGCTGGGCGAGATCATCAACCGCACGGCCGCCCGCGGCGGCAGCGTGATCATTCCGGCGTTCGCGGTCGGGCGCGCTCAGCAGATCATGTATTACATCCATCGGTTGAAGGCGGAGGGGGCGATCCAGGACGTGCCGGTTTTCCTGAACAGCCCGATGGCTGCGGACGTTACCCGTCTATATCGCAGATACCAGGGCGAGCACCGGCTATCCCGCGCGGAATGCGATGCGATGTGCAAAGCGGCCCGGATCGTGAACTCCGTGGAAGAATCGAAGTGGTTGAATACGCGCACCTTCCCGATGGTGATCATCTCGGCGAGCGGGATGGCGACGGGCGGCCGGGTGCTGCACCACCTGCGGGCGTTCGCACCCGACCCGAAGAATACGATCCTGTTCACCGGGTTCCAGGCGGCCGGAACTCGTGGCGCGGCCATCCTCGCCGGGGCCACCGAGGTCAAGATTCATGGGCAATACGTGCCCGTGCGCGCCGAAGTCGCATCCCTGCCGAATCTTTCCGCGCATGCCGACTATGCTGAGATCCTCTCGTGGCTGGGCAATTTCGCGCGCCCCCCTCAGCAGGTGTTTCTGACCCATGGGGAGCCAGTGGCCGCAGATCTCCTCCGGCATCGCATCGAAGAGCGGTTCGGCTGGGCCTGCCGCGTGCCGGAATATCTCGAGACATGCGCGCTGACGTGAGGGAGGGCGACGTTCTCTTGGACCGGCGTCGATCCGCGTGCTTCCGCGCAAGTAGCGAAGCGGTGCAAAACGCGGGACCTTGATCTCGCGCAAACCGTGCGCACCACATCGGGCTCATAGTTGTTATTGAGCCGTGGGGGCGGGCAGTGGAATGGAGGACCGGATGTTCAATTCCCCTGTGCACTATTGCATCAAGTGCAAACAGTATGTCGAGCTGGACCAGACCAAGGACGAATGCGCTACCTTGCACGCCTGCGGGGGCGAGGATTGTCCTCTGCTGAAGATGTTCAGACCGCCTGCCCCCATGGACAAGAGCAAGCCGGCGGGTGCGGCGGCGTTATCGGCCGATCCGAAGCCCGGGAAATAGGCTCCCTCGGTTCGCCTGACGAGCGCGCGGCGACAGCGCGCGCGGCGGGACAACGTCGCTAAGCTGGATAATTCATGTTGGCTGAGTTCCTTCGCGAGCCGCGGATCGCCTATTTCAGCATGGAAGTCGCTCTGCGCGACGAGGTCCCGACCTACGCCGGCGGCCTCGGCGTCCTCGCGGGGGACACGGTCCGGTCGGCTGCGGACCTGGACGTGCCGCTGGTTGCCGTCAGCCTCGTCAGCCGCGCTGGCTACTTCCGTCAGGAGATCGATGCCAGCGGCCGGCAAGTCGAGCGCGACGACTTCTGGGATCCACAGCAGTTCGCGCGCCCGTCCCAGGCCAAGATCGCTCTGCACATCGAAGGCCGTGAAGTCTGGGTGCGCAGCTGGCTATACGTCGTGGAAGGTCTGCGCGGTCATCGCATCCCGGTGCTGCTGCTCGATACCGATCTAGAGGAGAACCGGGAGGACGATCGCCGTATCACTCACTATCTTTACGGCGGCGACGAAGCGAATCGGCTGAAGCAGGAGATGGTTCTCGGTATCGGCGGTGTGCGCATGCTGCACGCGCTTGGCTTCGAGATCCGCCAGTATCATCTCAACGAAGGGCACTCGGCGCTGCTGGCCTTGGAGCTGCTGCGCTGGTTCGTGCGCTCGCCACAGGAAGTGGGCTCCGGCTCCGCTTACGACATCCCGCGCGTCAGGCAGCTGTGCAACTTTACCACGCACACGCCGGTGGAAGCCGGGCACGACCAGTTTTCCTATGACCTGGTAGAGCGCATCATGGGCGATCTCGTCGAGCTTCGCGAGCTCAAGTCGCTCGCGGGAGAGCAGCGGCTCAACATGACGCGGCTCGCGCTCAGCCTGAGCGAGTACGTCAACGGCGTCAGTACGCGGCACGCCGAGGTGTCGCAGCGATCCTTCCCCGGCTTTCAGATCCACGCGGTGGTCAACGGCGTGCATGGCGGAACCTGGGCGAGCCCCGATTTTGTTCGGCTGTACGACCAGAGTCTGCCGGCTTGGCGCCATGAACCGGAGCTATTGAGCCGCATCGTCGAACAAATTCCCGACGAAGCGCTGTGGGGCGCGCATGCAAGCGCAAAACGCGCGCTGATCCAGCGGGTGAAAGCCCTCACCGACATCGAGTTGAAGCTCGAGGTTCCGATTCTGGCCTTTGCGCGCCGCATGACGGCGTACAAGCGCCCGGATCTGCTGTTCTCCGATCTGCAGCGGCTCGAGCGGATCGCGCGTGCGTTCCCGTTTCAAGTGGTGATCGCCGGAAAGGCTCATCCGCAGGACGAACCCGGCAAGCAGTTGATCGAGACGCTGATCCGTCATTGTGGCGAGCTCTCCGGCGTGATCCCGATCGCTTTTCTGCCGAACTACGGCATGCGCCTTGCCCTCGAATTGGTGTCCGGCGCGGACGTCTGGCTCAATACGCCGCTGCGCCCGCTGGAGGCCTCAGGCACCAGCGGCATGAAAGCGGCGTTCAACGGCGTGCCGAGCCTGAGCATTCTGGACGGGTGGTGGGTCGGAGGCTGCATGGAAGGGGTGACAGGCTGGGCGATCGGCGACGACTCGTCGTGCACCGCGGACGGGGACGCAGCATCGTTGTACGAGAAGCTCGAAAACACGGTGCTGCCGCTATACCGCGCGGGCATGCACGCCTGGGCGCCGGTGATGAGAGGCGCGATCGGCAAGAACGCCGCGTACTTCAACAGCCACCGGATGATGCGGCGCTACGCGATCGAAGCGTATATCCGTTGATGCGGCGCCCGTCATCGGGCAGCCGCCTTGTACGCTCGTTCGAGTCCTACCTGTGTGATGTCGCCAAAGCCGGCTCCTTTGACCTGAATCAAGCTGCACGCCCTCATGCACGCGCAAGATTTGAAGCTCGAATGCGGCAATAGCGCCATAGGGAGTCAACGGCCGTCGATTGTTCGGGGAGGCAACGAGGCTGCCTAGCCTACGCAAAGGGGTAGTTCTGTGCCTGATCACGGAAGCTGGATGCTCGTGGGTTGGCTGACCATGCTGCTAATCTGCCTCACCCCGATTGTTCTGCTGTTATTTGCCTTGAGGAATTTCCTCGGAAATCGACCGCCCTCCGCACGCGATCTGCTCGATCAGGCCTACGCGCGTGGCGAGCTGTCGAGAGACGAATATTTTGAGGAAACGGATGATCCGGCCCAGCGGTGATGTTGCTGAAGTCCAACAAACCTCCTTGGAGGAGCAATCAAATGAACAGGTGCACGCTTACGATTCTCCTGGCTTGCCTGCTTGCCGTGCCTGTAGCCCAGGCCCAAGGCGAAGAAGATCACACCGCCCACCATCCCGACGCGGACCAGAGCCAGGCCGCTCCCGGGCAGGACGACAAGGCCGCCGCAACCAAGATGGGAGAAATGCAGGATAGGATGAAAAAGATGCAGGAGCTGATGTCGAAGATACACTCGACCAGCGATCCGAAGGAGCGCGATAAGCTGATGCGCGAGCACATGGAGTCCATGCGTGAAGGCATGAAATCGATGCGCGCAATGATGGACAAGGGCGGCATGATGGGCAAGAAAAAGGATGCGTCTTCGGGAAGTCCCGCAGGCGGCGACCAGGGCGGCGAGATGATGATGGGCGGCATGATGAAGATGCACAAGAGCATGCAGGGGCGCATGGACGCGATGCAGAAGATGATGGAGCAGGTCATCGAGCACGAGGCCGTGGAGCACGAGATGAGAGGCGAGTAAGCGGCAACCGGCACAACCCGAAAGCGTCCCCGACCACCGGTGCGGACACGTCGGGGATCAGTCGAGACTGCACCATGTTCAGACTCGGAAACCAGTTCGGCTTGCTCCCTCGTCCTTTGCCCAGCCGGCGCCCAGTCCGCACGCAGACTGCTGTGTACGCGTTTCTGGATGGTGCATAGAGCTGGGCGGGAGCGTCGAGCAATGCCTCACGAATCACGGCTGCCCAGGGCCACAGTGTCCGCCGGAGTAGTGCGACGGGCACAAGGAGGGCTATATGCAAGGTGACATCGATCTGAAGGTGCCCGCCGGGCGGGCGCCGGTGGTTTCTGCGGGCCGGGATTGGCGGGCAAGCAGATGAAACCGGGTCTTGCGCTCGCTGTAGCATCCGTTCTGATCGCCCTGTCGCCGAGCGCGCGCGCGTTCGAGTCCGGCGAGGAGCTCGCCGCCGTCTTCGCCGAGACAGTCGTCCCCTGTCTGGAGGTGCCGGAGTTCGAGCGGCAGAGGTATGCCCAGAGCCTCGCGCTCATCCTGGCGGGCGCGGCGCTGACCGAGCTGCCGCCGCAGTTCTTCGTCCTGGTTGACCGCCATCCCAACGTGCAGGCGGTGATGATCTTCTGGAAGTCCCCGTCGGGGGACTACCGCTTCATCGGTGCGGCGCCGGTATCCACCGGCAGACCCGGACAGTACGAGCACTTCCGAACGCCTACCGGCATCTTCGAGCACTCGATCGCCAACCCCGACTTTCGCGCGGAGGGTACGAAGAACGAAAAGGGCGTGCGCGGCTACGGCGAAAAGGGCATGCGCGTATTCGATTTCGGATGGCAGCAGGCAGCCAGGGGTTGGGGCAGGGACGGAGAGAGCGCGATGCGACTGCAGATGCACGCGACCGACCCGGATATGCTGGAACCGCTGGAAGGCAGCCCGGAATCTAAGGGTTGCATCCGGATCCCAGCCGCGCTCGATGTGTTCATCGACCGGTACGGAATACTGGATGCGGACTACGAGGAAGCCGTCGCGAGCGGGAAGCCGAGCTGGGTTCTTCGCCCCGACCGGGAGCGGACGCCGTGGCCGGGGCGCTATCTCGTCATCGTGGACTCGGAGAGGAGCGAGCGGCCTGCCTGGTCGCCGCCGCGGGTTTGGCGCGAGGTCAATACTGGTCCGTGCCGCGAGGAGAAGACCAAGTGAAAGCGTTTCGAGTTGGCGTCGCGGTCGTGCTGGGCGCCGTCGCGATGCTCGCGAATCTGGAGCCCCTGGTTGCGGCGGACCCCAACCCTGCGTCGACTCTCGCCGAGCGCAGGGGCTGCCTCCAGTGCCACGACCTGGACCGATCGCGCATCGGGCCGGCGTTCCGCTCGATCGCCGACCGCTATCGTGGCGACCCCGAGGCGAAGTCCCGCATCGTCGACTGGCTCGAAACCGGCGGGCGCGGGCACTGGGGTGAAGACTACGCGATGTCCGAGCAGAGTCACCTCCGTCCCGGCGAAGCGGAGACACTCGTGAGGTGGGTGCTGGGGCAATGATCGGCATCTCGCCGAGGACCATCGTGGAGTCGTCGATCTGAGCGCGCGGTCGCCGACCCCCGTACGAGCAGCCTATGCGACCGGCACAGACATCGTGGACCGAGCAGCTCGAGCTGTGGGTGACGCTCGGGCTGTGCTCGCTCCTGGTGGCCATCGCGCTGCTTGCGACCAAGTCGGTGGTCGATCTGACGCGCGCGGCCGATCTGCAGGCGCGCAGTCATCTGCGCATCGCCGCATCGACGCGCATCGTCTCCTTGCTCGAGTCGGCCCAATCCCGCCGCTACGCGGACCTGGCTGCCGGCAACGAGCCGGACTTACCGCGCGACGCAGTAGCGCGCGTGGAAATCGCGCGCCAGCTGTCCGAGCTGCGGCGGCTGACGAGCGAGGATGCCGGGCAGAGCGCCAAGGCGCGCGTGCTCGAGGTCGTCGCCGACCGGCAGCTCGAGCGGGTCGGGAAACCGGTTGGCGCCGCGGTCCACACGGACTCGCAGGCCGAGCTTGCGCTGGCGAATGCAGTCCGCGCGATCGCCTCGGCAATTGAGCGCTCCGAGCAGGACTCGCTCGCCGCGCGCAGGGGTCAGGTCGAGCGCCAGCGCATCCGATTGCTCGCCGCGTTGTGGTTCCTGACGGCGGTCGCGCTCGCGGCGACGCTCGGAGCGGCGTGGCAGCTGCACCGCGACGTCGGTCGCCTGCGGCGCGACGAGCGCACGTTGCGCCACGCCGCGACGCATGACGCGCTGACCGGGTTGAGCAATCGGCGTGACTTCGCGGGGGCGTTGCGCCGCGCGTTCCGCGAGTGCCAGGGCAGCGGACAACCGCTCGCGCTCGTGATGATCGACATCGACCGCTTCAAGCAGATCAACGACTCGCTCGGGCACCGCGTCGGAGACCTGGTGCTGAGAGCGCTGGCCGCCCGGCTGAACGACGGCTTCCGCAATGTGGATACGATCGCGCGCGTGGGCGGCGAGGAGTTCGCGGTCATCCTGCGCGGATTGGGTCGTGACGGTGCGTATCAGGTGGCCGACCGCGTGCGCGCCGCTATCGCCGCGCAACCGATCAATCCGGGAGGGGTGTACGAGGGCGATCCGGTGGCGGTTACCGTCAGTATGGGTGTGGCGGTACTCGCGCAGGATGCGGCGAATATCCCTGCGCTGGTGGACGCTGCAGACCGGGCGCTGTACGGCGCGAAGCAGGCCGGGCGCAACCGCGTTGTGGCCGCCAAAGACGCTGCGCAGGGTACCGATCTGCGTTCGGCTTAGGCTGTTGCCGGGAGGCGCCGCTGCCGTGCGCGTATCATGACGCGCTGCGCTGCACCGGGTCCTGGGCTTTCGAGCGGTGCTCTGTTTCCACTTGCGAGCTGTCGATCATGAGGCTGAGCTCGGCGGTAGTCCTGTTGGTGCTGGTCGTAGACCCGATCGGCAACATGCCGCTGTTCGTTGCGCTCTTGCGCAGAGTGGACGCGGCCAAGCGCGTTCGCGTGATCCTGCGCGAATGCGCGGTAGCCTTTGGGGTCCTGATCGCCTGCGTCTTCGTCGGCCAGCCGCTGCTCACGCTGCTGAACCTGTCCGACGCCGCGCTCACGATAGCCGGCGGGGTGGTCCTGTTCCTGATCGCGCTCAGCATGATCTTCCGCAGCGGGGCGGACCTGTTCGGCGGCCTGCCCGAGGGGGAGCCGTTCATTGTGCCGCTCGCCGTTCCGCTGATCGCGGGCCCGTCGGCCATCGCGACCGTGGTGCTGTTCACGTCGAGCGCACCGGATCGGTGGGGCGAGTGGTGCCTCGCTGTGACGATCGCGATGTCGGCAACGCTCGCGGCGTTGCTGGCGGCCGATCGGATCGTGGGACTGGTGGGCGAGCGTGCCCTGGCCGCGTTCGAGCGGCTCGTGGGGCTGCTGCTGACCGCCGTGGCGACCGAGATGTTGCTGCAGGGGATCGCGGCTTTCGCCCGTCAGCTCGGGCGCTCGGTGTGACGCGCCGCCCCGCCCGAAAGATGTGCGAGCGCAACACGCTCGTCAGGCCGCGCGCAGCTCTTGGGTCACGAGCTGCTCGCCGAGCGCCTTCCGGAGTGCTTGCACCAGGGTGGCGGGATCGATCGCCTGCCCGCGCATCCGGGCGCACGACGAGGTTTTGCAGGCGAGTACCGCCGCGTGCGAGAGAGGTTTGTTCATCACGTTGCAGAGCAGAGCCCACGGCGGAGGCTGCAGCAGAACGGCGGACATGAGCAGCACGCCGTTGCGGCGCCTGGCTTGCGCGAGGCCCACGATCTTGCCGCTCCCGGCCACGACTTCCCAGCGCGAAACCGAGGCGAAGCAGGCCCAGTCGAGCTCTTCGTCACCGGGTTGGGCGGGGGCCGGAGCCGGTGACGCCATCGCATCGACGCCGTGACGCCGAAGCCACGCGGCGTGGGCCACGCCGAACCAGCGGAAGCTCTGAGGAATGCTCGGGCCGATCGATGGATGACCCGGCGGAAGCAGCACCGCTGCTCCGAGCATCCAGGGCCCCGCCAGCACCGCGCTGCCTCCGGCCGGGCTGCTGCGCACCGGCACCCCCGCCGTCGCGGCACGTTGCGCAATCTCCGGCGTCAGCCGCTGCGAGCGGCCGAGCACCACCGCCGGAGCGGTGTAGGCCCATACGCTGATCGCCGGAGCCCCTATCGGCTGCGCGAGCGCGGCTGCGATCCAGTCCATCTGGTCGCCCGCGCTCGCGCGGCGGAGCAGGTCTTGCGCGCCTATGGCAGCCGTCATTGCTAACCTTCGCGCAGGAGGCCGAGCGGCTTGCCATGTGCAACGGTCTGCTCGGCTGGCACGAAGATGCGCTCGACGACGCCGTCAACCGGTGCCGCGATCTCGAGCGTCGTCTTGACGAGGACCACCTTCGCGACAACCTGACCGGCCAGGACGCGGTCGCCTTCGCGCACGAGCCATTGGTCCACCAGCGCCTCGGTGCCGGGTTCCACGTCCTGCCAGGCCTGCTCGGGGACCGCGAGCTGGATCATGCGGCGCGCGCGAGCCTCCCGCGCATCATGCCGCGGCACGCGTCCGCGATGTGCTGCACCTGCGGAATGACGGCCTGCTCGAGCGGACGGCTGTACGGGATCGGCGTGCCCGGCACGCCCAGGCGCCGAACCGGTGATTTGAGAGC
>JBGPMS010000071.1:0-17442 GCA_041487115.1 Gammaproteobacteria bacterium
CTCGAGCACCCCGCCGCGCTCGAGGGCAAGGCGGCGTCCGCCCATCGCGCCGGCAGCGCCTTTGCGTCCACCCCATGGATCCCACCGCTCGCCGCTGCAGACCCAGTAGGGCCCCTCGGCGGTCTCCACGACCTTCGGACAACGTTCGCGCCACTTTGCAGGTACGCGCTTCTCCCATAGATCTCTCGGCAGCCACTGCAGATCGATGTGATCGTCGGCCGATACGATGCGGTAGTCCATCGCTACCTCCTCAGTGCAAGACCTGGTCCACCAGATGCGCCGCCGCCTCAGCCATGCCCCGGGCGTTGCACGAGGGACACACCGCGCGGCTCTTCGCGGCAGCGGGAGTTCAAGCCACCATGCGCACCGCGGCCAAAATCTCGTCGTCCGCGGGAAATTTGCCGATGCCGGCGAAGCCATCGGCCTCGCACTCGACGTTCGCCCAGCGCACGATGCCCTCCCGATCGACGAGGAACTGCGCCTTGACGAGAGGCCATTGCCGTTCGATATCGCGCAAGTCTGCCTCGGTTCTTTGGTAGCCCTCGGCCTGGTCCAGCGCCGCGGAGGCCTGCGCCGGGGACATGGGCTCGGGCAGCTCGCCGGTAGGGTTGACCCTCACTGCACCGACTGCCGCCATCACCGCGTCGTCCACCTGGATTCTCTGTATGCCATAAGCGCGGTGGGTGCTGAACTCGGGGTCCGCCGCCAGCGGCAGCCGGCTCGGCCGGTACTTGAAGTAGAGCCTGGCATTGTCCACCTCCGTTGCTACGACGCCCAGTGTCTCTACACCGGCCGCCTCGAGCTTGTCCCGCAGGCCGCCCAGTTTGGCGATGCTGCGCCGGCAGAATGGGCAGTAGAGCCCGACGAACAGGGCCAGGAACACCGGGCGCCTGCCGCGGTAGTCGGCAAGCGACACCGTTCCTTCCTCCTGCACTGTCGGCAGGTCGAAGTCGGGAGCCGGCTCGCCCGGCTGCACCCGGTGCGTGGATTCGATCGTCCTCATCGCTAAACCTCCTACTTCGTCAGCATAGAAACGGAAGCACCACGAGAGAGTCGCGGTCGAGGCCGGCCCGCTCGCAGACGTGCTGGGCCTTCAGGAGATAGCGCTCCGCCTCGGCGCGATCGCCACGATCGAGGTGCACCGTCGCGATGCCGTCGTAGCAGGGGAAGAGCAACTGGGGCTCCCCGGTTTCCTCGGCGACGATCAGCGCCTCCTGATAGTAGCGCAACGCCGTGCCGAGTTCACCGTGGCACTGATGGATCTGCCCCAGAACGATGAGCGGTACCGCCAGATGCTCGCGTTGGCCCAGCCGCCGGTCGAGATCGATCGCCGCCTGCGCCGCTCGCAGGCCGTCGACGTCGCAACGGTCGGTCAGCGCGCAGTATGCCACGGCGAGGTTGGCGTAGAGGCGGGACTGGAAGCCGAGATCGCCGATCTTGCGGGCCGTCTCGAGTCCGGTCAGGCAGGTTTCGACTGCCCGGCCCGGGTTCAGGGTGGCATAGAGGACGCCGAGGTTCGCGTAGCTTCGGCACGCGACCTGCAGCGATCCCTCGGACCGGGCGACGGTCACGCTGCGCTCGATGTGCTGAACGGCTTCTTCGGCACGATCGAGTCGGGCGAGCGCGGACCCGAGCGTATTGAGCGCGTGCGCAACGGCGTCGGCGGCTTCGCGCCGCGCCTCGGAGTCGTCGCTGCCTGCGCGCGCGGTGGCACCCTCAGCCTGCGCGAGCGCGCGCTCGGCCCACTCGACTGCGCGCTCGTTGTCGCCGCTGCGAAACGCGAGCCGTCCCATCTCCTGATACAGATAGGCGAGCTCGATGTGCTCGACTCGTCCCTCGAGCAGGGCGAGCCCGGTTTCGAAGCACGCCAGGCCCTGCTTGCGTTCGCCGGCATCCCAGTGCAGCCCGCCGATCTTGCGGCACATGCGCGCCTGCAGCACATCGTCGCCGGCCGCCTCCGCCACGCCCCTGACGGTCTCGTAGTGCTCGAGCGCTTCCGGGCCGCGACCCAGCGGGGCCAACAGGTCGCCCAGGCGTTCGTGGATCTCGACCGTCTCGGCTTCGCAGACGTCGCATTCGCGCAGGATGCCCAGGGCCTGCTCGTAATGGCGTATCGCGTCGTCATTGGCGTAGATACCGCGGGCCCAGTCGGCTGCCGCCACCAAATAGCGCGCGCCGCGACGCCGGTCCTCGCTGTGGCCGAAGTGGTGGCCCAGCATTGCCAGATCTTCCAACCGGTCGGGCCGCGTTCCCCGGAGGTGCTCCAGCGCTCGCCCTACGCGGCCGTGAAGTTCGGTGCGCCGGCTGAGAAGCAGATTCCGGTACACGACCTCGTGCACGAGCGCGTGAGTGAACCGATAGGGCCGCTCGCGCGGTGCGACGCCCCGAGTGCTCGCATCGCGGACCTCCTCGATCAGCTCGGCCTGGCTCAGGCCCTCGAAGATCGTCTCGTCGATGGGCTCGCCGGCGATCACGCGAAATAGAGCCGGGTCGAACACGGGCCCCAGCACCGCGGCTTCGTGCAGGCAACGCCGGAGAGGCGCGGGGAGTCGGTCGACGCGCGAGAGAAGGAGCGCCTCGATCGTAGGCGGCACGTCGACCAGGCTGGGGAGCGCTGCGCACCTCCAGCCGTCCGCGCCGCCGACGAGGACGCCGTCGGCGATCAGTCCACGCAGGATCTCCTCGAGGTAGAACGGGTTGCCGCCGGCTCGCCGCACGATGAGCTGGTGGAGATCGGCCGAGATACAGGTGCTCGCCGCGGTGTCGAACAACCCCTCGAGCATCGTGTCGATGTCCGCGTCCGAGAGCGGCAGCAGGCGCAGCGCTGTATGAGTGGCCCGGACGACAACCAGAGCCCTGCTGTCGAAACTCGGACGATAGCTGAAGAGCAGAATCAACGGCCGGTCGGCGAACCAGTCGACGAGCAGACGCAGCCCCTGGATCGAGGCAGCGTCCGCCCAGTGGAGGTCCTCGACGATCAAGAGCAGCGGCCCCTGATCGAGGCGCCGCTCCAGCACCATGCGCACCAGCATCAGGATCTGGCGGTTGAGGCGGTCGGGCTCGATGTCGGGCGCGCGCTCGACCGACTGCAGCCCGAGGACATAGCCCACCATCGGCGCTACGCTCGCGGCCTCTTCCGCGCCCACGCCGAGCTCTCGGAGCCCGTCCTCGATCTTGCGTCGCGCGACCTCCATCGGATCTGCCGGCACGACGCCGTAGCCCTGCCGGATGAACGTCGCGATGATGCCGTACGGTTGCTCGCCGAGCGACGAGCAGACGGCGTGGCGTATAGTCAACGTCTGCGCTTCCGGTCGCGCGTGGATGAGCTCCAGAAACTCCTCGACCAGTCGCGACTTCCCGGCCCCGGCTTCGCCGATCAGGCTCACCACCTGGGAACGCCCCCGCAGCGCGAGATCGAAAGCGGCAAGCATCTGCTTCATTTCGTCATCGCGCCCTACGAGCGGGGCCCTGAGCCCGTGGGCCTCGAGCCCGCGGGCGGGCCGCGGCCGTTCCTCGACGCCGATGAGCCGATAGACCGGGAACGGCTCGGCCTTGCCCTTGAGCGTCACGCTCCCGCGCGGCTCGAACACGAAGGCATGGTGAGTGAGGAGATAGGTGGCCCGGCTCACCAGCGTTTCCTCGGGCTCCGCTGCCGATTGCAGCCGCGCGGCGGTGTTCACCGTGTCGCCCGTCACGGCATACGCTCCCTCCGTGGAACCGATGTTGCCGGCAACGACGCGACCGGTATTTACGCCGACATGCAGGGCCAGCGGACGGCCCAGCCTGCGCTCCCACCGAGTGCTGAGCGCAGCGACGCGGGTATGCATCTCGAGCGCCGCCCGCAGCGCGCGCTCCGGATCTTCCTCGTGCGCCACCGGGGCACCGAACACCGCCATGACGGCATCGCCGACGAACTTCTCCATGAACCCGCCGAAGTGCGTCAGCGCCGCGCGCAGCTCCTCGTAGAGCTCGCTCTGGAGCGCACGAACGTCTTCGGGATCGAGGCGCTCGCTGAGCGTGGTGAAGCCGGTGAGATCGGCAAAGAGCACTGTGGCGGGTCGGCGGTCGGCATAATCCGCGTCGGAGGCCTGATTGGCCGACAGGGGCGCGATCTCCTGCATCTGCGTCGCCGGGGACGCAGCCGTGGTCGCTCCGAGATGCCCGCCGCAACGCGCACAGAAGACGAAGTCCGCTGCAGTCGGTGCTCCGCACGCAGGGCAGGTGAGGGCGAGCTTCGTCCCGCATTTCGGGCAGAACGCAAAGTCCACCGGCGCTTCGAACCCACAACCTGCACAGCTCATGACGTTTCGCGTAGCTCTCCGGTCAGCACCGGGCGCAGGCGCTGCTGCCTCGGATCGCGACAGCATACCCGACCCGGCGGAACGGCGCGGTTCGGGTGTCCGGTTCGAGATGTCGTTGGGCTGGCGAGAATCGAGCCTCTATTGCGAATAGGAGGAGTCACCCCAGTGGGGCAGGAGCTCGGCGGTCTGATCCCATAGCGCAGACCCCCGGTCCGGGGCCGGGAGCCGTCGTAGGGCGACTCAGTGGTGAGTCGTAGAGCTATTGCTGAGCGATGCGGCCGCGGCTGCGGCAACAGTACCGAGGAACACCGGCATTAGCCATGGCGTTCCTGCCGCCGCAACCGGAGCGCTTGCGCCCGCGCCGGTCGATGCGCCGCCGGCGGTCTGAGCTGTAGGGCCGCCTGCGGTGCCCGGCTCGAACCCCTGCGGCACCGTCACCTCGAAACCCTGGGATGCCGGGACTTGCAGCGGCACCGTGGTTTGGGCGCCCGCATAGCCGAACTGCCCGGGGGACAGTACTGTCTGGCCAACGTCGTTGCTGACCAGAACCGAGCCTTCGTGCACGTCCACGTGGAGGCCGTTGACTAAGGGCTTGCCATCGGCCTGCAGCAGCCCGGAGCAGTCGTTCTGACACACCAGGGCACCATAGTTGGTGCCGCGAATCCCGATGGTCGCGGCGACGCCATCCATGCGATAGGCCAGCGGATTGCGACGCGAGATGGCTCCCGTCGCCGCACGCAGTCCCCCCTTCAAGAGATTGAAGAAGATGTTGTCCTCCTTTGGGGCGGCCTCGACGTACTTGTAAGTCGCGATGCTCATCCGGGTGTTCGGGCGGAGGGTGATTTCGGTGTTGTCCCTGAAATGGATGCGCACGTAGCTGTCGGCCCTCGTTTCAATCAGCTCGCCTTCGGCCACTTCGGAGTTGCGCGGCAGGGCGCGCGAGACACCTTGAGGAGGGCGAGCCGTCACATTGCCTTGCGACTGCACCACAGTGCCGACCACCTCGGCCCAGACCGGCCAGGCGGCGGCGCTGAGCAGCAGGGTCAGGCTCGCGGCGCCCAGCACGCGGCAAAACCGGCTTATTCCGATGCTAGCGGTCATCGATCACCCCCTCGGTCAGGCATGCCGATCGGCGCCGCCGGCATCCGTGGTGGCCGGAGGATCGGTCACCCGGTGCTGCTCGGGCCAGGCATTCTGCTCCATATGCTGTTTCAGTATAGCCGTTGGGTGGGAAAACGCATCAAGACCGTGAGCGCGGGTCATCGAGCCGTTGCACCACGGCTCGGAATCGACCCGGGTGAGTCGCGGCCGTCTACCAACTCAGGGGCTGGTCGAACACGAACTCGGGCACGGGTGCTGGGGAGTCAGCCCCGTGGGCCAGGAGCTCGGCGGTCTGATCCCAGAGCGCAGGGCTACGCGCGCGGGCCACTTCGGGTGGAGTGGTGGGCTGCCCCGGATGCTGATCGCGAGGGGCCTTATGTCTGCTGCTGAGGGAAGCGAGAGGGCCGATCATCTCGCGCTATTCTGGCGGCCCTGTCAGTGACTGGTGCCGTTAGAGTTCACCAGCTCGGAGAGGGCTTCGAAATATCGCCTGTGTGTTCGTCGTAGTGCTTCCTCGCTCTCTGCCTGTAGCAGCACGACTTCATGGTCGCCATCCAACCCTTTGTGGAGCAATTCCAGTTCGATCTCCAGTCGCGCGGTCTCAGCGCTCGATTGCTCGGAGTCCTCGAATACCTTGAATGTGACGATTCGTCCTTCGGACCGCTGATATTCAATCAAAAAGATCATTGCTTGATACTCAGGATTGCATTTCTTAGTGCATCCGCAAGCTGTTGTCGCAGACTACTCGCGTCTGCAAGCAGCTGTCGCCAAAAGCTCTTCGATATTCATCCAGAAGTATTTAGGTCAGCCTCGTCGCGCGAGTCTTCCTTGAGGCGATTCCCAAGTCGGTCAATCTGAGTGTTGCTAAGGTTCGTCGCCAACTCCTTTGCCTCACGCTCCGATTTTGGTCGGTATTCATATACAACGATGACGGCCATCGTTTCTGCTAGATCCTATGGGATGCTACGCCACACCGGGCAAGCACGTTGGCGTCGGCCTATAGAGCCCGAGCGGATCGATGGCTTGACCGCTTCGACTCCGTGACTGACGCCACGACGCTCAGCGCGAACGGGGTTGCTCGGTGGGTGCTCGACCTCGACGACAAGAAGCGCTCTCCGGCGCGAGTTTGTCAAGACTCGAGGCCAAGAAGCCGCGCCGGGTTCCTGCGCATCATGCGGTCGAGCTCGGCGTCGCTCACGCCTTCCTGCTTCAAACCCTGCACGAGCAGGGTATAGCCGTCAGGGTGTACCGGATTGCCGACCTGTCCCAGATCGGTCGCGAGGATGAAGTGCTCGGCGCCGATATCCTTGATCGCGACCGCCATGTCGTGAAAGGAGACCTTGTGCCAGGCGCGCAGCCACGGCAAGTGCGCGTCGCGGCCCATGAGCTGGTTGATGTAGTCGAGCTCGATGTATGCACCCAGACGCGCGGCCTCCTTCATCTGCTCGGAGGAAAGATCGGGTACCTCCGCCATCGCATGCGTGATGACCATGTTGCGCACGCCGAGCTCTGCGCCACGGCGAATTACCGCGAGTACCTCGTCCGGCGCGACATGGCCGGTCTCCAGCACCAGGTTCTCGCGCGCGATGACTTTCAGCACGGCCTCCGTCTCGGGCGTGACCTTGCCGTCGATCGCCACCTTGAGCCCAGTGCCTTTCTCGCCGAAGTGCTTCATGTGGTTGTCGGCGTCGATGGTGGGCAGCCACACCACCTTGCCGTAGCGGCCCGACATCCGCGCCATCCACTCCACGGCGTCTGGATTGACGCCACCCACTGCACGATTCAGGACGATCCCGCCGAACACCTCGATCCCGGGCACTACCTCGCGGACGATAGCGGCGCGGTCGGCCGTGCTGGTGACATGGTTCTTCAGCACGATCGCCCGCATCCCGGCGCGGCGCGCCAGCGTCGCCGCCTCGATGTCGGTGACGCTGCGTCCGAACACGTCCGGCGCCGAGTGAACGTGGAAATCGATGGCGCCTTCGATCGGGCTCTTGACCGGGGGTGGCGGCGGAAATGCGCGCAACTCGTCCGCCGAGGCTAGCGACGCGCAGACGACGACGGAAATCAAGCACGCCAAGATCTTCTTCATGGCTCCTCCCACGGATAGGAGATTCAACCGTATCACACGCTCTCGAAGGGCTCAAGGCGAGGTGTCGAGTTGGTGCGGATCGACAATCACGCCATAGCTCGCTGCCGCTGCCTCCTTCGATACCAGGCCGTCGCGTACGTCGTCTCTCACGGCGTCGAGATCGCGCTCGCGCGGATCGCCGAAGCCGCCACCGCCCGGAAGCTCCAATCGCAGCCGCTCACCGGCCGGAATCGTCTGCTGACCTTTGCCGCGCAGCGTCTGGCCCGAAACGAGCGACACACGACCCGGTGCGCCGTCATGGCCACCGCTGCGGCCGCGCGCGGGATGCTGAATGCGCTCGAACATCGCATACACCGAAAACGGTGCATTCTCCGCACTCTCGATCTCCATCACCTGGCCCAGACCACCGCGCATGCGCCCGGGGCCGCCGGAGTCGGTGCGATATTCCTTGCGCCATATCACGACCGGCGCGATCGATTCGACGATCTCGACCGGCACGCTCTTCACCCCGCTCGGGAACGCTGTGGCGGACAGACCATCCTTGTTCGGGCGCGCGCCAGTACCGCCTGCGTGGAACGAGAGCACGTTGAATGGTGTGCCGCCTGCCGCCGTGTCGCTCACACCATGTCCGCCACGCAGTTGCGGTACCCACAGCGCAGACGCCCCTTCGGCTGGAGCGCCGTTGGGCAACGCCTGATGCAGACAGCCGAACACCACATCGGGCAGCACATGGCCGATCACGTGGCGAATCGCCACTGCGCAAGGACGCGGCGCGTTCAGGATCGATCCCTCCGGCGCGCTGACCGTGATCGGTGCGAGCGAGCCAGCATTGTTCGGGATCGCCGGCGCCACCAGGCACTTGACGCCGAACGCCGTGTAAGCAGTAGTGTAGAGCATGGGAACGTTGATACCGAAGCTGCTCACAGGCGAGGTGCCGGTGTAGTCGACATGGATGCCGTCTTTGGAGATAGTTAGTGCGCCGACGAGCTCGACGGGATGGTCGTAGCCATCGACGATCACCGAGTTGCAATAGGTTCCGAACGGCAGCTTGCCGATCTCATCCAGCGTAGCGGCCGACGAATGCGCGAAGATGTGATCGGCCAACGCCTCCACGCTGTCGATGCGGAACTCCTTCATCATCTCGCACAGTCGCTCGGAGCCTTTGTCGTTGCAGGCCATCAGCGAAAACAGATCGCCTTCGACCTGCACCGGTTCGCGCACGTTCGCGCGAACGATCGCCAGCAGATCCGCGTTCGCCTGTCCCCCGCGTGCGAGCGGCATGATGGGCACGCACAGTCCTTCCTCGTATACTTGCCGGCCATCGGGTCCGAAGCCGCGCCCGCCGATGTCCACCACGTGCACGGTCGAGGCAAACAGCGCGACCGGCCGCTCGCCATGGAACGTCGGCGATACGAGCGTGAAGTCGTGCAGATGCCCGGTGCCGAGCCAGGGGTCGTTGGTGAGGTAGTGATCGCCCGCGCGCATCTGCGCCACCGGATAGCGCGCGAGGAAATGACCGACGGCTGCAGCCATGGAGTTCACATGCCCGGGCGTGCCGGTCACCGCCTGCGCGAGCATGCGGCCCTCGAGATCGAAGACGCCTGCGGATAGATCGCCGGCTTCGCGCACGCTCGCGCTGAATGCGGTGCGCACCAGCGTTTGCGCCTGCTCCTCGACCACAGCGATCAATCGGTTCCACATGACCTGGGCGCGGATGCGGGCCAGTGCGGTGTCGCGGCTCATGTCGATTGCTCTTTCGAAATCGCTATCATGCCAGGGAGGGGGCGATTCAATGCGTCATGTGCTCCGCAGACCTCATTCCAGACGCTGGAGAATCAGATACCCGACCGCGTTCACCCGGGCATTCCAGTTCCGTCCTACGACAGTCGTTGTTTCATCCTCGACGACCAGGGCGGGCCCCTGGATGCGCGCGCCCGCCTCCAGCCGTTCTCGACGAAAAACGCACGCCTCGATGAAATCTCCGGACTCCGGATCCATCGCGCGTCGCGTCCCGCTCGGCGCTGGCGTCGTGTTCGTCGATGTCGGCGCCACCGGCTTCGGCTGCTCGACCTGCGTACCGACGTTGACTGCCCAGCTCAGCACTTCGGCCTCGAGGTCCGGAATGATACGCCCGAACTGTACGCGGTACTCTCGCTCGAACGCTTCTTGCAGGCCTCGCCGGTCGCCGAGCTCGAGAGCGCGTGGTTCGAGGGACACAGCGATCTCATGTCCCTGGCCGATGTAGCGCATGTACGCGGTGCGCGATTCTGCGAGCGGCATCCCGCCCGCGTTCTTCTCCACCACGGCGTAGGCCTCCTGTCGCATGGCTTCGATGTGTGCGTTCACGATCGCCGGATCGAGATCACGCACCCGCTGGTAAAGGCTGCGCGCAACCTCATAGGCGACCGCTGCCGCCAGCATGCCGACCGCCGAGCCGACGCCGGCACCGGTGGGCACCACAATAAGCTTGATCCCCAGCTTGTCGGCGATGCGTGTCGCGTGCAACGGAGCGGCGCCGCCGAACGCAACCAGCGTCCGCTCGTCGAGGCTCTTCCCCCGCTCGACCGCATGCACCCGCGCGGCACTCGCCATGTTCTCGTCGACCATCTCACCGATCGCGAGCGCAGCGAGCTGCGTATTGAGCGCAAGCGGCTTGCCTACCGATGCGTCGATTGCCACATCGGCGGCTTTGGCATCCAGCGCGAGGCTGCCACCTGCGAACGCCTGGGGGTCGATGCGGCCGAGCGCCAGATCTGCATCGGTCACCGTCGCTGCTTCGCCGCCCTGGCCGTAGCATGCGGGTCCAGGTACGGCACCGGCGCTGTCGGGTCCGACCAACACACGCTGCAACGGATCGACTCTGGCGATCGAGCCGCCGCCCGCGCCGATCTCGACCATCTCGATCACCGGAATGCGCAGCGGCAATCCGCTGCCCTTGAGAAAGCGATACGCGCGGGCGACTTCGAAGGAGCGCGAGCTCTGCGGCTGTCCGTCATCGATCAAGCAGATCTTGGCGGTGGTCCCACCCATGTCGAAGGAAAGCACGCGATCGAGGCCGCATTCGACTGCGATGCGACTGGCGAGGATCGCGCCGCCGGCAGGGCCCGACTCGACCAGCCTGATCGGAAACCGCCGCGCAGCTTCGATCCCGATGACACCGCCACCCGAGGTCATGAGCAGGAGCTGCCCGGCAAATCCGCTTTCGCGCAACGCGCGATCGAGACGATCGAGATAGCCGGCCATCATCGGTTGCACGTAGGCGTTTGCGCAGGCGGTCGACAAGCGCTCGTACTCGCGCAGTTCAGGCGAGACTTCCGAAGATAAGCTCACTTGCAGCTTGGGCAGATGTTCGAGCAGGATGTCCCGGATGCGCTGCTCATGTGCAGGATTGGCGTAACTGTGCAGCAAGCCGACCGCCACACTATCGACCAGTTCCTGTTCGAGCACCGGGACCAGCGCGTGGACAGCATCCTCGTCGAGCTTGCGTAACACTTCTCCGTGTGCGCTCACGCGTTCCGGCACGGTATAGCGTCGCCGCCGCGGCACGAGCGGTTGAGGCTTTTCCAGGTAGATGTCGTATTGGTCGAAGCGATTCTCGTAACCGATCTCGACCGAGTCGCGGAAGCCTTCGGTGGTGATCAGCGCGGTGACTGCGCCCTTGCGCTCGATCAGGGAGTTCGTGGCGAGCGTTGTGCCGTGGATGATCAGGTCGATGTCGCGCAGCGTACACTCGGCCTTGGCGGTCACCGCCGCTACGCTTTCCATCACCCCGCGCTCTGGAGCCTTGGGCGTGGTCAGAACCTTGGCGCTGACCCGTCTGCGGGGCGCATCGAGCGCGACATCGGTGAACGTTCCTCCGATGTCGACTGCCAGTCGGATTGTGTGCTTTGGCGACATGGATCTCCTCGAGTGCGCCAAGCGTACATGGTTTCGGTCGACGAGGTGGGGTGACGGAGCAGACGACGAGTGCCTACGCGCGCGGCTCCGAGCGCACGGCAGGACTGCAGTGCGCTGCCTCAATCGGCCAGCGCGAACTCCGCGCGCAGCAGCTTCGCCGCCTCGACCATCGCCTGCAACTTGCCGAACGCGACTTCGCGCGGCAGGTATTTCATTCCGCAGTCCGGCGCGAGGATCACGTTCGCCGCTGCGACGTAAGGCAGCGCGTTCTTGATGCGCGCTACGACCACCTCGAGCGTCTCGACCGTCATGTCGTTCAAGTCGAGGCAGCCGACCATGATCCGCTTACCTTCCAGCTTCGCCAGCACTGCGCAGTCGAGCTTGGATTGCGCCGTCTCCACTGACACCTGCGCGCACGAACAGCCGGCGAGCTCGGGCAGAAACGAATAGCCGGATGGTCGTTGATGGATAATCGCGGCATAACCGAAGCAGATATGCACCGCAGTCGCGCCGGCGATTCCCTCCAGCGCGCGGTTGAGCGCCTTGAGCCCGAACTGGCGGGCTTTTTCCGGGCGTGCCTGCATATACGGTTCGTCGACCTGGACGATGTCCGCGCCGGCAGCGAAGAGGTCGCGGATCTCCTCGTTCACCGCAACGGCATAGGCCATAGCGGCCGCTTCCTCGCTCGGGTAGTGGTCGTTCTGCGCCTGCTGACTCATCGTGAACGGACCCGGTACCGTCATCTTGATCGGCTTCGCCGTATGTGCGCGCAGGAACTTCAGGTCATCGACTTCGACCGCGTGCTTGCGTCGGATCGGACCGACGATGCGCGGAACGGGATTGGGATGGCCGGAGCGATCGAGCGCGGTACCCGGGTTATCGATATCGACGCCTTCCAGCGCGGTCGCAAAGCGATTGGAATAGCTCTCGCGCCGGATCTCGCCGTCAGTGATGATGTCCAGACCAGCATCTTCCTGCGCTTTGATGGCGATGATCGTGGCATCGTCCTGCGCCTGCGCGAGAAACGGCGCGGCGATGCGCCACAACTCCCGTGCTCGCACGCGCGGCGGAAAGCGCTTCGCGAGCTTCTCACGATCGATCAGCCACTCGGGCTGCGGGTAACTGCCGACGAGGGTGGTGGGGAACAGCATCGGCTCCTCTTCATACGTTCGGCACGACAGATCGAGCCACCGGCCGCAAACGCGATTGACGATAATATCCTAATCCGCATAAGAGGACGCGTCGGCGGGAGGTCCAGTGACAGACCCTTGCCGCCGAATACGACTCCGGTAGTATGCCGGGTTAGCCGGCCAGATTCAGGACTTCCAGGTCGATCTCATGCAGCTCCGCGGATTGCGTCCATCGGTGCGACCACTGCTGGACTCAGCTGGTGGTGGCGTTTGTGGCGCCGGCTTGGTGCACGTCACAGCGGACAAGAGCATGGTCCTCTTGGAAGACCTCGCATGACCACGCGTGCGTACCCCGAAACAACCGGGCAACAGGTCGAGCGTGGCCGGCGGTTCGGCTGGATCGACGCGATCGTCATCCTGGCCGCCTTCGCGCTGCTGTGGCTCGTCATTTCCCTGAGCGGCGACATGCGGGTGCGGTTCGATGAGCTGCACGCGCCCCCGCTGTCCCTCGAGGTCGCGCGTATCCCCTATTACACCGCGCGCACGGTGTTGCGCATGTTCATCGCCTTCGGGGTGGCGCTCCTGTTCACCTTCGTCTATGGATACGTGGCGGCCAAGAGCGTTCGCGCACGCAAGATCATGCTGCCGCTGCTGGACATCCTGCAATCGGTACCGGTGTTGGGATTTCTCTCGATCACGGTAACCGGCTTCCTGACGCTATTTCCGGGGAGCCTGCTCGGCGTCGAATGCGCCAGTATCTTCGCTATCTTCACGGCGCAGGCATGGAACATGACGTTCGGCTTCTATCACTCGCTCGTCACGATCCCGGCCGAGCTTCAGGAAGCTGCTTCCGTCTACAAGCTCAATCGCTGGCAGCGTTTTACCAAGCTGGAGCTGCCATCATCGGCGATCGGCCTGATGTGGAACTCGATGATGAGCTTCGGCGGGGGCTGGTTCTTCGTCGCGCAAAGCGAGGCTATTTCGGTATTGAACAAGAACATCAAGCTGCCCGGATTGGGCTCGTACATGGCCGCGGCGGTGGAAGCGGGCGACATCCGCGCCGCTGTCTACGCCATCATCGCGATGATCGCGAGCATCGTCGTCCTCGATCAGCTGCTGTGGCGGCCGCTGGTGGCGTGGGCGGAGAAATTCAAGATGGAACAGATCGAGGGCAAGGACAATCCGACGTCCTGGGTGCTGGATCTGCTCCAGCGCTCGTACGTCCTGGCCCGGCTGTCGGATCATGTCGGCGATGCTCTCGGGCGTTTCTCGCAGCGCGCATCCGCGCTCACCGAAGATCTGACCCAGACGCTCTCAGGTCGCACACCCGCGCCGGTGAAAACGTTGCTGCGCGTCGCGATGTGGGGCTGCACCGCGGCGGGCGTAGCCTGGCTCGCTTTCGACGCGATCGGTATCGCGAAGGAGATCAGAACCGACATGACCGGTGCGGAGATGCTCCACGTCCTCTGGCTCGGTGTGCTCACGCTCCTGCGCGTCACGGCCATGAGTGTGATCGCGACGCTGATCTGGACCCCGATCGGTGTCTGGGTCGGGCTGCGGCCGCGCGTAGCCCGCATTGCACAGCCGCTGGCGCAGATCGCAGCGTCATTCCCGGTGAACATGACCTTTCCGTTCATGGTGGCCTTCTTCATCGCGGCACACATCCCGATCAACTTCGGCAGCGTACTGCTGATGGCGCTCGGCACGCAGTGGTACATCCTGTTCAACGTCATCGCGGGCGCCATGGCCATCCCCACCGATCTGCGGGAAGCCGCGGCCCTGTTCGGCCTGCGCGGCTGGGGCCTCTGGAAGAGGCTGATCATCCCGGCGATTTTTCCGTTCTGGGTCACCGGCGCGCTGACCGCAACCGGCGGAGCCTGGAACGCGAGCATCGTGGCGGAGGTCGCCGTGTGGGGCAAGGATAAGCTTCTGGCCGATGGCCTGGGTGCATATATTGCGCAGGTAACCGAGAAGGGTGACCAGCCTGCGATCTATTTCAGTATCATGGTGATGGCGCTCTTCGTGGTCATCATCAACCGCGTTTTGTGGCGCCGACTCTATGACCTGGCCGAACGCAAGTTCAAACTCGACTGAGCGGCCACGATGCGCAGTCTCCAGGCAGAGGCGTCCGTTTGGCCTTTGCCGGAGTCCGGAGTGATCGATGCCTGCTGAGACTTTGCTTGCGAATAGACCACCCCCAGAGCTGCCGAAGGAGGTCGCAGCCAGCTCGGCACCGCTCATCGAGTTGCGGCATACGTCCAAGTCGTACGTAAGCGCAGACGGCGGATCGCCGGTGATCGTGCTCGATGACATCAATCTCGAGGTACGTGAAGGCGAGATGCTCGCTCTGTTGGGACAATCAGGTTCGGGCAAGTCCACCATCTTGCGGCTGATGGCGGGACTCACCGACCCGACGCAGGGCGCCGTCCTGAGTCACGGGGCGGCGCTGAGCGGCGTCAACCACCGCCTCGCGATCGTGTTCCAGAGCTTTGCGCTCTACCCCTGGCTTACGGTGCAGGAGAACGTGCAGGTCGGTCTCATCCAGCGCCGCCTCAACGGGCAGCAGGAAGAGGAGGAGATCTACCGGGCGCTGGAGCTCATCGGCCTGTCCGGCTACGAGAATGCGTATCCGAAGCAGCTGTCGGGCGGCATGCGCCAGCGCGTCGGTTTCGCGCGGGCCCTCGTAGCGCAGCCGGAAGTGTTGTGCATGGACGAGCCGTTCAGCGCGCTCGACGTCCTGACGGCTGAGAACCTGCGCACCCAGGTCGTCGACCTGTGGCGCGGCTCCCAGCACGCCGGCCTCAAGAGCATCTTTTTGGTGACGCACAACATCGCGGAAGCGGTGTTCATGGCCACACGCATCGTGATCATCTCGTCGCATCCCGGGCGTATTCGGACCGTCATCGTCAACCCGCTGCCCTATCCGCGGAACGTGAACTCGAAGCAGTTTGCGGCGCTGGTCGACCAGGTGCACGCCGCGATCACGGCGTTGGTCCTTCCGGATGAACCCGCGGATCAAACCGCTGTGCGTGCGCCCGGTGCAGGCATCGGCCGGACGGGTGCGGCCGCGGAGGGTGCGCCGGGACAGGTGACCGTGACCGCCGGTCCACGGGTGGAAGCGATTCCGAACGCGCCGGTGGAAACGATAGTCGGTTTGCTCGAGATTCTCGAAGACGGCCAGGAAACGATCAACGTGTTCGACCTGGGTGCTCGAATCGGCAAGGAGTTCGGCGAAACCATAGCGATCGTCAAAGCAGCGGAGATGCTGGGTCTGGTCGATACGCCCAAAGACGATGTCGTGATGACGGAGGTCGGCTGGTATTTCCTGGCCGCGCCTGCGGCCGTGCGCAAGACGCTTTTCCGGCAAGCGATCATGCGATTGCGCCTGTTTCAGATGCTCACGTCGCGTCTGGCGGAGGCGCCCGAAAAGCGCATCGACGCCGACCTCGTTCTGGAGGAGCTAGGGACGCTGCTTCCCTACGATGAGCCAGCGAAGCTGTTCCACACACTGATCGCGTGGGGCAGGTACGCGGAGCTCGTCGACTTCGACCAGAACGCGAACGCCGTTTATCTGCACGAGGCGAGCGAGAGTCAAGAAACGGATGAAACAACGTCCCAGTAAGCTCGGAGTCAGGACCCGGTTGACATTGCGTGCTAGAGCATGGCCCCTGTGAATCTGCTTGGCGAAGTGGTGGGTGTTGACGACGTCCATTTGGACCTCGATGCCTCGACCAAAGCAGAGCTGCTCGAACAGATCGCGGGCCTGCTCGCCGGGCGGCGCGGCCTGTCGAAAGCACAGGTTCTGGATAGCCTGACCGCGCGCGAGCAGCTGGGCTCGACGGGGCTGGGTCACGGTGTCGCCATTCCGCACGCGCGCATGTACGAGTGCGAAATGGCAACCGGCGTATTGGTACGAACGAAGGCTGCCGTGCCGTTCGACGCGCCCGATGGCAAGCCCGTGTCGATCTTTCTGGCGCTGGTCGTCCCCAAGCAGGCGACACAACGGCATCTACAGCTTCTCGCCGCCGCGGCCGCCATGTTCAGCGACAAGACTTTTCGCGATGTGCTCGAGGCATCCGCGGATCCGCGCGCGGTGAGGGAGCTTCTTGTCGGGTGGCGGGATTCATCCCACGTTCCTGACAAACCCGCCGAATAAGGCTCGGCGAGTCGTTCGACTGCGTTCCGCCTCGGGTTGGAGAGCATCGAATGGACAACTCGACGCCATGAATCTTGATCGCGCCCTGAGTCTCGAGCTCCGCGAGCACGAAGCTGCGAGCGCGAATGCGGACGGCCGGGCCTGCGCTCAGCAGTCCGGCGGCGCCTTCTAAGCCGACTATCCGCTTGAGTCGCTGCGCTATGATGGCAGTGCGGTTGGGCTTGGTATTCCCTGTGTAAGAGTGGTGACAGGTATCTCGCCATAGCTGCTTAGGCTGGAGGTCGAGCATTACAGCGCTTGAGGCGAACGGTATCAGCCCCGGCAGAATCGCTTGCACGACATCGTGGTTCGGCTGCGTGAGCGCCGCAACAATTCGATTGCGATCCCTGGAGGGTGGTTCAATGAGGACTAGGTTTCTGTGTAGTATCCGCTTGCGGGGCGGTGATCCAGGCCGATGAAGGCTCACGCTTATCTCTTGTTCGCGCTGCCCTCGATCGCCGCCGCCGCGGCGGCACCCAACACGGTGCTGAAAGCAGAGGTGGAAGGAAACACCGTGGTGATCTACTCGTCGATGAAGAAAGCTGGCGGATGCAAAGCGTCGGTGCTGTTCTCCTACCAGACGGGAGACCAGCGGCAGACGCGCAAGCTTGAATGCAATTTCCGCGTTCCTGCGCAGGACCACTACCGATTCTGCGAGCACTCCAACCCCGAGTTCATCGATCTTAAGATCGAAAGCGCGATCACCGGAGGGTGCGAGTAGGCGAA
>JBGPMS010000072.1:0-17352 GCA_041487115.1 Gammaproteobacteria bacterium
CAGGGCCGCCATCTCCTCCGCCGGCACGGGCTTGCTGAACAGGAAGCCCTGATACTCGTCGCAGCGCATCTTGCGCAGCATGGCGAGTTGCTCCGGAGTTTCGACCCCCTCGGCCGTGACCCGCAGGCCCAGGGCATGCGCCATCGCCACGATGGCTCGCACGATCTCGACACCTTCGCGGTCCTCCGGCAGATTGTTGGTGAAAGAACGGTCGATCTTCAGCGTGTCGATCGGTAGCTGCTTGAGGTAGCTCAGGCTGGAGTAGCCGGTGCCGAAGTCGTCCACCGCGATGCGGATGTGATGCTTGCCCAGCTCCTTCAGCGCCGAGATGTTCTCCTCGGCGTTCTGCAGCAGCAGGCTCTCGGTCATCTCCAGCTCGACCAGCGCGGTGTCGATGCCGGCGTGCTCGATCACGGCCAGGACCTTGCGGCAGAACTCCGCCGGCCGCAGCAGTTGCCGTGCCGAGATGTTCACCGCGATCTTCAGCGGTGGAAGCCCGGCGAGTTGCCATTCGCGCACCTGCCGGCACGCCGTCAGCAGGGTCCACTCGCCGAGCGGCTCGATGAGCCCCGTCTCCTCCGCCACGGAGATGAACTTGATCGGCGAGAGCAGACCCCAGACCGGATGCTGCCAGCGGATCAGCGCCTCGACCCCGACGATGCGGCCGGTGCGGATGTCGAGCTGCGGCTGGTAGTGGAGCAGGAACTCTTCGCGCTCCAGCGCCACCCGCATGGCGCTCTCCAGGTTGAGGCGCTCGAGTGCCCGTGTGTTCATGTCGGGCGAGAAGAACTGGTAGTTGTTGCGGCCACGCTCCTTGGCGTGATACATGGCGATGTCGGCGTTCTTGATCAACGCGCGCTCGTCGGCGGCGTCGTTGGGATAGATGCTGATGCCGATGCTGCACGAGGTGATCAGCGTATGCCCGGCCAGCTCGAACGGTCGCGACAACGCCTCCAGCACCTTGACCGCCACCTGGGCGGCGTCCTCGGCGTGGCGCATTCCCTCCAACACCATGACGAACTCGTCACCGCCCAGTCGCGCCAGCGTGTCGCCCTGGCGCACGCAAGCCATCAGTCGCGCCGCGGCACCCTTCAGAATGAGGTCGCCCACCTCGTGTCCCAGCGAGTCGTTGATGTTCTTGAAGCGGTCCAGGTCTACGAACAGCACCGCGAGCGCGCGGTGACTGCGCTGCGTGGTGACGATGCCCTGCGCCAGGCGGTCGGCCAGCAGCACCCGGTTGGGCAGCTCGGTGAGCGGATCGCGCGTCGCTAGATAGGTGATGCGCTCGTCGGCGGCACGCTTGTCGGTGATGTCGGCGCCGGTGCCGCGCCAGCCGATCCGCTGGCCGCGGTCGTCCAGGATCGGCACTGCGTTCTGGCGCAACCAGCGCATCTCGCCCGAGCGCGAGATCACCTGGTACTCGAGGTCGCGGAACGACCCGTCCGGCTGGCGGTTGGCCTTCAGCCAAGCCCGCACGCGCTCGGCTTCGCCGGGTGCCATGAACTCGCGCGGCTTGCGTCCGATCAACTCGGCCGCGTGGTAGCCGGAGATGATCTCCGCGCGGCCCGAGACGAAGGTGATACGCCCGTCCAGATCGCTTTCCCACACGTACTCGGCCGCCGCCTCGGTGAAGTCGCGGAAGCGCTGCCGGCTTGCCCGCAGCGCAGCTTCCGCGGCGCTGCGGGCAGCCTCGCGAGCGAAGTTGTCCAGCGCGAAGGAGACGTTCAGAGCCAGTTTGCCGAGGAGCGTGACCAGTTGTTCGTCGAACAACCCCGCTTGCCCTGCGTACAGGTGCAGCGCGCCGACCACCTGATCGCCGCGACGCAAGGGGAAGGCGGCCAGCGCGTGCACGAACGACGCCTGCAAAGTCGAACGCCACGGCATGGTGCGCGGGTCGAGCATGATGTCGTTGACGACTGCCGGCACGCCGCTGCGCAGGGCTTCGGCAGTCGGCCCGCGCCCCTCCGGAATGCGCGGGTCCGTGGAGACGCGCTGTTCCGCCAGCCCGGCGCGATCCTCTCCTGCCCAGGCCACGGTCTCGAGCAGGGAGGTGGCCTGGTCGATCGCGGTGATCCGGCAGAGGACGAAATGCCCATGATCGATGATCAGCCGGCAGACCTCCCGCGACAACTCCTCTGGGCTGCGCGTATGGATGATCGCGTGGTTGGCCTCCGACAGGGTGGCGTACAGATCGCTCAGGCGCTGCGCCTTCTGGTCGGACAGCCGCGCTGCGGTCACGTCGCGGGTCGTACCCCGATAGCCGCGGAACCGATCATGCGCGTCGAACACCGGTTCCCCGCTGACCAGGAGATGGAGCATCTGCCCGGTGTTGTCGCGCCCGACCAGCTCGAGGTCGCGGAAGCTCAGGTGCTCGGCAAGAATGCGCTTGTGCGCCTCCCAATCGGCGGTAGTCATGTTCACCCACGGGTAGTCCCAGCGTTGCTTGCCGATGAACGTGGGGAAGCGGGGGACGCGCCCGTGATCGGCGGCGCCTTCCATGCGCGTGAAGCGGAGCTCCTCGTCCTGCTCCCAGAACCAGTCGTTGGACAGCTGCACCAGGCTGCGGAAGCGTATCTCGCTCCAGCGCACGGCCTCGGTGGCAAGCGTGACGGCGGTGATGTCGTGGGCGACCCCGCGGTAGCCGCGGAAACGGCCGTCCCGATCGAAGATGGGCTCGCCGCTGACGCTGGTATGGCGCACCTTGCCGTTGTCGTCCACGCGCTTGAGCCTCAAGTCGCGGAACGGGCGGCGCGCCTCGAGGTCCTGCGCGTGCCGGCGCTTGATCTCTTCGGACTCCCATTCGAATGGCACTTCGAAGCGCGTCTTGCCGAGCGACTCGGACGGCTTGACCCCGGCCTTCTGCGGCACGCCGGAGGAGAAGTAGGTATAGCGCAGGTTCTCGTCCTGCTCCCACATCCAGTCGGCGGACATGGCGACCAGGCCGCGCAGCCGCGCCTCGCTCTCGCGCAGCAGGTTCGCGGCCTGCGTCTCCTCGGTCACGTCGCGGCCCACACCGCGGTAACCGCGGAAGCGTTCGCTCTGATCGAACACCGGTTCGCCGCTGATGCTGAAATGGCGCACGCTGCCATCGTCGGCCGTCCGCCTGAGCCGCAGATCGCGGAACGGCCGCCTCGCCTCGAGGTCCTGCTCGTGCCGGCGCCGGGCTTCCTCGGACTCCCATTCGAACGGAATCTCGAAGCGCGTCTTGCCGAGCGACACATAGGGGTTGACTCCCGCCCGCTCCGGCACGCCCGAGGAGAAGTAGCTGAAGCGCAAGCGCTCGTCCTGCTCCCAGTACCAGTCGGCGGACAGCGCGGTCAGGCCGCGGAAGCGCTGCATGCTGCCGCGCAACTCGTCCGCCACGCGCTGGCGCTCCAGGGCCAGCGCCGCCACCCCCAGGGTGGTGATGCACACCACCAGGTTGTAGATCGCCAGCCCGACCAGGTTCTCGCCGGCGGTTCCAGTGGTGAAGGGCCCGGTGCCGGAGACCGCCGCCCAGGCACTGGCGGCAAAGAGAAGGCAGTTCATGATCGCGACCCAGCGCAGCGGCATGAGCGCGGAGAGGATCGCTGCCAGCGGCAGGCTAGCCAGCGCGGCAGCGGTCGTGCCGAACCTGGACGGAGGCAGCAGGAAGATGGCGCAGACCATCACCGTTTGCAGCAAGCACAACAAGAGCAACAGGCTCGGGGCGGGGCGGGACGTGGAAGCGGCCGGCGCACCGCGACCGGTCCAGGCCAGCGCGAGCGGGGTGAGGAGCAACACGCCTAGTGCGTCGCCGCTGGTCCACACAGCCATGGCGACACCAACGTCACGCGGTGGCACGATGCCCCCAGCATACAATGCCGCTACGCCACCCACGGCCGCCAGCAGCGGCGCCGTAGTGGCTCCCGCACCGATCAGCAGAACGATATGACGGGGGCGATCCAGGGCCGGGCTGAAGTGTTCGAGGCGCCGCAGGAATGCGGCGCCGGCTGCCGCCGCCAACGTCACCGCCACGGCGATGCCGAGTGCCACGGGCAGGGCGGTGGAGCGGGTCAGTTCGTCGGCGAGCGAGCCGACCGCGATGCCGAGCAGCATGCGAGGCCCTCGCAGCAGCACGGCTGCCAGTGCAAGCCCCGCCGGCAGCCAGACCGGGCTCACGTCGATGTCGCGGAAGGCCAACAAGCTCGACAGGCGCGCCAGCAGGAAATAGCCCACTGCCAGTACCGTCAATTGCACCACGTAGCGCAGAGAGGCAGGCGGGCGCGTCCAGCGCGCGGAGATCCGGTCGGGAGTGGTAAGGGAAGTCGTGTCCACGGGTTGCAGGCGCGTATCGCGCGGCCGGTTGCCTGGTGGCCCGCCCTACCCCTCTGCAAAGGAGGTTGAGACGGCCATGGCCCTATATCGGCAAGGTTCGGCAAGGATGTAGCGATTCCTTGGCCTGCCGCCTTGCCCGGCACCCGCCCGGCGTGCGGCCGCGAGCCGTCGCGCGACTCAACTGCCGGCCTTGCGCGCCTCGAAATCCAATTCGCCCGGCGCGAGGAAGCGCGCGGCGATCTCCACCGCGGGCAGCGGCTTGCTGAACAAATAGCCCTGGTACTCGTCGCAGCCCATCCGGGTCAGCGCCTCGAGCTGGCCGCGGGTTTCCACGCCTTCCGCGGTGACCCGCAGCTCGAGCGAGTGCGCCATCGCGATGATGGCCTGGATGATGGCCCTGTCCTCGGGGTCGGTCTCGAGGTCGCGCACGAAGCTGCGGTCGATCTTGATGGTGTCGATAGGCAACTGGCGCAGGTAGGACAGCGACGAGTAGCCGGTGCCGAAATCGTCTACCGCGACGCGCACGCCGTCCTGGCCAAGCTTGCGCAGGACAGCGATGTTCTCCTCTGCATTTTGCACCAGGAGCGATTCGGTCATCTCGAGCTCGAGAAGGCGCGGATCGAGCCCGGTGGCGTTGAGGATGCGCGTTATACCGCGGGAAAACTCCTTCGGGTGGATGAGCTGGCGCGAGGAGATGTTCACCGCCACCTTGAGCGCAGGGTAGCCCGCGTCCAGCCAGGCCTTGGCCCGCTGGCACGCGCTGCGCAGGACCCATTGACCGATCGGCTCGATCAGCCCGGAGTCCTCGGCCACCCCGATGAAGGTGGCCGGCAAGAGCAACCCGCGCTCAGGGTGATTCCAGCGCAGCAGCGCCTCCATGCCCACCACCTTGGCTGTCCGCATGTCCACTTGCGGCTGGTAGTAGAGGACGAACTCCTGGCGCTCGATGGCCAGCCGCAGCGCCGTCTCCAGGGTATGTCGCTCGACCGCGCGCACGTTCATCTCGGGGGAGAAGAACTGGTAGTTGTTGCGGCCCTTTTCCTTGGCGTGGTACATGGCCGTGTCCGCGTTCTTCATCAGCGCGCGATCGTCGTCTGCGTCGAGCGGGAATATGCTGATGCCGATCGAACACGAGGTGTTGAGCATGTGGCCGGCGATCTCGAACGGCCGCGACAGCGCTTTGATGATCTTGCCCGCCACCTGCGAAGCGTCCTCCGCCTGCTGCAAGCCTTCCAGCGTCACCACGAACTCGTCGCCGCCCAGCCTGGACAGCGTGTCGCCCTTGCGGATGCAGCTCTGCATCCGGTTGCCCACTTCTTTCAACAAGAGATCGCCGACCTGGTGGCCGAGCGAGTCGTTGATGTTCTTGAACCGGTCGAGGTCGATGAACAGCAGCGCCAGCGACTGGCCGGTGCGGCGCGCCGCCACGATACCCTGCCCCAGGCGGTCGTTGAACAGGACCCGGTTGGGCAATTCGGTGAGTGGGTCGCGCGTCGCCAGGTAGCTGATGCGTGCCTCGGCAGTCTTGCGGTCGGTGATGTCGCGGCCCGTACCGCGCTGTCCGATGCGCTTCCCCGTGCTGCCGACTAGGCCCACCGCGTTGATCAACACCCAGCGGGTCTCCCCCTGGCGGGTGAGGATCATGTGCTCGAGGTCGCTGAAGGACCCGTCCGGCCGGAGGTTGTGGCGCAGCCACTCGCGCACCCGCTCGGCTTCACCGGGTGGCATGTATTCGGACGGCGTGCGCCCGGTCAGCTCCTGATCGGAATAGCCCCAGACGGCCTGCACGCGGCTGGAGACGTAGGTCATGCGACCCTCGAGGTCGCTTTCCCACACATACTCCCCGGCTGCGGCGGCGAAGTCGCGGAAACGCGTTTCGCTTTCCCGCAACGCGGCTTCCGCAGCGCGCCTGGCATCCTCGCGCTGGAAGTTGTCCAGGGCGAAGGAGAGATTCATGGCGAGTTTCTCGAGCAGCCCCACCAGCTCGTCATCGAAGAACCCGGTCAGGGTCGCGTAGAACTGCAGCGTCCCCACCACCTTGCCCTGGCAGCGCAGCACCAAGGTGGCGGTCGAGCGGACGCCTAGATCGGCTAGAGCGTCGCGCCAGGGCTGGGTGCGGGGCTCGGTCGAGACATCGTTGCACACGACGTTGATCCCAGTGCGCAGCGCGTGACCGGAAAGGCCCTGGCCTTCGCGGGTGCGCGGATCAAGGGAGGCCGCGAAGCGAGGCAGACGACCCTTGTCGTCCCCGGCGGAGGCGACCGTTTCCGCCATGCCGGTGGTGAAATCGAGCAGTGCCACGCACACGAACGCGAAGTGCACGTACTCCACGGCGATACGGCAGATGGCATCGAACAGCGCCTGCTGGCCGCTGCTGTGGACGATGACGCCGTTGGCCTCGCTCATGGCCGCGTACATGTCCTTCAAGCGCGCGATGCGCTGTTGCGCGAGCTTGCGCTCGGTGATGTCCTTGGCCGTGCCACGATAGCCGCCGAAGCGGCCGTGGGCGTCGAACACCGGCTCACCGTTGAGCGACATGTGTACCAGGGCTCCGCTGGCGAGCCGGCAGGCGAGCTCCAGGTCGCGGAAGCTGCGCTGCGCATCGAGCTGCGCGCGGTGCTCCAGCCACGGTGTCGATGTGGCAGGCTCCAGGAGCAGCTCCCATAGCGTCTTGCCCACGTGCTCCTGGAGCTGCGCGACAATGGCATGGTCCGGCGCGCCGGCGATGAGGGTGAAGCGGAACTGCTCGTCCTGCTCCCAGTACCAGTCGCTGGACAACTGGGTCAGCGCGCGAAAACGGGCCTCGCTGTCGCGCAGCGCGCGCTCGGCCAACTTTTGCGCCGTGATGTCCCTGCCCATGCCGCGGTACCCGGTGAAGGCGCCCTGCGCGTCGAACACGGGTTCGCCGCTCACCAGTGCCCAGCGTCCCGACTTGACGTCCCGGAACAGCAGGTCTTTGAAGGGCAGGCGCGCGGCCAGCGCCTGGCCGTGATGTTCGCGTGCGGCCTCGGACTCCCACTCGATGTCGATCTCCAGCCGGGTCTTGCCTATCAGCTCGCTGGGCGGTGCCACCGTCTTGCCGCTGTCCCTGTCGGAGAAGAAGCTGAAACGCAGTAGCGCATCTTGCTCCCAGTACCAGTCGGCAGACAGCTCGGTCAGGCTGCGGAAGCGTTGCTCGCTTGCGCGCAACTGCTCGTCGGCGGCGCGACGTTCGGTCACGTCGATCAGCACCAGCACCACTACGCGATTGCCGTCGGGGCGCGTGAGGACCGACTTGCGCACCAGCATCCAGCGCATGCCGCCGGGGACCGCATAGAGATGCTCGTACTCCACCGGCGCACCGCCACCGAGCGCCCGCAGATCGGTCTCCTGGTAGTAAGCGGCGTCCTCGGGTGCGAAGAAGTCATAGTCGGTCTTGCCCAGGATGTCTTCGATGCGGTTACCGAAGAACCGGCAGAAAGACGCGTTGACAGCGATGTAGCGGTGCTGCTGGTCTTTGACCAGCACGGGCGTGGGGATGGCGTTGATCAGCGCGTCCAGGAAGCGCTTGCTTTCCTCGACCTCGCGTTCGGCGTGGGTCTGCAGGGTGATGTCGCGCGCTATCCCGCGATAGCCGCGGAAGCGGCCGTCCCGGTCGAAGATCGGCGCGCCGGTCACCGCCACGACCCGCGGCTCCGGGCCCAGGTGGAAGCGTGTTATGACCAGGTCGCGGAACGGCTCGCGCGCCGCTATCGCGGCGTCGTGCAGGCGCTGGGCCTCCGCGTCCACGCCACCCGCCTCGATATCCCACCGCGTGTGTCCGATGACGTCCTCTTCCCGCAGGAGGCGCTCTTCCACCGCACGGCCGGCGATACGGGTGAAGCGCAGGTTCTCGTCCTGTTCCCAGTACCAGTCGGAGGACAGAGCGGTCAGCTGCTGGAAGCGCTCCACGCTTTCGCTCAGTTCGGAGGTGACCCGCTCTCGTTCCTGCGCCAGGCTGCTCACCAGCAGGGTGGCCAGCGAGGACACGATGCCGTAGGTCTGCAAGAAGAGCAGGGCATCCTGGGTCGAAGCGTCGGCGAAGGGGCCGGTACCCAGCAGGATGCTGGTGGCGGCTGCGCCGAAGGTCAGCAGGTTGAGCACCGTGACCCAGGTGAGCGGCAGGTGCATCGCCGTCAGCAGAGCCAGCGTCAAGTACACGTAGGCGCCCGCGCCCGGCCCGCCGAGGGCGAACACGTAGATGCCGACGAGCAACTGCAGAGCGGCTAGTACGAGGATGGGCCTGCGCACCTTGATCGGCCCGGCGCGAGCGCCGAACCAGGACAGCAGCACCGGCGCTACCAGCAGCACGCCCAGCGCATCGCCCGCCCACCATACCGCCCACAACCCGATCTTATCCTGCCACTGCGACGCATGGCCCCAGTAGGCGGCGGTAGTGCCGATAGTGGCGGCGACCACCGGGCTCAGGAATGCACCGATGCCTATCAGTGACAGCACGTGGCGCGGGTGATCCAGCGCGCGTGAGAAAGCCAGCTTGCGGTCCAGCAGCCAGGCGCCGCACAAGGCGGAGCCCGTACTGCCGAGGGCGAACGCGGCCGACATCCAAGGGCCACCGCCCACGCTGAGCTGGACGGCATAGGCACCCAGCGCGACGCCAGGCGCGAGCCTCCAGCCTCCCAGCAGCAACGCGGCGAGCGAGATACCGGCGGGCAGCCAGAGAAAGCTGACGTGCGCCGGAAGGCCGCTGAACCGCAAGCTGGCTTGCGCCGTCACGAAATAGGCGGCGGCTACCAGCAGGAGCCGTCCTAGATCGGTGAGCAACCGGCGGCGCGACGTGTCGTCGTGCGCCCCGCTGTCCCCGGCGGGGGCCGTCTGCAGCAGGGGCGTGTCCTGGCTCAAGTGGTGGGCCTTAGGGCGCCGGGTGCAGGATGGCAGCCGGGTGGGGAGCTAGACGGCGCGCCGATCGCCGGAAACAGGTGGTGCGACCTTCATCACTTCTTCCACCGTGGTCAGGCCGGCCGCTACCTTGAGTGCCCCGCTCACACGCAGCGGCTTCATGCCATCGCGCATCGCCTGATAGCGCACCTTGGCGAGGTCTGTCTCGGTGGTAATCAACCTGCGCTGCGCCGGGGTCATCGTCATCATCTCGTAAATGCCCACGCGGCCCATGTAACCGGTCATGCGGCACTCGAGGCAGCCTTTGGCCAGGTTCGGCTTGGCCGGTTTGGGTATCTGCCAGGGCGTGGTGAGGGTCTTCCAGACTTCGTCGTCCAGGGTGCCCGGCTCGCGGCAGTGGGGGCACAGCGTGCGCACCAGCCTCTGGGCCATGATGCCCAGCACCGTGGAATGCAGCAGAAAGGGCTCGACGCCGATGTCGAGCAGCCGCGTCACGGCGGAGGGGGCGTCGTTGGTATGCAGAGTGGACAGCACCAGGTGGCCGGTCAACGCCGCTTGCACCGCCATCTGAGCCGTCTCGGTGTCGCGAATCTCACCCACCATGATGATGTCCGGGTCCTGCCGCATGAGCGTGCGCACGCCGCTGGCGAAGTCCAGCCCGATGCCGGCCTGTACCTGCATCTGGTTGAACTGCGGCTCCACCATCTCGATCGGGTCCTCGATGGTGCACACGTTAACGTCCTGGGTGGCGAGTTGCTTTAGGGTGGAATAGAGCGTGGTGGTCTTGCCCGAGCCGGTCGGTCCGGTGACCAGGATCACGCCGTGGGGGCGGCTGACCAGTTGGCTCCAGCGGCTCCTGTCGTCGTCGGAGAAGCCCAGCTCGGTGAAGTTCTTGACCAGCACGTCCGGGTTGAAGACGCGCATCACCAGCTTCTCACCGAAGGCGGTGGGCATGGTGGACAGGCGCAGCTCCACCTCGTCGCCGTCGGGCGTGCGCGTCTTGATGCGGCCGTCCTGCGGCCGGCGCTTCTCCACCACGTCCATGCGCCCGAGGATCTTGATGCGGCTGGTCATGGCGCCGAGCACCGGCGAGGGGATCTGGTACACCTGGTGCAGCACGCCGTCGATGCGGAAGCGTACGTTACCGGCCTCGCGCCGCGGCTCGAGGTGAATGTCGCTGGCACGCTGGTCGAAGGCGTATTGCAGCAGCCAGTCCACGATATTGACGACGTGGCGGTCGTTGGCGTCCAGCTTGCCGCTCTGGCCGAGCTGGACCAGCTGCTCGAAGTTGGAGATGTCGCTGATGACACCTTGGCTCTGCTGCGAGGCGCCCTGGACCGAGCGCGCCAGGTTGTAGAACTCGATCTGGTAGTTGGCGATGTCCTGCGGATTGGCCAGCACGCGCTTGATGCCCAGGCGCAGGATCTGCGCGAGCTCCGGCTCCCATTCGCGCACGTGGGGCTCGCAGGTAGCGACCACTACCTCCTTGGCTGTGACCTGCACCGGCAGGATGCGGAAGCGCGTCGCATAGGCGTTGGACATCACCTTGGTCACGGCCGCGAAGTCGATCTTGAACGGATCGATGTGCATGTACGGCAGATCGACCTTCGCGGCCAACCACTCGCTCAATGCGTCGAGGGTGAGCAGCCGCTTGGGGTGGCGTGGATCCTTCCACTTCTGATCGGCCGCCAGGATGAGCGGATGGGTGTCGCCTTTGCGCAGCGCCTTGGTGGCGAGCAGGGCGTCGGAGGCTTCGCGCGTGATGAGTTGGTCGGCCACCAGGTCGCGCAGGATCTCTTCGAGCGCGAGCCTGCGTTCGCGCGGCCGCTCGGGCGTGGCGGCACGGGCAGGAGCGGGTGATGCCATGGGGGATATCGCGTTCCGGGGTTGAATTCAGGGCCTGGCGAGCCTTGAAGCGAATTCTATTCCAAAGGGGCGAGGGATTCGGAGCCAGGGTCGGGATTTGCGTTTGGCGCTGCCGCTTCGTCACGCGGCACGAGCGCTTGGTGGGGCGCGCCTGCCAAATCCATCGCCATGCCCGCTCGCGGGACTTTCTGGATATCCGGTCCCGACACGATATCGGCCCGCGAAAACAGGTAGTTGAGCAATCGGGGTTGCCGATTCGCCCAACGCCGCTCGTGCGGGATAGGAGCAGACTGTTGCGGCTGCAGGCTTGCATGCCTGTATGCTCCGCAGCCTGGTTCGGGGTCATTCAACTCCACGGTCGGCGGGCAGACAGAGCGCAACAGGCCGGCGTGTTGCCAATTTACGACCGAACTGCTGTCGGGCTGCCTTTTTGTTCCTGCCCCCGCGATAGTGTCGCGGCGAGCGCTTCGGTCATAATTCCCCCGTCCTTAACACAGAGAACGAGCCAATTGGCAGCAACCGATATCTCCCGGCTGCGGATCGAGCGCGGCTCCGACGACAAGCGCCTCAAGCCTGGGCGGCGTGTCTGGCGGCGCTTTGTCCTCCCGCTGGCACTTGCGCTGGCTGCCGGGCTCGCCGCCTGGTTCGTCTACACGCGCACGCTCGGCGCACCACCCGAGGTGGAGCAGACCACGGTGACGCTCGCGTATCCCTACCAGGCCTACACCGTGCTGAACGCAACCGGCTATGTCGTGGCGCAAAGGAAGGCATCGGTGGCGTCCAAGGCGACCGGGCGGCTCGAATGGCTGGGTGTGGCCGAGGGCAGTCGGGTGAAGAAGGGCGAGGTCATCGCACGCCTGGAGAAGCAGGACGTGGCCGCGACCCGCGACCAGGCGGACGCCAACGTCCAGGTCGCGCGGGCCAACGTGGAGCAGGCCCAGGCCGAGGTGGAAGACGCGCAACGCCAGCTCAAGCGTACCGAGGAACTGCTGGCGGAGAAGTTCATCTCGCCGTCGGCCTACGACGCGGCAGTCGCCCGGGCGGAAAAAGCGCGCGCCGCGCTGGGCAGTGCCAAGGCGGCGGTCGGTGCGGCGCAAGCCAATCTGCGCGCGGGCGAGGTCGGGGTGGACCAGACCGTGATCCGTGCGCCCTTCGACGGCGTGGTGTTGACCAAGAACGCAAACGTGGGCGACACCATCACGCCTTTCTCCTCCGCACTCGACACCAAGGGCGCGGTGGTGACCATGGCCGACATGAGCACGCTGGAGGTGGAGGCCGACGTGTCGGAGTCCAACCTGCACCAGGTCAAGGTCGGCCAGCCCTGCGAGATCGAGCTGGACGCCGTTCCCGACGTGCGCTTCCCGGGCAGCGTGAGCCGCATGGTGCCGACGGTGGATCGCTCCAAGGCCACCGTCATGACCAAGATCAGCTTCCGCGAGCTGGACCCGCGCATCCTCCCCGACATGAGCGCCAAGGTGGCGTTCCTGTCGCAGGAAGTTCCGGCGGATCAACGTGCGGCTCGGCCGGCAGTCAGCGCCGCCGCGGTCGTCGAGCGGGAGGGCCGCAGCGTGGTGTTCGTGATTCGTGCCGACAAGCTGAGCGCGACGGTGGTGCAGACCGGGCGCAAGTTCGGCGAGCTGATAGAGGTCGGGCAGGGTCTGCGGCCCGGCGACAAGGTCGTGCTCCGTCCCACCGGCAAGCTGCGGGATGGCATGGTTATACGACAGGCGAGGAAGTGACCGGCGCCGCCGGCTGACCCATGCCGAACGCAGCGCCGATCGTTCAGATCCGCGGTCTCAGCAAGGCTTATCGGCGCGGCGGCCAGATCGTCCCCGTGCTCACCGATATCAACCTCGATGTCGAGGCAGGCGAATTCATCGCGCTCATGGGGCCATCCGGGTCGGGCAAGAGCACGCTGCTCAACCTTATCGCCGGCATCGACAAGCCCGACGGCGGCAGCCTGCACATCGACGGGGTGGACACGCTGGCCCTGTCCGAGGCGCGGCTTGCCGACTGGCGGGCCGCGAACGTGGGGTTCATCTTCCAGTTCTACAACCTGCTGCCGGTGCTCACCGCTTACGAGAACGTGGAGCTGCCGCTGTTGCTCACCAAGCTGTCGGCGCGCGAGCGGCGGGAGCACGTGGAGACCGCGCTCGAGATGGTCGCGTTGTCCGACCGCAAGTCCCACTTTCCGTCCGAGCTGTCCGGCGGTCAGCAGCAACGCGTGGCGATCGCGCGCGCCATCATCACCGACCCCACCATCCTGGTGGCTGACGAGCCCACGGGAGACCTCGACCGGGTGTCCGCGGCCGACGTGCTCCAGCTCATGGGCCGCCTCAATGCCGAGCTCGGCAAGACCATCATCATGGTCACCCACGACCAGCGCGCCGCGGCGGCGGCACGGCGGCTGGTGCATCTGGATAAGGGGGTGTTACTGAATGGCGAGGGACTAGGGGCTAGTCCCTAGCCCCTAGATATGTTCCTCAAACTCATCATCCGCAACGCCTTCCGGCACCGGCTGCGCACGCTCCTGACCATGGTGGGGATCGTGATCGCGGTGCTCGCCTTCGGGCTGTTGCAGACGGTGGTCGACGCCTGGTCTGCCGGAGTCGATGCCGCGTCCAGTACCCGTCTGGTGACCCGCAACGCCATCTCGCTGGTGTTTCCCCTTCCGCTTACCTACGAAGAGAAGATCCGGCAGGTGCCCGGCGTAAAGCTCGTGAGCCGCGCCAACTGGTTCGGCGGCATATACATCGACAAGCGCAATTTCTTCCCGCAGTTCGCGGTGGACGGGCGCGCCTACCTGGAACTGTACCCCGAGTACCACATCGCGCCCGAACAGCTCAAGGCATTCCTGCTGGACCGCAAGGGCTGCGTCGTGGGGCGCAAGCTGGCCCAGACCTACGGCTGGAGGCTGGGTGATGCGGTGCCGCTGCGCGGGACGATCTTCCCGGGCAACTGGGAGTTCGTGGTGCGTGCCATCTACGACGGCGAAGATGCCGGGACCAATGAATCACAGCTGTTTTTTCATTGGGACTATCTCAACGAAACCCTCAAGCGCACCACCCCGCGCCGCGCCAACCAGGTCGGCATCTTTCTGGTCGGTATCTCCGAGCCCGATGCAGCGGCGCTGACCTCGCGCGAAGTCGACGCCTTGTTCCGCAATTCTCTGGCCGAGACGCTGACGGAGACGGAGAAGGCGTTCCAGCTCGGGTTCTTCGCCATGACCGAGGCCATCGTCGTGGCGATCCGCATCGTGTCCTTCGTCATCATCGTCATCATCATGGCGGTGATGGCCAACACCATGGCCATGGCTGCGCGCGAGCGCATGCCCGAGCATGCGACGCTCAAGGCACTGGGATTTCATCCCCGCTTCCTGGGGGGGTTGATGTTCGGAGAGTCGCTGTTCATCGCCCTTACCGCCGGCGGACTCGGAATGCTCGCCACTTTCCCGCTGGTCAAAGGATTCGGGAGTGTGATGGGCAAGCTATTCCCCGTATTTCAGATCTCCGCGCAAACGCTCCTCCTGCAGATGGCCGCGGTCGCCCTGGTTGGGGTAGTCGCTGCGGTGGTTCCCAGTTGGCGCGCCTCGCGCGTCGTCATCGCGCAGGGCTTGCGGGCCATCGCCTGATGGCTGTCCCCCTGTCCTATGTGGTGCGCAACCTGGCCGCGCGCAAGGTCACGACGGCGCTCACGGCCGGAGGACTGGCGCTCGTGGTGTACGTGTTCGCAACCGTGCTCATGCTCGACGAGGGCCTGCGCCAGACTCTGGTGGATACCGGTTCCTGGGACACCGTGCTGGTCATCCGACGAGCGGCCGAGACCGAGGTCCAAAGCGGCGTGGACCGGGAGCAGGCCGCAGTGGTGGAAAGCCAGCCGGAAGTAGGGCTGGGCGAGCGCGGCACACGACTCGTGTCGAAGGAGATCGTAGTCCTGATATCGCTCAACAAGCGCGGCTCGAACAAGCCGTCGAACGTAGTCATTCGTGGCGTCGGACCTGCCGCATTTTCCCTGCGGCCGCAGGTGCAACTCGTCGAAGGGCGGACCTTCCGTCCCGGCTCCTCGGAGATCGTCGCCGGCCGCTCCATCGCCCAGCGCTTCGTAGGGGCTGGCATCGGAGAGCAGTTGCATTTCGGCCAGCGGGACTGGACTGTCGTTGGACTGTTCGACGCCGGCGGTAGCGGCTTCGACTCGGAGATCTGGGGCGATGCCGACCAGCTGATGCAGGCTTTCCGCCGCAACGTGTACTCGTCGGTGATCTTTCGGCTCGCTGACTCCGACGGCTTCGACGCGGTCAAGGCGCGCCTGGAAGCCGATCCGCGACTCACGGTGCAGGCGCAGCGCGAGACGGTGTATTACGCCCAGCAGTCGGAGCAGCTCTCGACGTTCATCCGCTACTTGGGGATCACCTTGAGCGTGATCTTTTCCTCCGGCGCCATCATCGGTGCCATGATCACCATGTATGCCTCGGTGGCAACGCGGACCGCCGAGATCGGCACGCTGCGCGCGCTGGGCTTCCGCCGCCGCAGCATCCTGTGGGCTTTTCTGTTGGAGTCTCTGTTGTTGGGAGCCGTCGGCGGCATGGCGGGGCTCGCACTGGCCCTGCCGATGCGGTGGGTATCCTTCTCGACCACCAACTTCCAGACCTTCTCCGAGCTGGCTTTCTCCTTCACCCTGACCGGCAAGATCATCGCGTACTCGATGATCTTCGCGCTGGCGATGGGGCTGCTGGGCGGATTTCTTCCCGCGGCGCGGGCGGCACGACTGAAGATCGTGGACGCGCTGCGTGCGGCGTGAGGCGCCTCACCCCTGCCGCTTCGCCATTGGCTCGATCGTCCCCACGTGGAACCCGAAGTGTCCATCGCGCCTGTCGCTGAAATAGTGGTGCAGGGTGTTGCGCACCGTGGCGAACGCCAACTCATTCCAGGGAATGTCTGCCTGCTCGAACATGCGGGCTTCCAGCGTTTCGGCGCCGGCGCTGATATCGGGGTCGACCAGCTGGCCGCGGAACAACAAGTAGATCTGGCTGATGTGCGGCAGGTTGTAAAGCGAAAACAGTGCGGCGATCTCGACCCGAGCATTGGCTTCTTCCAGCGTCTCGCGCCGTGCGCCATCCGCCGTCGTCTCGCCGTTCTCGAGGAAGCCCGCGGGCACCGTCCACAGGCCGTAGCGGGGTTCGATGGCACGCTTGCACAGCAGTATCCTTCCCTCCCACTCCGCCACGCACCCGACGATCATCTTCGGGTTCTCGTAGTGGATGGTGTTGCACCTGTCGCAGACCCAGCGCGGCAGGTTGTCACCGGTCGGGATACGCAGCGTCACGGATGCGCCGCAGTTGCTGCAGAAATTCATGAGGCGGAATCGGGCGGATACTGAGCGCGGGACGTTAGCAGAATCCGGCAGCGATTCCCAGTCGGGTCGCTCCGGTCAAAGATCCTTCGCCACCATGCTGTCGCGCCACAGCCGTATGGGGTCGAAGTCCAGGCCGAGGCGCCAACGGTCCACGGCGGCCTTCACCCCGAACGGCACATTGCTCGTCAGCCGCTCGGGGAACTCGCGCAGATCCCGCCCATCGGCGCTGATGACGATCCTGACCACCGGGTGGCGCGCATCGAGAGTGCACTTGACCACGACGCCAATCTCGCCGTTGTTCAGCTCGACCGCGCTGCCCGGCGGGTAAATGCCGACTGCCCGCACCAGGCGTGCCGCCAGCTCGGTGTCGAGCCCCTTGCCATGAGACAGCAGCATCTGGCGCAGAGCGGCGTCCGCCGGCTGGCCCTGCCGATACCCGCGCTCAGCGATCATGGCGCAGTACTTGTCGGCCATGGCCAATACGCGTGCGTCGGTACCGATGGCGTCGCCCGACAGTCTCGCCGGATAGCCGGAGCCGTCCAGTGCCTCGTGGTGCTGGGCCACGGCATTGAGCCATACCGGTTCACCGACTCCCAGGCGTTCGAGCAGGGCTACCGCCGCGCGGGGATGCGCAAGGATGGCGGCCTTCTGGGCATCGCTGAGCGGCTGTTGCTGATGGTAGAGCGCATCCTGCAGCCGGAGGATCGAGAGGTTCATGGTGAGGGCTGCGGCGAGCCCGCACAACCGCTTCTCGGCCGGCCACTCGAGCTGACGCCAGAGCACCTCGCAGATAACGGCGGTATTGCAGCACTGCCGAACCGAGTAGGGCAGCCAGCGCGACAGCAGCACACTGGCAAGGGCAGCGTCGGAGTCGATTTCGCAGGTGCGCTGCAGATCCTGCGCCAGCGCCACGACGCGAGCTTCAAAGGCGTCGGGGACCGGCTCCGGGAAAACAAGCGACGC
>JBGPMS010000073.1:0-17324 GCA_041487115.1 Gammaproteobacteria bacterium
CAGACGCTACCGCGCGCGCAGCGCTCTTGGCCGCGGCCTCCAGCACGCCTTCTCGATGCCCGCCGCGCGGTCCGGTAGAGCCGAGGAGGATGCTTCCCAGCACGCTGGTCACACTGCCGCCACTGCCGGCCCTGGTGGGCGGCTGCTGGCCCATTGCCCGGCCCGGAGCGGCTTGCCCGCGCTGTTGCGCAGCGGCCGCCAGCTTCTCGTAAGCAGACTCGCGATCCACGGTCTGCTCGTAGTGACCGTAGACCAGCGAGGACTTGATCGCCTGGTCGCGTTCCTGCGGCGTGGCGGGCCCGATGCGGCTCGCGGGCGGAAGAATCCAGGCGCGCTCGACGATCGCGGGCGTGCCTTTGGCGTCCAGGAACGAGACCAGCGCCTCGCCGACACCCAGCTCGGTGATGACCTTCTCGGTATTCAGCTCGGGGTTGGCGCGCATAGTGGTGGCGGCGGTTTGCACCGCCTTCTGATCGCGCGGGGTGAATGCCCGCAACGCGTGCTGTACGCGGTTGCCCAGTTGGCCCAGGACCGTGTCGGGGATGTCGAGCGGGTTCTGGGTCACGAAATACACCCCCACGCCCTTGGAGCGGATGAGGCGCACCACCTGTTCGATCTTGTCCAGCAGTGCCTTGGGCGCATCGTTGAACAGCAGGTGCGCCTCGTCGAAGAAGAAGACGAGCTTGGGCTTCTCCGGATCGCCCACCTCGGGCAGCGACTGGTACAGCTCGGACAGCATCCACAGCAGGAACGTAGCGTAGATGCGCGGCTGTTGCATCAGCTTGTCGGCGGCCAGGATATTGATCACGCCGCGCCCGTTGTCGGTTTGCATCAGGTCGGCCACGTTGAGCGCGGGTTCGCCGAAGAACTTGTCGCCACCCTGCTGCTCGAGCGTCAGCAGCCCGCGCTGAATAGCGCCGATGCTGGCGGCCGAAACGTTTCCATACTGGGTGGTGAGCTGTTTCGCGTTGTCGCCGATGAATTGCAGCGCCGCGCGCAGATCCTTGAGGTCGAGCAGCAGCAGGCCGTTGTCGTCGCAGACCTTGAATACGAGCGTGAGCACGCCCTCCTGCGTGTCGTTCAAATCGAGTATGCGCGACAGCATCAGCGGTCCGAGCTCGGAGACGGTGCCGCGCACAGCACTGCCGTGCTCGCCGAATACATCCCAGAAGGTCGCCGGACAGCCCGCGAACGCCGGCACGGGCAGCTTGAGCGAATCGAGCCGTTCCTTCAGCTTCGGGTTCATCTGCCCCGGCTGACTGATGCCGGACAGGTCACCCTTCACGTCGGCCATGAACACGGGCACGCCGATCGCGCTGAAGCTTTCGGCCATCTTCTGCAGAGTCACCGTCTTGCCGGTGCCGGTGGCCCCGGTGATCAGTCCGTGGCGGTTGGCCATCTCAGGCAGAAGAACGATGTCCTGCTTGCTCCTGGCGATCGCCAGCGGTTGCGGCATGAGGGGTCTCCGGGGGCGGCTATGCTAAGATCCTGGAATTATATCCGGCAGGTGCGGCGAGATGACTTCCGTTTCGAGCTGCTCTGACGGTTCCGGGAATCGCTCTGGAGCGTTGCCAGTCTCCAACTCAAGAAGGGCGCCCGTCCTCGCGGGCAGCGCAGCACGGCCATGGCAGGTCACAGCAAGTGGGCCAACATCAAGCACAAGAAGGCCGCGCAGGACTCGAAGCGCGGCAAGGTGTTCACCCGCCTCATCAAAGAGATCACCGTCGCCTCCAGGCTGGCCGGTCCCGATCCGGGCACCAACCCGCGACTGCGCCTGGCGGTGGACAAGGCCTACGAGTCCAACATGCCGAAGGACAACGTCGAGCGCGCCATCAAGCGCGGCAGCGGTGACCTGGAGGGCGTGAACTACGAGGAGGCCCGCTACGAGGCTTACGGCATCGGCGGCGCGGCGCTCATCGTGGACTGCATGACCGACAACAAGACACGTACAGTGGCCGACGTGCGCCACGCGCTGGCCAAGCACGGCGGCAACCTGGGCACCGACGGCTCGGTAGCCTTCCTGTTCAAACACTGCGGCCAGCTGGTGTTCGCGCCCGGCACCAGCGAGATCGGTGTGATGGAGGCGGCGATCGAAGCCGGCGCCGAGGACGTGATCGGCAACGATGACGGCAGCGTCGAAGTGATCACCGCACCGGTCGATTTCCTGAGCGTGAAAGACGCGCTGGAGCGGGTGGGCCTCAAGCCGGAGCTGGCCGAGATCACCATGAAGCCGACGGTCGAGAACGCGCTCGCGGGCGAAGACGCCGCCAGAATGCAGAAGCTGCTCGACGCGCTCGAGGCCCTGGACGACGTGCAGGACGTCTACACCACCGCGGTCCTGGAGCAGTGAGCCTGCCCCTCGAATGACCGCCAGAGTGCTTTCCGCCACGCTGCAGTCACGGGAAAGCGCGTCCGCTGCCTGCATCCGTATCCTGGGGATCGATCCAGGGTTGCGCGTCACCGGGTTCGGCCTGGTCGACCGCACCGGCCAGAAGCTCGCCTACGTCACGAGCGGCGTGATCCGCACGCCGAATGGCGAACTGCCCGAGCGCCTGAAGGCGATTCTGGAGAGCCTGGGCGAGGTGATCGCCGAACACGCTCCGATGCAGGTCGCGGTGGAAAAGGTGTTCGTGAACGTCAACCCGACCTCGACTCTGCTGCTCGGTCAGGCTCGCGGTGCCGCGATCTGCGCCGCCGTGTCGCACGGGCTGCCTGTATCGGAGTATACCGCGTTGCAGGTGAAGCAGGCGGTGGTGGGCAACGGTCACGCCGCCAAGGAGCAGGTGCAGGAAATGGTGCGCCGGCTGCTGGCGCTGCCGGGCGCGCCGAGTGCGGATGCGGCCGATGCGCTAGCCTGCGCCATTTGCCACGCCCACGGCGGCCAGGGGCTCGGTAAGCTGGCTACGGCCGGTTATCGCATGCGCAACGGGAGGCTGGTGTGATCGGGCGGCTGACCGGCACCATCCTCGAGAAACACCCGCCGCTGGTGCTGGTCGACGTGCAGGGCGTGGCCTATGAAGTGGACGTCCCGATGAGCACTTTCTATCAGCTTCCCGCTACCGGCGCCCGGGTCGTACTGCACACCCATCTGGTGGTGCGAGAGGACGCGCACCTGCTGTTCGGCTTTGCTACCGACGGCGAGCGCCAGGCCTTCCGCCAGCTGCTCAAGATCAGCGGAATCGGCGCGCGCACCGCGCTGTCCCTGCTGTCCGGGCTCACTGTGGAGGAACTGCACCACGCGGTGGCGAACCAGGACAGCGCGAGGCTCGTCAAGATCCCCGGCATCGGCCGCAAGACCGCCGAGCGGTTGTTGCTCGAGTTGCGCGACAAGGTCGAGGCAATGGTCGGCGGCCGCACCATGGGTACCACCGAATCGTCACGCGGCGACGCGCTAAACGCCCTCATCACGCTGGGATACAGCGAGAAGGAAGCAAAGGTCGCGCTGGCGAGGCTCGATCCGGGACTGGCCATCCCTGAGACCATCCGGCAGGCGCTCAAGCTGCTGTCGAAAGTGGCTTGAGGCGAGATCCCAATACCCGGTTGCAGGAGAGTTATGTTGACGACGAGCCCACCCGTCCGCCTGCTGGCGGCGATTCTGCTGGCGTGCGCCCTGCTGCCGATGGCGCGCGCGGCCGGCGATCTGGCCGAGCAGGAGCGCAACAAGAAGGACGCGGTCGACCGGGTGGTCGAGAGCCACGACTTCACCATGGTGCTGGCCGCCGGCCGCTTCTACTTGAAGCAGAGCGCGATCAAGGCGGCACAGCGGCTGCTCGGCCAATGGGGCCGGGATGCCGGACTGGGCCTGGCCTGGAACGAGGACGCGGCACAGTTCCAGCAGGCCGAGGCTGTGCTGCTCGACCGCGCGAGCGCTGTTGCCGCGCGGCGCTTCGAGCAGACAATGTGGATAAAGGAAACCTGGTCGCAATACGTTGCCGGGCAGTTCAATGGCGAGGAAGCCGACGTGATCGCCACCCACTTCCAGACCGAGGGCGGGCAGTTGCAGCGCAAGCTGCTGGACTGGTACCTGGGTGAGATGGTGATGTTCAACTACGCCTTTACCGACCGCCTCGACTACAACCTGCGCGGATCCGAGCCGGAACGGCTCGCGCTGCAGAAGGCGGCGCAGCAGCGCATCCCGGTCGAGGACATCGAGTTCGTCAGCAAGTATCCCGAGACGCTCAACTTCGTTTCCCGCGGTGCGGGGCTGAAGTACGCGAAGATGCTGGCGATCCCGCTCACCGGCGCGCTGATCCGGCATATCGACGACGTGTCGCGCGCGATCGAGGCCGATCTGAGCGGCCGGCGCGCTGAGGTGCAACCCTATCTGGACGCCTTCAAAGCCCGATAGGCCTGCACCCTACCCCGACCGCGCGCCGAGGCCTCTGGGGTGAGGCCGAGATGCTATGATTCGGATGATTTTTTCCGGGTCACGCACCGCGTAGACATGTCGATTCTCCGTCTCGTCGTCGTCATTGCGCTTGCCGTCTGGGCGCCGTCCGCCCTGTGCGCGACCGACGCGCTAAAGGACGAAGCCGTGGCCCGTCTGGCCGCCAGTCACGATCCCGCGATCCCGATCGCCATCGGCAGGGTGTACGTCAAGCAAGCGGGGCTGCAATCTGCACGTTCCCTGCTGGCCGAGCGCGGAAAGGCCGCGGGCCTGGGCGCCGGTTGGGCCCCGCAGGCGCCCGAATGGCAGGCTGCGGAAGTACCGTTGACCGCGATCATCGACGGCATCATCGCGCGCCAGGTCGACGACCCGGCGTGGTTCCGGGAAGCCTGGGGGCGAGAAGCCGCACGGGTGTTGAACGCCGAGGAAGCCGACGAGATCGCCACGCATTTTTCCTCCGACGGCGGCAAGCAGCAGCGCGCGGTGATCGAGCTGCTGCTGGTGGGCGAGACGCTGATCGCCAACTACACCTTCACCGACCGCATCCGCTACGGTGTCAAGGGCTCGGAGCGCGAGATGCAGCAGTTGCAAAGCGTGTGGTGGGTCACCGATCACGCCAAGATCTACGACTTCACACCCTATCCCAACGCGATCCGGTTCGCGACCCAGGATCCGGGGGTGAAGTACTCCAAGATGCTCGCGATTCAGGGCATCGATGCCCTCAGCCGACACTACGAGGCGGTGGTGAAGGAGATCGCGGCTGCGCTGCGCGAGGCCCAGCGCGAGATCGATCCTTATATCGCGCAGTACCGCAGCCGCGCGGGCAGCAACTGAATCCGCGCCCAACCACGAAAGAACCCGTTCATGCATCCGCTTCCTCGAGCCCTGCGGGGCGCATTGACGGCCGTCGGCCTGACGGCGCTCCTCGCTACTCCCGCACTGGCATCCAAGACCGACAAGATCGACGAGCTGGTCGGCATGCACGACCTCAAGACCGCGGTCGCCATCGGCAACTACTACCTCAAGCAGCGCATCCTGCTCGAGGTGCGCAGCCAGCTGGCCGACATCGGCAAGGCGCAGAGCCTGGGGCCGGACTGGAACCCGTCCAACCCCTACTGGAAGCAAGGCGAGGACGCGCTGGTGCGCTCCGCCACGAAGCAGGTGAACCGCCAGTTCTCCAGCCTGGAGTGGTTGTCGGAGGAATGGGCCCAGTTGAACGACCACGACTTCAGCGAGCAGGACATCGACCGGCTGCTTGCGCACTTCAAGAGCGACTACGGGCGCAAGCAGGTCATGATCGTGGACCACGGCGTGGCGGTCCAGGTGCAGGGCGCGCTGACCTTCACCGGCAAGATGGTCTACGACGTCCCGGGCGCGGAAGAGGATCGCAACGTCATGCAGCACGCCTACAGCGATGAAGACCGGGACATGCGGTTCAACATCGACGACAGCCCGGAAAGCGTGCAGTTCGCCCTGTCGCCGGTGGGCAAGCGCTACTTCGTCAACGCGGTGCTCAAGGTGAGCGGCATGATCACCCGCCGCCTGGAGGACACCGCGGCGTCGATCCCGCAGACGGTGAAAGGGTTCTCCGGTCAGGCGCAGCCCGCTGTCGACGCGTTCCGCCGCCAGCACGAAGGCTAAGCGAGCTCCCGCGCCGATGATCGAGACCGACCGCCTGATCGCCCCCGCTGCCGCTCCGCAGGAAGAGGCGATCGAGCGAGCGCTGCGGCCGAAGCATCTCGCGGAGTACATCGGCCAGGAAAAGATCCGCGGCCAGCTCAGCATCTTCATCGAGGCTGCCCGCAACCGCGGCGAGGCGCTGGATCACGTGCTGCTGTTCGGGCCGCCCGGGCTGGGCAAGACCACGCTGGCGCACATCATCGCCAAGGAGATGGGCGTCAATCTGCGCCAGACCTCCGGCCCGGTGTTGGAGCGGCCGGGCGACCTGGCCGCGCTGCTCACCAATCTCGAGCCCAACGACGTCTTGTTCATCGACGAGATCCACCGCCTGTCTCCCGTGGTCGAGGAGATCCTCTACCCGGCGCTGGAGGATTTCCAGATCGACATCATGATCGGCGAAGGCCCGGCGGCGCGCTCGGTCAAACTGGACCTGCCGCCCTTCACCCTGGTGGGGGCCACCACGCGCGCGGGCATGTTGACCAACCCCCTGCGCGACCGCTTCGGCATCGTATCGCGGCTGGAGTTCTACACGCCCGAGGAGCTCGCGCACATCGTCGAGCGCTCCGCCCGGCTGCTCAACGTCAAGACCGCGCGCGAGGGCGCCGTCGAGATCGCTACTCGCTCCCGCGGAACGCCGCGCATCGCCAATCGCCTGCTGCGGCGCGTGCGCGACTATGCGGAAGTCAAGGCGCAAGGCGCGGTGACGCGCGAGATCGCCGACCTGGCGCTGCGCATGCTGGACGTGGACGTCATGGGCTTCGACGTGATGGACCGCAAGCTGCTGCTGGCGGTGATGGAGAAGTTCAGCGGCGGACCGGTGGGCCTGGACAACCTCGCCGCGGCCATCGGCGAAGAGCGCGACACGATCGAGGACGTGCTGGAGCCCTACCTGATCCAGCAGGGTTATCTCCAGCGCACGCCGCGCGGGCGCATGGCCACGTTGTCGGCCTACCGGCACTTCGGCCTGACCGTGCCGGCGCGGCCGGGAACCGGCGATCTCTGGGATGCGCCCGCCGGCTCGTAAAGCCAGCGCGCCCCGACCTATCGGCGCATCCGGGCCGCAGCCGCCTGCCGCCTTCAGCTTAGCGCTCCGCGTCTACTATCAGGACACGGACTCGGGCGGCGTCGTGTTCCACGCCAATTATCTGAACTTCTTCGAGCGCGCGCGTACAGAGTGGTTGCGCCACCTCGGTTTCGATGTGCGCGAGCTGGCGGAGCGCGACGGCGTCCTGTTCATCGTGCGCGAGGTGCGGGTGAGCTATCTGCGGCCGGCCCTGGTCGACGATCTGCTCGTCGCTACCGCGCAAATCGAACACCTGGGGCGCGCCCAGTTCACGCTCGCGCAGCACGTGCTGCGCGGCGAGGACCTGCTGGTGCAGGGCACGATCAATCTCGCCTGCGTCAGTGTCGACGGGCTCAAGCCCGCCCGTGTCCCGCAGCGCGTGCATGCCACGCTGGAAGCAAGCCTGGGCCACGAGGTCACACAAGAGGAGGGGGCGTGAACGTCACGCAGGACCTGTCGCTGATTACGCTGATTAGCAATGCCAGTCTGGTCGTGAAGCTGGTGCTGGGGCTGCTGCTCGCGATGTCGCTCAGCTCCTGGTGGTTCATCTTCCGCAAGGCCTTCGTTATCCGCAGCACGCGCCGCAAGGCGGAGGACTTCGAGCGCACCTTCTGGAGCGGCTCGGACTTGAACTCGCTGTTCCAGGCGATCGTCAGCTCGCGCCGGCCGGCCGGGAGCATGGAGCGCATCTTCGAGGCTGGCTTCCGCGAGTTCGTGAAGCTGCGCAAGCAGACCACGCTGGCGGTGGCTTCGGTGATGGACGGCACCCGCCGCGCCATGCGCGCCGCCTATCAGCGCGAAATGGACTATCTCGACGCGCACCTCGCATTCCTGGCCACCGTCGGCTCGGTCAGCCCCTACATCGGCCTGCTCGGCACCGTGTGGGGGATCATGAACGCCTTCCGCGGCCTGGCCAACGTGCACCAGGCCACGCTCGCCAACGTCGCCCCCGGCATCGCCGAAGCGCTGATCGCCACTGCCATCGGGTTGTTCGCGGCGATACCTGCCGTAGTGGCGTTCAACTATTACGCACGCGGGATCGACAGCCTGTCCACCCGCTTCGAGACGTTCATGGAGGAGTTTTCCAACATCCTGCAGCGGCAGGGCGGGGGCGGCGCGTGAAGGTTCGAGCTGTGTCTTGCCGAAGTCGCGCTCGGCCAGCCTAGAGCGACAAGGACAGCATGGCCGCCTACTCCCGCCGCAAGGGCCACCGGCTGATGAACGAGATCAACGTCGTGCCGTACATCGACGTGATGCTCGTGCTGCTGGTGATCTTCATGGTGACGGCGCCGCTCATCGCCACCACGGTGATCGACCTGCCTTCCATCGGCCGCAGCAGCGCACCGCCCGCCGCGCCCATCGAGATTGTCATCAAGGAAAAGAACGCGGTGTTCCTGCGCGACCGCGAGCGCGGCCAGGCCGAGCGGAGAGTCGGCCTGGACGAACTGGTCAAGCTCCTGCGGGCGAAGCAGAAGGAAAAGCCCGACCAGCCGGTTGTCATCGCCGCGGCCAAGGACCTGCCCTACGGCGACGTGGTCGAGATCATGGATCTTTTGCAGCGCAACCAGATCCGGAAGGTGGGCCTGCTGGCCAAGCCGAGCCCATGACCAGCACCCACCCGGAGCCGGGACGCGTCGCCTCCGGTGTCCTGGCCGTTGCCGTCCACGTCCTGTTCATCACGCTGCTCGTGTTCGGCATCCGGTGGCAACAACGGCCGCCCGAGCCGGTAGTGGTCGACCTGTGGCAGGACATCCCGCCGCCGAAGCCGGAGCAGATTGTCCGTCCAGCTCCGGAACCTCCGCCTGCGCCGCCCGCTCCAAAGCCTGAGGTTCGGCCGCCCGAGCCGCCGAAGCCTGCGCCGGTCGCGAAAACGCCACCGCCCGAGCAGCCCAGCCGGGCGGAGATCGAGCTGAAGGACAAGCAGCGCAGGCTGCGCGAGCAGAAGCTGGCGGAACAAGAGCGGCGCCAGGACGAGCTGCGCAAGAAAGAGGAGGCGCGCAAAGAGAAAGAGGCGGCACGCAAGGAGCAGGAAGCGCTGCGGCGCGAGGAGCAGCTGCGGCAAGAAGAGCTCAAGCGGCAGGAGGCGGCGCAGCGCAAAGAAGAGGAGAAGCGCCAGGAGGAGGCGCGGCGCGAGGACGAGCGCCGCATGGAAAGAGAGGCCGAAACGCGACGCAGCGCCATCTTGGAGGAGCAGCAGAAGCTCGCGCAGGCGGCCAGGGTTCGCGCCGAGGAGGAGGGGCGCAAGCGTGCGGTCGCGGAGGCTGCCGCAGCCAGGCAGCGGCAGCTGGATCAGTACATCGGCGGGATCCGCAAAAAGATCCACAGCCGCGTCGCGGTGCCGCCCGGGATGAACGGCAGCGCCGAGGCGGTGTACAGCGTGACCTTGCTGCCCGGAGGGGAGGTTCTGGAGGTAAGGCTCGTCAAGAGCAGCGGGGTGCCCGCATACGATGCAGCGGTCGAGCGTGCTATCCACGCCGCGCAACCGCTGCCGGTGCCGAGCGACCCCGACCTGTTCCAGCTACTGCGGCAAGCGAACTACAAGTTCCGGCCGCTCGAATGAGACCGCGAACCGTTATACTTTCGTACCAATGAAAAATCCCGGCAGACCCGACTCGTCTCGATACTCCGACAACAAACCTCACTGGTCCTGGCACGTCGTCGCATGCGTGCTGCTGTGTCTCACCGCAACGACGGGGCGCGCTCAGCTCACCATCGAGATCATCGGTGGCGGCGCCGACCAGATCCCCATCACCGTCCTGCCGCTCGCCGACGAGGAGAAATTCCAGCAGCGTATCAGCCAGATCATAGCGGCGGATCTCGCGCGGAGCGGCCGCTTCCGGTTGCAGGAGATCGGCAGCGTGCGGCCCTTGCCGTCCGAGCCCACCGAGGTGAACTACCGCTACTGGAAGAACCGCGGCAGCCAGACGCTGGTGATCGGCAAGGTTGCCCAGCGCCCGGACGGGAAGATCGAAGTGCGCTTCCGCATGCTGGACACCGCCAAGGAAAGCCAGGCGGTGGGGTACGCGTATACCATCGTGGTGCCGCAGATGCGCGCCATCGCGCACAAGATCGCGGACATCATTTACGAGAAGCTCACCGGCGAGCCAGGGGTGTTCGGCACGCGCATCGCCTACGTAGCGAGGTTCCCGCAGCGCTTCGAGTTGCACGTGGCCGATGCCGATGGCGGCAACTCCCAGTTCATCCTGGCGCACAAGGAGCCCATCATCTCGCCGTCCTGGTCGCCGGACGGCACGCGCATCGCTTACGTGTCCTTCGAGCAGCGCCGCTCGATCGTCTTCATTCACAACCTGGTGGATGGAACGCGGCGGGTGCTGGCCGCCTACGACGGCATCAACAGCGCACCGGCGTGGAACCCGGATGGCAACCGGCTCGCCATCGTGCTGTCGAAGGACGGGATATCGCAGATCTACACCATCAACGTCGACGGCACCGGGGTCACGCGTCTTACCAACAGCAACGCCATCGACACCGAGCCCAGCTACTCGCCGGACGGAAAATACATTCTATTTACGTCGGATCGCGGCGGCAGCCCGCAGATCTACCGCATGACCGCGTCGGGCAGCAACGTCGAGCGCATGACGTTCGAGGGCAGCTACAACGTCTCGCCGCGCTACAGTCCGGACGGCAAATCCTTCGCCTTCATTCAACGCATGCAGGGGCGCTACAGCCTGGCGGTGACGGATCTGGTCACGCACCAGACGCAGATTCTGTCCGACAGCTCGTTGGACGGCTCACCCGCTTTCGCGCCCAACGGCCGCCTCATCCTGTACGCGTCGATCGTGGGGGGGCATGGTATATTAGCCGCCGTTTCGAGCGATGGCAGGATCAAGCAGAAAATCACCGCATCCGCCCAGGATGTGCGCGAGCCCGCGTGGGGACCGCTGGTCGGAAATCGCTAGAAGGAGTGAACAGATGAGACAGATTCTGGTTGCCGTGTGCGTCGCCTTGCTCCTGGTGGGCTGCGCTTCCAAGGGCGGAACGCAGGGGCAGAAGGCCGCCATCGAGCAGCGCGACCTGTTCGAGCAGAAGGACAAGCAGACGGCCGATGACGCGGCCAAGCAGGCGCGCATCCGGCAGGAGCAGGAAGAGCTGAAGCGGCAACTGGAAGAGCAGAAGCGCAAGCAGGAAGAGGCCGCGCGCAAGGCCGCCGAGGCCGAGCAGCCGGTGGTCAAGCCGCTGGCCGAAACCGGCGTGACGGGGAAGAGCTTGAACGACCCTGCCTCCATGCTCAAGGATCCCGGCAGCGCGCTCTCCAAGCGCAGCATCTACTACGACTTCGACGCCTACAACATCAAGGAAGAATTCCAGGCGGTGGTCGAAGCGCACAGCAAGTTCCTGCAGGAGCACAAGGAATTCAAGGTGCGCATCGAGGGCAACTGCGACGAGCGCGGCAGCCGCGAATACAATCTGGCGCTGGGCCAGCGCCGCGCCGACTCGGTCAAGCGCGCGATGACGCTGTTGGGCGTGCCGCCGAAGCAGATCGAGACCGTCAGCTTCGGCTCGGAAAAGCCGAAGGCGCTGGGGCACGACGAGGAGGCCTGGGGAGAAAACCGCCGCAGCGATATCGTCTACATCGGCATCGACGCACCGCAGTAGGCTCCGCCGCCGTTCGGGCGGATCGCCCCGGTTCGGGCCGCGGTATCGAGCCGGATCCGCTGCGCCACTCGAGCCGAACCATGGCCACATTTCCTCTCATGACAGCCGCCGCGGTCCGCGTGCGGCAGCTATCATTGCTTATGCTGATCGGCGCGGCTGCGCTCCAGCCGATGCCAGGGTTCGCCCAGACCCAGCCGGACACGCGCAACCCGGGTGTCATCCAGCTCATGAACCAGGTCGACGCGCTGCAGGCCGAGATCGGCAAGCTGCGCGGCCAGCTCGAGGTGCTGAGCAACGGACTGGAGAATGCGCAGAAGCGCCAGCGCGACATGTACCTCGACCTCGACACGCGCCTGCGCCGCATCGAGCAGCAGAGCGGCGATTCTGGCGCGAAGGCGGACAGCCACGCCGCCGACCTCGATGCCCGCGTCAAGCGACTCGAGCAACAGGTCGCATCCGACGGCGCGAAAGAGCGCGAACCGCAGTGGGGCGAGCTCGAAGCCCGCATCAAGCGACTGGAACTGCAAGCGGCTGCGCCGGCCGGGACCATCCCGCCGCCGGTGAGCAGCATGCCCGCGACGAGTGTCGCTGGGCCCACTGCGCCCACGCCTCCGGTGAAGCCAACCCCACCCACGCCGCCGGCTACGACCAGCTCTGCGTCCCCCACGCCGGTGCCGTCCGAGCAGAACGTGGTGCGCAAAGCCTACGATGCGGGTATCGCAGCATACAAGGGAGCCGACTACCAAGGCGCGATCGCGTTATTCGACGGTATCGTCAAGCGCTATCCCCGTGATCCGCTGGCCGCCAACGCGCAATATTGGATCGGCGATTCCTGGTTCAACCTGCGCGATTTCAAGTCGGCCGCGGCCGCCCAGCAGGCGCTGATCGCCAACTATCCCGACAGCCCCAAAGTCCCGGACGCACTGCTCAATCTGGGCAGCGCTTATGCTGCGATGGGCGACAGCGCCAATGCGCGTAAGACGCTGGAGGACCTCATCACCCGCTTCCCGCAGAGCGATGCGGCGGAGAAGGGCAAGGCACGGCTGGCGCGCATCAAGTAGTGTGGCTGCGCGACGTTGTCCTCCCACTGCTCGTCACCGCGGCCCTGCTCGTGGCCGGTTTCTGCGTGCTCGTCTATCTCGCGCAGGAGCGTTTGATCTTCTATCCCCGGCCGCTCGACGAGGGCAGCGCTCGTGTCCTGCAACGTACCGTCCCGCGCAGCGAGGCATTCGAGCTGGTCGCCGGCGATGGAACAAGGCTGCGCGGCTGGCTGCTGCGCGGCCAGTCGCCGGCCCCCTGGCCCCTGGTCCTCTACTTCGGTGGCAACGCCGAGGAAGTATCCTGGCTGTTGCCCGAGCTCGCGCGCATGCCCGATTGGGCGACGCTGCTGGTGAATTACAGAGGTTACGGCTTGAGCGAAGGTCGGCCATCGGAAGCGGCGCTCTATCGCGACGCACTCGCGCTCTATGACAAGATCGTGCAGCGTGCGGAAATCGACCCCCGCCGCGTGGTGGTTGTCGGCCGCAGCCTCGGAACCGGGGTAGCGACCTATGTCGCCTCGCAACGCCCGGTCGCGGGCGTGGTGCTGGTTTCACCTTTCGACAGCATGGTGGAGGTGGCGCGCGGCGTGTATCCGTTCCTGCCGGTCGATCTCTTGCTCCGGCACCGGTTCGAATCCGATACGCGCGCGCGGCTCATCCATGCCCCGCTGCTCGCGCTGGTCGCGGCGCAGGACACGCTCGTCCGACCCGAGCGCTCGCGCCGATTGCTGGAAGCGTGGGGCGGTGCCACACGTCTCGAACTGCTGGAAGGCGTGGACCACAACACGATCCACACGCATCCGCACTACTGGCCGCTGATCGCCGGGTTCCTGAGCGAGCGGAGCAGCGTCGAGCTGCCCGCCGCGCGATAAGCGCTAGCAGCTTGGTGCAAAACTCTACTTGACTACGTACGAGCCTCAGCCGGAGTTAGCTGGCGCCGAGCGCCCGTAACCACCCCGGCGCTTCGCGCCACCCCTCCTTGAAAAGGAGGGGAGAAAAAGATCCTTCCCCTCCTGCCCGAGGAGGGGTGCCCGCGCAGCAGGCGGGGTGGTGGGAGCCTGCTCCCGGAAAGCGCACACCTGATCCCGCCCGCAGTTCGCCCGTATTCCGCGTTACCCCGCCACAGTTGCACCACCTCCGCTTCACCCCGGCCCTGTGTAATGCACTTCACGGGCGACAGATTCGCCCGTTGAAGCTGCGGCGCGCATCGTGACCCGGGCAGAAAGCCAGGGCCGCGTCCGGCAGCTTCCACTCGACACCAAGGGAGCACCGCATGACAACGCTGGCCAACCGTATGTTCTTGATCCGATCGCTGACTCTGTGGATGAGCGCGATACTCCTCGCCGGGTGCAACGCGTCGGGCCAGCCTCCGGACATCGGATCGCAGAACCCATTGTGGGGCATGTACATCGCCGCGCACACGTCGGGCCTGGTTTCGAGGCACGGCAAGATTCGCGTGTTGTTCGTGAATGCCGTTGTCGGCAAGGAAGCCGTCGGAAAATCCGCCGAGCAGTTCGTCGACGTCGTGCCAGCGGTCAAGGGTACAACCACCTTCGCCAGCGACCGAGAGATAGTGATCGCACCGAGCGAGGACCTGAAGCCGGGGGGCTGGTACAAGGTAAAGGTCAAAGCGCGCGCGCTGATGACCTTGGCCGACAACCTCGACAGCTACGAGTTCACGTTCCAGGCCATCCAGTCGGACTTCGAGGTCAAGGTCGCCGGGCTCAACGTGAGTCCGGGGAACAGCAAGGAGATGATGCTCACCGGAACGCTGGTGACCGCAGATTCCGAAGACGCCGACCGGATCGAAAGCATGCTGGGCGCCAGGCTCGCAGGCAAAGACCTGAAGCTCGGCTGGCATCACGGCGAGGACGGCCGCCGCCACGAGTTCACCATCGACCGCATCGCCCGCAGCGAACGCCTCGCGCTTTCCTGGAACGGCGCAGCCATCGGCGTCGAGCGGAGAGGCGGCCAGGACCTGGAGGTGCCCGCGCTGGCCGTATTCAAGGTCACCCAGATGCAGCCGATCCAGGACCCGCCGCAGCACATCGTGGTGGCCTTCTCCGACGCGCTGGATACGCGTCAGAACCTGAACGGCCTGGTCCAGGTCGACCAGGGGCAGGGCAAGATCCGAGTCGAAGGCAATGCCATTCACATCTATCCGGAAAAGCGGTTCGCCGGCAGGGTCGTCGTAGCTCTGGACGGCGCGCTGCGCAACAGCCGCGGTGAGCGGCTGGGCGAGACTGTGCAGCAGACCCTGTCCTTCGCCAGCGAGCGGCCGCAGGTGCGCTTCGCGGGCAAGGGCGTGATCCTGCCCGACAACGCCGTTCTGAGCGTTCCTTTCGAAGCCGTCAACGTGCGCTCGGTGCAGGTCACGGCCTTTCGCATCTACGACAACAACGTCGGCCGTTTTCTGCAGACCAACAAGCTGGACGGCGAGCAGGACCTGGATCGCGTCGGCCGCTTTCTGTGGCGCAAGACGATCCATTTGCCCACCGTGTCTGCCGACACCTGGACCCGCTACAACCTGGACGCCACCCAGTTGATGAAGGACAACCCCGGCGGGTTGTTCCGGCTCACCCTGTCCATCAACCGCACCAACTCCGCGTACGCCTGCACGGCGGAAGACAACACCGTTCCGGTGGTGAAGGAAGACCCGCTCGGCAACAGCGAGGATTTGAACGTAAAGGAGGCGAGCAGCTGGGACTACGCCGAAGACTACAACGGCAACAACCGCGACAAGAGCACCTGGTCCGATCGGGAGAACCCGTGCAAGGACGCCTATTACAAATTCGCCGCCGGCATCCGCGATTCGCGCAACTACCTGGGCTCCGATATCGGCCTGCTGGTGAAGCGTGATCAGCGCGGCAAGGTGCACGTGGTCGCCACCAGTCTTCAGACTGCACAGCCGCTGGGCGGTGTCAGCCTCAAGCTGATGAACTTCCAGGACCAGGCCATCGCGAGCGGCACGACGGACGGCAATGGCTTCGCGGAGCTAGATGCGCAGGGCACGCCCTTCTACTTGACGGCGGAGCACGGCGGGCAGAAAGGTTATCTCAAGATCAATGCGGGCTCGGCACTGCCCGTCAGCCACTTCGACGTCGGCGGCGAAAAAGTGGAGGCCGGCATCAAGGGCACGATCTATGGCGAGCGCGGCGTATGGCGTCCCGGCGACGACATCCATCTTACCTTCGTGCTGCAGGACAAGGACGCGGCGATCCCGGCCAACCACCCGGTGACCATGAACCTGTTTAACCCGCAAGGCCAGCTCATCCAGAGCGTCACGAATACGAAGCCGGTCGGAGGCTTCTACGTCTTCACGTTGAAAACCGCGGAGGACGCGCCGACTGGAAACTGGACCGCCAAGGCGCAGCTCGGCGGCAGCGTATTCAGCAAGATGCTCAAGATCGAGACGGTGGCGCCCAATCGCCTCAAGGTCGAGCTCGATCTGGGCAAGGACGCGCTGTACGCGCAGGACATGCCGCTGAAGGGCCAGTTGGAGGCGCAGTGGCTGCATGGGGCCACGGCCGGCGGGCTGAAAGCCGACGTGTCGGTGCGGCTGCAATCGGTGCCGACCAGCTTCGCGCGCTTTGCCGACTACGCCTTCGACGATCCGACGCGGCAGTTCAAGGGAGATCAGCAGACCGTCTACGAAGGCACGCTGGACGCCAAGGGCCATGCCGCCTTCGAGCACGAACTGCTTCCGGGCGGAGATTCGCCGGGCATGCTGTCGGCACAGTTCGCCACGCGCGTGTTCGAGGAAGGCGGGGCCTTCAGCTCGTCGCAGACCAGCATGGCGTTCTATCCGTATGCGAGCTTCGTCGGCGTCAAGCTCCCCAAGGGCGATCAGCCCCGCAACATGTTGCTGACGGACAAGACCCACGTCGTGTCGATCGCGACCCTGGATGCCCGCGGCAACCCGATTTCGCTGCCCAAGGTACAGGTGACGATCTACAAGATCGAGTGGAAGTGGTGGTGGGACAAGACCGAGGAGTCGCTGGCCCAGTATGCCAAGGGCGAGCACAGCTCACCCGTGCACCAGGGCGAGATCGCGACCCAGAACGGTGTGGGCAGCTTCGACTTCGAGATCAAGTATCCCGAGTGGGGCCGCTACCTGGTGCGGGCCTGCGATGCCGACGGCGGCCACTGCTCCGGCCAGGTGTTCTACATCGATTGGCCGGGCTGGGCCGGGCGCGCGCGCGAGGAAGGCGGTGCGGGCGCCAACGTGCTCAGCTTCTCGTCCGATAAGCCCGAATACAAGGTCGGAGAAACGGCGGTCGTGCAACTGCCCGAGGCGACTCAAGGCCGCGCGCTCGTCACCATCGAGAACGGCACGAAGGTGCTGGACAGCCGCTGGCTCGAGCTGACCAAGGGCAAAGCCAGGTTCGAGGTCCCGGTGACCGCGGGCATGAGCCCCAACGTGTACGTGACCGTCACGCTGATACAGCCACACCAGGGCAAGGACAACGATCGCCCGATCCGGCTCTACGGGGTCATCCCCCTCAAGGTGCAGGACCCGGCAACCGTGTTGACCCCG
>JBGPMS010000074.1:0-17269 GCA_041487115.1 Gammaproteobacteria bacterium
CAGCAGCAAGGGGCCCTGGGACTTCTTCGTCACTGGAAACTATCTGGATGAGAACGGGTGGCGCGACCACTCCCCGAGCAGGCTGCAACAGCTCTTCGGCAAGATCGGCTATCAGACCTCCGATTTCGATGCCGACCTCTCCTACAACTACGCGGACAATATCCTGCACGGCACGCAAGCGAGCCCGCTGTCGCTGCTCGACGCTGGCCGCCAGCTGGCCTATACGTACCCCGACTTCACGACCAATCGGCTGGATTTCGTCAACCTGCGGTTGTCCAAGGTTCTGACCAAGGATCAGATCCTCACCGGCAACGTCTATTATCGCAAGCTGCAGGTCTTCAACTTCAACAGCAACACCAGCGACAACTTCACCGGTGGAGCATGCCCATCCGATTGTCCCGCGTCGAATGTGGAGAGCGCCACCGACCAGTCGACCTACGGCGGAACCGTCCAGTTCTCGCTGCTTCGACCGCTGGGCGGTTTCGACAACAAACTCACAGTTGGTACCAGCTACGATCACGGCGACACGCGCTTTACTCAATCGTCGCAGGATGCCGTCTTCACCAGCGATCGCAACACGATCGGAGTGGATGGTTTCAGCGTCATCACGGACGTGGAAGGAACCAACACCTACACCGGCCTCTATTTCACGGACACGTTGTCGATCAACGAGATCACGCACCTCACGCTCTCGGGCCGCTACAACCACGCGTCGGTCAGCGTCCGCGACGAGACCGGTTCGACACCGGCGCTCAATGGCGACAGCGTGTTCGTTCGATTCAACCCGGCGGTAGGCCTGAACTACAACCCCAGCAAGGCGCTCAACACCTACATCACCTACAACGAGGGCATGCGCGCACCGACCCCGATGGAGCTCACGTGCGCCAACCCGGCCGCGCCTTGTACTCTACCCAATGCCTTTCTCTCCGACCCGCCACTGAAGCCCGTCGTGTCGCGGACCTGGGAGCTCGGCACACGCGGCATGCTGGCTCCGAAGACTTCCTACAGCGCGAGCATTTTCCGGACGGATCTACGCGACGACATCCAGTTCATCACGGCTTCCGCGTCCAACACCGCCGGGTTCTTTCAGAACGTCGGCAATACCCGTCGTCAGGGGCTCGAGCTCGGGATTCAGCAGGGCTTCGACAAACTCGCCGTGCGCGCGGCCTACAGCTACATCGACGCCACTTATCAATCCGCGTTCACCGAGAACAGTCCGAACAACTCCAGCGCGGACGCCGGCAACATCCAGGTCTCTCCAGGCGACCGTATCCCCGGAATTCCGCGCCACAACTTCAAGGTGCGCGCCGATTACGCATTCAGGCCGACGCTGTCCGCCGGCGTGAATCTGGTCTATGCCAGCAGCCAGTTTGCGCGCGGGGACGAGAACAACAAGGACGTCAACGGAGCCGTGCCCGGCTATACGGTCGTGAACCTCGACGGCCGTTGGAACGTCACCGACCAGCTGCAATTCTTCGCGAAGATCACCAATCTCTTCAACCGCAACTACGAGACCTTCGGCATCCTCGGCCAGAACTTCTTCCGCGGCCCCGGGTTCACGTACGATCCTGCGTCGGCCGGTCCAGAGCAGTTCCGCTCACCCGGCGCGCCGCGCGGAATCTGGGTCGGTGTGCGCTATGACTTCCAGAAGGCGACTGCCAGGCCAAGCAGCGACGACAACTGAACGCGCGCGTCGGTGCGTCCTCCAGTCCCTGCGGGGGGAGCATCAGTCCTCGGTTTCCGGATCGTCTACTTCGTCTTCCCAGCTGTATCGCTTGGGTGCCGGCTCCGGATCGAGTTTTCGTAGTAGCACGGCCAGAGCCGTGCCCAGCAACGCCCCGAACAGGTGAGATTCGTAGGAGATACCCGGGTCGCCAGGGAACACGCCCCAGACCATGCCGCCGTACAGAAAGAACACGATCAAGGAAAGCGCAATGGCCCGCCGATCCCATCGCACCACGCCGATGGCGAACACAAAGAACATCATGCCAAACGCCAGTCCGCTTGCGCCGATGTGGTACGACTCCCTTGCAAACAGCCACACGCCCAATCCCGCCCCGAAGAAGAGTACGGGCAAGGCAATTCTGGCCGACTTCGGGTAGCCATACAGCAGGGCTGCCCCAAGGATGATGATGGGTGCCGTGTTGGAGAGCAGATGCGCAACCGAGCCATGGATGAACGGGGCCGTCAGGATGCCGACAAGGCCGCTGAGCCGCCGTGGATAGATGCCGTACGTGGCCAGCTCGAGCCCCAGGAGCTCCTCTGAGATTTTGACCGCCCAAAGGACAGCGGCAAACGACACAGAGACTAACAGAGCCTGATGCAGGCGCTGAGAATCGTCGCTCGAGTCCGGTTGCTCAGCCGAATGGGTGTTTTGATCCAGGCAGCCCTCCCCTGCATGCAGGGCTCACTCCAAACAGGAGGGTTCGAAAGCCCAAGCGCAACCCGCGACTGCTCGGCCTCGCCCAATCCTCTCAGTCGTAGGCAACCAGGATCTTTCCGCGCGTTTCGGGCAACAGCGCCACCATGATGATCACTACCGCGAAGCCTGTCACCGCTACCACGCCGATTCCCTTGCCCAGGGTGATGGTGTTGCTGAGATAGCCGACCAGCGGCGTTGCAAACGCGCTCATTCCACGTCCGAAGTTGTAGGCAAAGCCCTGACCGGAACCACGCACCCGGCTCGGGTAAAGCTCGGTCAGAAACGGGCCGCAGCCGCTGAAGTTTCCCGAAACGAAGAACCCCAACGGAAACCCGAGGAACAGCATCCAGGTGTTGTCGATCGGGATCATCGTGTACACCACGGCGATCGCGGCCGAGCCTGCCGCGAACAGAAAGAAAGTGTTCTTGCGCCCCAGGTGATCGGATGCGTAGGCTGCCGCGATGTAACCGAGGAAGGATCCGAGTATCACGACAAAGGTGTAATAGCCGGTGTTGAGCACCGACAGCCCGCGTTCGGTCTTGAGAAAAGTGGGCAGCCAGAAGAACGTCGCGAAGTATCCGGCCATCATTCCGGTCACCATCAGGCTGGTGAGCGCGGTGATCTTCAGCAAGCCCGGGGAGAAGATCTCCATGAAGTGGCTGCCTCGTTCTTGGGCTTTCGCTTTTGTCGCGCTGTACACGTCCGGCTCCGGCACGTTGCGGCGGATGTAGAGCACCAGCAACGCCGGCAATATCCCCGACCAGAACAGCGCTCGCCATGCCAGTTGTTCCGGCAAGAAAGAAAACAGGAGCAGGAATAGCAGATTCGCCACGCCCCAACCGATCGCCCATCCGCTTTGCATCGTTCCCACCGCCTTGCCCCGGTGCTCGGGCCGGATCATCTCGCCGATCAGCACCGATCCGACCGCCCATTCTCCCCCGAAGCCCAACCCCTGCAACGCACGGGTGACCAGCAATTGTTCGAAGGAGTTGGTGAAGCCACACAGGAAGGTGAAGAACGCGAACCAGAGGATGGTCAATTGCAGGATGCGCACGCGACCGAATCGATCGGCCAGCACACCGGCCAACCACCCGCCGATGGCGGAACTGATCACCGTGGCGGTGGTGATCCAACCGGCTTCGACCTTGGACATGCCCCACAGCGCGATCAATGTCGGAATCACATAGGTGAATACCATGACATCGATCGAGTCTGTCGCCCAGCCTCCCATCGCCGCGATCAGGGTCTTCCGCTCCCGCGCATCGAGCTCTTTCAGCCATGCGAACATCGCGCCCCTCCTGGTCTTGTCTGGCTGGGAGGATACAGTAAGCCGTCCGTGGACGGCGCCGGCTACATCGGACCTGTCCTCTCGAACCGCACCCCGCCCCTGACGCGGTACAATTCGGTCGACCACAGGAGACGAACGTTATGGGTTTCGACATTCGGCCTCTGCACCCGGTGTTCACCGCAGAAGTGCTCGGCGTCGACCTGCGCGATCCATGCAGCCCGCACTTGGTCACGCAGATCGACGATGCCATGAACAGGTACGCCGTCGTAGTGCTGCGCGATCAATGCATCGACGACGATCAGCAGCTTGCCTTCGCGCGAGCGCTGGGGCCGCTCGAGCCGTCGCCCGCGGTGGTCGACGCGCATCTTCAGCGCCTGAAGCACCGCGAGATGGTGGACATCTCCAACCTGGAGGTTGACGGGTCCATCCTCGCCACCGAGGACCGCCGCCGCATGTTCAACCTGGGCAACCGCCTCTGGCACAGCGACAGCAGCTTCAAGCCCACGCCCGCCAAATACTCGATGCTCCACGCTCGGGTGATTCCGCCCGAGGGCGGAGAGACCGAGTTTGCCGACATGCGCGCGGCGTGGGACACGTTGCCCGATGCGACCAAGGCAATGATCGAGCGACTGGTGTGCGACCATTCTCTGGTGTACTCGCGCGCTCTGCTCGGCTTCGACGCCTTCACCGAGGAAGAGCGAGGGGAGTTCGCGCCGGTGCCGCAGCGTCTGGTGCGCAGGCACGCAGGGTCCGGCCGCCGCAGCATCTACCTGTCTGCGCACATCGGGACGATTCACGGCTGGCCGCGGCCCGAAGCGATGGTGCTGATTCGGGATCTGACCGAGCACGCCACTCAACGTGAGCTGGTGTATCGCCACACCTGGCGCCTGCACGATCTGGTCATCTGGGACAATCGCTGCACCATGCATCGCGCGCGCCACTTCGACGATCGACAATTCAAGCGCGACCTGCGCCGACTGACGTTGCAGGACAGCGCCCCCACGCTCGATCAGCCCGCCTGAGCGCTGTAACGCCGGGCCGCACGGGCACCGGCGATCCAGTTCGGCGTCAGCCAGCGACTCACTTGGCCGGGTTGGCTTTCAGCTCGCGGCCCTTGGCGAGCAGGAACTCGACGATCTTCCAGGTCTGCTCCGGTGTCAGGCGGTCCTTGAAGGCTAGCATGACGGTGCCGCGCCGCCCGTTGCGGATCGTGCGATAGACCATCCCGGGTGAAAATTTGAAGATCCATTCGTCATCGACCAGGTTCGGGCCGACGCCGCCTTCGGCATTGAGACCATGACAGGGCACGCAGCCGCTACGGGCGAAAAGTGTCTGGCCTTCTTGCGCCGCTGCAGAGTCGCCGGCATAGGGATTGGTTTCGTCGTCCTCAGCCGGGCAGGGGGCCGCCATCAATGTCAGCACGAGCGCTGCGCATGCGGAGCGACGGACGCTGGAAAGGTGCGGCTGCGGACTCGCTTCGCAGCCGCACATCCAGCGTCGATACGTCACTGGGACAAGGCGAACACGTGCAACGATCCGCCCTTCGGCAAATTCTTCAAGTGCGGTGCGCCGCCACCGCCGATCGTGGCCCAGCCGACCCAGCCGCCGAAGCCCGAAGGTACCGCGACGTACTGCTTGCCGTCCACCGCGTAGGTCATCACGCCGCCGACGATGCCGGAGCCGACGCGATGGCTATAGAGCTGCTGCCCGGTCTTCGCGTCGAAGGCCATGAATTCTCCTTCTGGCGTGCCGGCGAAGACCACCGAGCCGGCCGTCGCGAGGACCCCGCTCATTACGGGCGAGGGCATACGCACGTCCCACACCGTCTTGCCGGTCTCGATATCCACCGCGGTGAGCTTGCCGTAACCCTTCTTGAAGCGGATTTCCTTCACCCCCCAGTACGGCTCGCCTTCAGCGGGCTCCTGATGCAGGCTCTGCAGATCGGTGACGCACACCTCCCGCACCGGGATATACACCAGGCCGGTCTGCGGGCTCGCGGCCATCGGGTTCCACTCCTTGCCGCCGTTGGGGCCGGGGCACACATCCATGGCTTTCGTCGTGCGGGTGGGTACCTTGGCAGGGTTCACGGTCGGCCTGCCGTTCGCGTCGAGCGTGCCCCAGTTCACCTCGGAGATCGGCCGGGCGGCGAGGAACTTCCCGTTGGTGCGATCGATGGTGTAGAGATAGCCGTTGCGATCGGCGTGTATCCACGCTTTTTTCCCGCGCGCGTTGACCAGGATGTTCTCGTTCACGCCGTCGTAGTCCCACACGTCGTGGGGCGTGTACTGGAAATGGAACTTGATCGCGCCGGTGTCTGGATCCAGCGCCAAGGCCGAGTTGGAGTACAAGTTGTCTCCCGGCCGCGCATCCGCGTCCCAGTCCGGCGCCGGATTGCCTACGCCCCAGTACAGCAGGCCGAGCTGGGGATCGTAGGAGCCGGTTACCCAGGCGGACCCGCCGCCGAATTTCCAGGAGTCGCCGCCCCAGGTGTCGTTGCCCGGCTCACCCGGGCCCGGCACGGTGTAGGTGCGCCATACCTCCTTGCCGCTGCCGGCATCGAGCGCCGCGATGAAACCGCGGACCGGGTACTCGCCGTTGGAACTGCCCACGATCACCTTGCCCTTCACGATGAGCGGCGCCACCGTGAAGGTGTAGGCCTTCTTGTAGTTGTCCAGCGTGGCATCCCAGGTCACCTTGCCGGTCTTCGCGTCCAGGGCCACCACGTGCATGTCGAGCGTGGCCAGGTACACGTTGTCTCCATACAAAGCGGCGCCGCGGTTCACCACGTCGCAGCAGGCGTACTTGGCGATATCGTCGGGCAGCGGATGGTCGTAGCGCCATAGCATCTCGCCGGTCTTGGCGTCGAGGGCGAACAGCTTGCTCCAGGAGCTGGTGACGTACATCACGCCGCCATTCACCAGGGGTGTGGTGGTCTGGCCGTCGAGCACACCGAAGCTGAAGCTCCATGCATGCTGCAAGCGCCCGGCGTTGCCACCGTTGATCTGGGCGAGCGGGCTGTAGCGCGTATTGGCATAGTCCCGGCCGTACATGAGCCAGTTGCTCGAATCGTTGGCGGCGTTGAGCAGCATCTGTTCGGTAACGGCAGGCGGGTCGGCATGTGCCGGTTGCGACAGTAGCGGTGACAGCAGTAACGGGGCGGCGATGAGCGCCCGCCGCAGTCTGGGTATGGTGAACATGTGCATCCTCCTCCGGTTGATGACAAGGGCCGGACCCGCTGTCTATCGAGACGCGGCGTTTTCTTTGACCCCGTCTTGATCATAGTGCAGGAGCACGCGCTGTCAAGTCGCGCTTGCGGACGCCCTCCAGTTCGTGATCCTGTCGTTGCGCCCGGGCCCGTGGCTGACCAGCGAGACTCGGGCTCTTGTTGCTCGCCGCGCGCGTGGAGACCCCGCTCTGGGACGAGGGGTGGGAGCCACTGTGGGAGGCCGCGGCCGAGAGCGGCATCCCGATCGGCTTCCACCTGGGTGGCGGGTTGCGTACGGTCGCGTTCAGCGGACCCAAGGCCGCAGACCCCGGGTGCATGGGGTGCGCGTCTCGGCATCGCCGCTCCGGATGGACGAGGCGCTCGCGGCTGTGATCTTCTCGGGGGCCCTGGAGCGCTACCGCAGCTTGAAGATCGTTCTCGCAGAGACGGGAATCGGTTGGCTGTCTTACATGCTGGAGAGGATGGACGATACCTATCGTAAATTCCTCGACGCGCCAGAGTTCTGGCGCAGCCAAGGCGGGTTTGCACTCGCCATGGCCCCGAGCGCTTACTTCCGGCGCCAGATCTGGGCCACCTTCCAGAGCGACCACGCCGGGCTGCGCCTGCTGGACACCCTCGGGGATGATCGCGTCATGTGGGCCTCGGACTACCCGCACGCCGACAGCACCTGGCCCGAGTCGCAGAAGGCGATCGAGGACAACTTCAATGCCGTCCCCCCCGGCGCGCGCCGCCGCATCCTCTGCGACAACGCGCGCCAGCTCTATGGGCTCGGTTGACTCGGTACGCGCTGCCCCTGTAACGACTGATCAGGCTGTCGCAGCCACGACCATGATTTCCACCAGATTGCCGGGACGAGCGAGCGTCGATTGAACCGTTGCTCGGGCGGGGGCGTTCCCTGGAGACACCCAGGCGTCCCACACCTGGTTCATCTCCTGGAAGCGGCTGATGTCCGCCAGCCAGATATTGGCGGACAGCAGCTTCGACTTATCGGTGCCGGCTTCCTTCAGCAGTCGATCGATCTTCGCGAGAACCTGCTGAGTTTGCTCTGCCACGGACGGCACGGGTGTATCGGCGACCTGTCCGGCGAGATAGACGGTGTCGCCGTGAACGACGGCCTGGCTCATGCGCGGGCCGGCCTGAAAGCGTTGAATCGACATGGCTCCTCCTAAGCGTTCAAGGACCTACTGCAAGCGAATAGACTCGGGTGGCATCTGCCGGCAGCGGGTTTGCGGTCCACTTGCAGCCGCGATCGCGGGACCAGAAAAATTCGCCCCCATTCGACGCGCAGTAAAGGTGTTCCGGCTGCTGCACATCGATCGCGAATACGAACATCGTGCTCTTCGGCGTCACGCCGAAATCCATCGTGCTCCAGCTCCGACCGTCGTCCGCGCTGGAGAACACCACGCCCTGGTCACCGTCGAACGCTGTGCCCGCGGCCACGTACACGACGTTCGGGTCATCCGGGGCGAGCACGAGATCGCGACAGTAGGTTCCGCGAGACGTGAGCGTCGGAACCGGCAGCCTCTTCCAGTGCGCGCCGCGATCATGGCTGCGGAACGTCCCGATGCGCCCGATGAGCGTGACCACTCCGGCGCGTGCCGGGTCCACCACGACGCGGTGCAGATCGACCGCGTCGTCCACGATGTAAAGTCCGTCTGTCACGCAGCTCCAGCTTCGCCCGCCGTCGAGACTGCGCAGCAGCCCACCGACTTCGATGCTCGCGTAGATCGCCTCCGGCTCGTTGGGATCGATGGCCATCCCGGTCACGCGCTTCGGCTGCGGTTCGGGATTGAGCGTGATGTCGGGGAAAGCCGCATCGATCTCGAGCTCGTGCCAACTCACCCCGTCGTCGGCGGTGCGGTAGATTGCGCACGGCTCGTACCCTGCGAGCATGGTATTCGGCTCGCGCGGGTGATTGAGCAAAGACCAGACGGCGAGCTCCGGGCGGGGAGCGCTCAGCAGCCTCCAATGCTCACCGTAGTCTTCGCTGCGAAGCAGACCTGTCTGCGTTCCGATCGTCACCCGCCCAGGGCGTCTCGGGTCGGCCGCGATCGCGCGCACTTGCGGAGCAGGAGAGAGCGCCTCGCCAATGGGTTCCCAGGCGCCTCTGCCGCCGCGGCTGCGATAGAGCCCCGTGCTCAACGGCCAACCCGGACCGGTGTCACCAGCCAGGCCTACATACACGCACGCTTCTGCCATGAGGCGCCTCGTCTTCAGTAGGTGTCGCGCCGAGATACAAAGTCGACCGCAACCGGAAGCGCGCTATTCCGACGAGTAGTTGACCGCCTGGGTGTCCTTGAGACCCACTGCGAAGGCGAGGCAGCGTATCGAGGCGTTCGGACTGACGGGGCGCAGGCTGTGAACGGCGTCGGCCGGGATCTTGACCAGATCGCCCTGGCGGATCTCGCGCTCCTCGCCCTCGACGACCATGATGCCGCGGCCGGTGATCACGTAGTAGAACTCGATGGTGTGGTGCTGGTGCGGATGAACTTCACCGCCGCCCATCACTTCGAACTCGCTCACCAGCTCGAGGTAGCCGCCGAGCGTCTCCTCGCGCATTTCACGCGGCTTGAACAGCCACCACACCGGCACCGTCCCCTGATGCTCGGGCGAGGCTGGAACCTGCTCTATCGATCGCACATCCATGATGCTTCCCTCCAACGTCACGACAGCTTGATGGCCCTCGATCGGGAGCCGCGATCCGAGGCGCGGCTCCCGGCTGCACGCTACTTCACGTACACGCGCTTGGCGATCGCCATGAACTCATCCACGTTGTCCTTGGTCACCAGCTTGAAGGGAATCAGGATGTCCTTGGGCAGTTTCACGCCTTGCAGCGCCAGGTAGCAGCCCCATACGCCGCCGCCGCCCTGGCCTTCCGGATCCTGGAACACGGTCGCGTCGAGCTCGCCTTTCTTGATGGCATCGAGGGCTTCCGGCAGGCCGTCCACGCCGGCCATGTGGATCTTCCCGGTCAGCTTGAACTGACGCACCACCTGCACCGCGCCCAGGATCATGTCGTCGTTGTTGGCGACGATGAAATCGTAGCTCTTGTCCTTGGTGAGCAGGCTCTCGGTGACGCTCTGCCCCTTGCCGCGATCGTAGTCGGCGTGCTGTTCGGTGAAGGAAAATTTGTCCAGCAGGTTGGCCGACTTCAAGCCGTTTTTCATCCCGTCGTTGCGCGCGATGTCCGTGACTTGCCCGGCGACCCCACGCAGGTAGATGCCTTTCAATGTCGGCTTCCCGAGCTTCTTGTACAGGTCGGTGAGGAAGACGGCGAGCTGGGCGCCCGAATCGGGCTGTTCCGAGCCAACGAAGGTCACGTAGGTGCCGCCGTCGGCCTTGCCGTTGAACTGCACGACCGGCACCTTCTTCCTGGCGGCGGCGTCGATCGAAGCACGCGACGCCTTCAAGCTCGCCGCCTCGAAGGCGAGGCAGTCGATGCCCTTGGCCAGCATGCTCTCGACGTTCTTCAGTTCCTTGTCGGTGTCATTGACCGCGTCGGCCTCGATACACTGCACTTTGAGCGCCGAGCACGTGTTCTGGGCGGCCTTCTGCAGCGCGGCCACGTATGGAAACGCGAGGTTCTGATAGGAAATCCCAATGGTGGGCTTCTTCTCCTGGGCCTGCACGGTCCCGCCGGCCAGCAGCGCACCGGCCAGAACCGTCATCGACACGATCAGCTTGTTCCGCATGTTTGTTCCTCCTCTTCCGATATTGTTCGAATGCCCCTTGCTACCCGTCAGCGCCGGCCCCTGCCAGCCTTGCCATACCCACGCTGACGACGCCCTCTCAGCGACGCCGCTTGCGCAGGATTCCGTCGAGCCAGACGGCCGCAATGATGATAACGCCGATCGACATCTGCTGGATCGGTGCCGGCACGTCTAACATGACGAACCCGTTGAACAACACGCCCATGATGAGCGCGCCCACGATCGTATTGCTGATGCGGCCCCGGCCGCCGAACAGCGAAGCGCCGCCGACCACGGCCGCGGCGATCGCCTGCAGCTCGAATCCCTGCCCGGAGATGGCTTGAGCCGCCATCAGGCGCGAGGTGAAGATGAGCCCGGCCAAGCCGACGCAAAACCCGCTGATGACATACACGGCGAAGGTGACCAGCTCGACGTTGATGCCCGCCGCCTTGGCCGCCTCGCGATTGCCGCCCACCGCGTAAACGTAGCGGCCGAAGCGCGTAAAGTTGAGCACGATGGCTGCCACCACCGCCATGAAGATGAGGATCAGCACGGGGATGGGCACCGGACCGATCGCTCCCTGGCCGATCACGCTGTAGTAGGGCTGCAGATCGTAGATCGGATTGACGCGGTACCAGACCACGAAGCCCCGATAAGCGGTGAGCGTCCCCAGCGTTACGATCAGCGCGTTCACGCCCGCCCAGGCGATGACCAGCCCGTTGATCGCCCCGCCGAGCAGCCCGATCAGAATCGGCAACGACAAGGCGAGCGCGATGTTCGAGAGCGTTGGATCCTTCTGCGCGAACACGCCCGACATCACCCCCGCCACGGCCAGCAGCGATCCCACGGAAAGGTCAATGCCGGCGGTGATGATGGTGAATGTCATGCCGATGGCGATCACCCCGATCACCGAGACCTGCAGAAGAATGAGCAGCGCATTCTCCGTGGTGCGGAATTCCGGTATCCGGATGGAAAAGTAAGCGATGAGCAGGGCGAGCGCGAAGTAAATGCCGTAGTCGCGCAAAGCCGCGGTGAGCGTCAGGTGCGAGCGGGCGGTGCCGCCTGGGAGCACGCTGCTCATGCAGTCGACTCCGCGGCGGCGGCGACCCCCGCGGCCATTGCGACCAGGCGCTCTTCACTGGCTTGCGCGCGTGCGATCTCGCCCACGATGGCGCCGTCGCGCATCACCAGCACGCGGTCGCTCATGCCGAGGATTTCCAGCAGCTCCGAGGAGATCATCAGCACCGCCAGGCCCTGCTGAGCGAGGTCGTTGATGGCCGCGTGCACTTCGGCTTTGGCGACCACGTCGATCCCACGGGTGGGCTCGTCGAGGATCAGGACTTTCGGCCCGACCATCAGCGCGCGGGCGAGGACCACCTTTTGCTGGTTGCCTCCGGAGAGCATCGCGACTTCCTGACTGTGCGAGGCGGCGCGCACCGAGAGCCTGCCGATGAGGCGCTCGACGGCACTCAGCTCTCGCGAGCGTGCGATGAAGCCGGCCTGGGTCAGCGCAGCGAGCGCGCTCAGCGACATGTTCACCTTTACCGACAGCATCGGCACCAGCCCGCGCGCACGCCGATCCTCCGGCGCCATCGCAATGCCGCGAGCCAGCGCCCGGCCCGGTGAGCGGACTGCCACCGGCTCGCCGTCGACGAGGATCTCGCCCGCGTCTGCGGGAGCCATGCCGAACAGCGCTTCGGCGAGGCTGGTGCGCCCGGAGCCGATCAGACCGTAGAGGCCGACCACCTCGCGGGCGCGAACGTGGAATGAGATGGAGCGGAACGCGCTGCGTCGCGTCAGGTTACGCACCTCCAGGCGCACCTCGCCCGGGGCGGAGGGCGTGCGCGGGAACAATGCGGACAGATCGCGACCCACCATCGCGTTCACCAGTCGCGCCTGCGTCCACTCATCGACCGGCGCGCTTGCCACCCGCGCCCCATCCCTCAGCACGGTGACGCGATGAGCGACCGCGAAGATCTCGTCGAGCTTGTGAGAGATGTAGACGATCGCCGTCCCCTTCGCGGTCAGTCCGTTGATGACCCGGAACAGTTCGCGCGTTTCGTGATAGGTCAGAGACGAGGTGGGTTCGTCGAAAATCAGCACGCGCGGATTGGCGGATACCCCCTTTGCGATCTCGACCAGTTGGCGCTCGGCGATGCTCAGCCGATCCACCCTGGCCGCCGCATCGAGCTGGATCCCGAGCTCGCGGAACAACGCGCGCGAGCGCTCCTCCATCGCCCGCCGGCTGATCACTCCTGGAATGGCCCCGTACGGCTCGCGGCCGAGGAAGATGTTCTCGGCCACCGTCATCTCGGGGAGCAGGCTCAGCTCCTGATGGACGAGCGCGATGCCCAGCGCCCGGGCCTGGCGCGGATGCAGGATGTGGATCTGCTCTCCGTCGATGGCGATGGTGCCGGAGTAATCGGAATGGAAGCCGGCAAGCACGCGCATGAGAGTCGACTTGCCGGCGCCGTTCTCGCCGACCAGCGCGTGCACTTCGCCGGAGCGCAGATCGAGATCGACGCGGTCGACAGCCAGCGTCGCGCCGAAAGACTTGGTGACCCCTCGGATGGAGACGACACTGTGCGCCGAAACTTCCCTGCGCCCGTCGTTCTCAGCGACTGTTGTATTCGTTGTCATCGCCCGCGTGCAAATCTCCCTCCCTCTGAATGCTAACACCTCTTTTCCGAGCGTGTCGGCACTGGGCGGATTGCTGGGACGGAGGCGCAGGCGGCGCGAGGTTGCGCGGCAGAGGGCAGGAGAAGTGAGAACGGAGCGGCATAGGATGCTGTGTCACTCCACAGCGCGGCGACGTCAGTCAGAATAGCTGTCAACTCCGAGCTCGCGAAGAATCGACACCCTGAGCTCTTGCATGGCGGATCGGCGAGCGCCTCCTTGTCGCCGTGCGCATGGCCGTTGAGCCCGAACATCAGGTTCTCCTGCACGGTAAGCCAGGGGAAAACGGAGCCGTGCTGGGAGATGAGGATGCCCTTCGAGCTCGGCTTGTTCTTCCCCGCACCGTCGACAGTGACATATCCCTGATCGGGGCGATCGAATCCCGCCATGATGCTCAACAGCGTCGACTTGCCCAGGTCCAGATCCAAGTCTCCGGCCTCGGCGACCTGGACGCACCGGCCTTGTATGGTTATGACATCAGCGTCGCGTTCGAGCCTTCGGCGATCGCGCTCAAGTCTGTCGCCTTCGGCGACCCGGCGCTCCGGGATCAGCTCGGGCTGGTGCTCAGTCCGTTCACCAGCTTCGATTCGAGTTCGAATGGGCTGGTGTTCCTGCATGAAGAGCAGGGCGCCCCGGTGACCGGCCTGGAGGACATGCAGCTTGGCAGCTTTGTGCTCGCTACCCTCACCTTCGAAGCCACCTCGCCGGGTACCAGCAACCTGGGCGTCGTCAGTGCAGCGTTGATCGACGGACAGGGCAGCGAGATCCCACTCGATTTCGGTCCGCCCGCTGCTTCGGTTACAGCCGCTGTGCCCGAACCATCCCTCTTGGTCCTGCTAGTTCTCGGGCTAGCCGGACTCGGCTTGCCGTACGCACGCCATGCCTGCCATGCCGATAGAGTGATCTATCGGCTGCGCCAGTCGAGCCGCAACTGGCTCGGAACTCGACTCGCCATCATCCCGAGTCCCTCATGAATCATCCAGGCTAGGGCGCGTTGTGAGACTTTGCAGAACTGGCAAGCTATTTGCTGTATCCCCTCGAGACTTGCAAAGGGGGTAGTGCATGGATCAACCTGTCAGTTCGCGTGTCGCACTACGATTGGCGTTGACGCAATTGATCGAAACTGTGGGTGGCACAGCGGCGTCAGAAGTTCGGGTTGCTACCATGGACCTTGGCAACGAAAAGATGTACGCGGCTCTGGTCCCGATCGAATGTCGTGCCGAGGTACATCAGTACCTGGCGGAACACACGGATCTTTCCATGCCGCTGGACGGCGGGGCCCTTACACTCAGCAGCGATCAAGTGTTGAAGCTCATCGGCCTTGCCTATGGTGCAAAGTCGAAAGACGCGCTCGGCCTCCGTCCGGCTTGATGTAGCCAAGTGCTGCAGCGCTGGCTGCACACAGCAAAGTCGCCACGGGTCCCACCAACAACCCCACCAGGCCGCCGATCGCTCCGGCGACCAAGGCACTTTCGATCTTCGACCGCTGCAGCTCAACTCGGGTCCACTCGCCTTGCGTGTACTCCACGGGCAGCTCCTCATACGATGAAAGCCCCACGAAGGTAACGCCGCGAGTGGCTCAAAGGCCGAGCCACCCTTCAAGGGCAACTCGACCTCGGCAGCACACGCTGCACAGCGCTGGTCTCACAGCCAATTTGCGCGCTCTTGATTGTGCGTGGCGAGGACTTGCGCTGCGTCGTGGCACCGCTGGGCGCGCGAAAGAATGGTCCGCCGGCGTTGGGTTGAGCGCACAATCACCCATGGCGACCGATTCATGCACAATCGCAGCGGCTCTGGCATGCATATAGCGGAACCCGTCAAACCTTACGCTGCGACAGCAGGCAAGCGACGCAAGCTCGGGGTCGCGCTCGGCAGCGGCTCCGCGCGTGGCTGGGCGCACGTCGGGGTGCTTCGTGCGCTCGCCGAGCAGGGCATCGCGCCGGACTACATCGCGGGGTGCTCGATGGGAGCGATGGTCGGGGCCGCCGCTGCTGCTGGTCGCATCGAACAACTCGAAGCTTGGGCGCTCGCTCTCGATCGGAGGGGGGTTGTCCGGCTGCTCGATGTCGGACTGCGTGGCGGCCTCATCAAAGGGGACCGCCTGCTCGAGTTTTTTCACGGGCAGTTCGTCGATTGCCAGTTCCACGAGCTGCCGCTGTCGTTCGCTGCGGTTGCGACCGACCTCGCGTCGGGGGAAGAGGTCTGGCTGCGCGAGGGGAAGGTTTCGGATGCCGTTCGCGCCTCCTGGGCCGTGCCGGGGCTGTTCCAGCCAGTTCTGCGCGAGGGTCGCTACCTGGTCGACGGCAGCGTGGTAAACCCGGTGCCGGTTTCGCTCTGTCGTGCCATGGGTGCGGACGTCGTCATCGCAGTCGATGTCTGCTCGGACTTAGTCGGACGCTTTACGCGCGCCAAACAAAGCCCGCCCGCCACGCACAACTATCGGCACCGCCTCATGAGCGCACTGCTGCCCTGGCAAGACGCCACCCATGACTCCGTGAATGATCGCGAGGCGCTGCGGCAGCCCTCCACATTCGAGGCACTTGTCGGCGCGATAGATATCATGCAAGAGCGGATTGCGCAGGGCCGTCTCGCCCGCGAGCCACCCAATGTGCTGCTCACCCCGCGGCTTGGACAGTTCGCCTCGTTCGACTACCACCGTGCAGCGCTGGCGATCGCGGAAGGACGTGCGGCAGTGGGTCGGATGCTACCTGCCGTTTGGGAGGCGTTGGCTGTGTAGCGCAACTCGCAAGAGCTCGCACAGGGGCCCACCACCACCCGAGATCCTCGGGAATCAGCCGGCTGCGCCGACAGTGTACGCGTTAGCTCATGGCCGCAACCTGGGGTCGGCGGTCAGCTCGAGCAGGTCCAGCTCTTCTTCTACGGCCTGGAAGGCCGTATCGCCGATCACCTCACGCGCTCTGAGATCCAGCAGCGCCTGGCGTTGCTCCGCGACAACACGACGCTGCAGCGCCGCGGTGCCTGATGAAGCCTCCACCGCTGCGCCGGCGGACTGGCTCTTGCCCGACCGCAGGCGCGCTTCGTACTTTTCGCGAAGCATGAGGGAAGAAGCCGATGCATCGGATTCCAACGCGCGGAGAGCCACGCGGGCAGTCTCGGCCCGTGCCATGCCGATTTCCCGTTCGACGCCGCCGTCATCACGCACGCCAACCTTCTCTATGAGCCAGCGCAACGTCAGCCCTTGGACCACCAGTGTGGTCAGTACGACCGCGAAGGCGCACAGCAAGATGAGATCACGGTAAGGAAAGTCACTGGGCAGCGCCAAGGCGGCCGCGAGGCTAACGATGCCGCGCATCCCGGACCAGGAAATGATCAAGCCGCTGCCGAGCGTTGGAAGGAACATCGGACGCGGTAATCGCGCACCGAAGCGACGGATCCGCCATCGTGCGATGGTGTTATGCGACATCCACCAGACGATCCGCGTCACGATCACCGCCGCACACACCGCGAAAGCGCAAAGCCCGTAGACGCGCCACTGCGCCGGATCCAGCCGCGTGACGATCGCGCGCAACTGCAGGCCGATCAGCACAAACGCGAGGACGTTCAATACGAAGACAGTTACCTCCCAAACTGCGTACGACGCAATGCGGTGCCTGGCGTCCGTACGGCCCGGCACATGACGCGCCAGCGTCATCGCATAGCAGACTACGGTGATGATCGCGGAAAGACCGACGCGGTCCGCCAATATCCAGACGGCAAAGGTGCTGATGAACTGCAACAGGATCGAGATGGGAATATCCTGCAACGCAGCCGTGACCCGTAAGTACAGGCGGGCGAGCAGGATGCCGGCGATGACGCCGCCACCGCAGGTCAGGACCAGCATCGGTCCGACACTCCACCTGGAGAACGTACCGGTTATGGCTGCCGCAACCGCAATGCGATAGACGAGCAGCGCGCTGGCGTCGTTGAACAGACTCTCGCCTTCCAGAACAACCATGACGCGGTTCGGC
>JBGPMS010000075.1:0-17179 GCA_041487115.1 Gammaproteobacteria bacterium
AACAGAATGTTCGCCTCCAGCGGCAGATTGGCGATGTGCAGGACGGCGTTGCCGACGTGATCCACTTCCATCAGCGGCTCGGGCGCGATCGTGCCGTTGGCCTGCGGAACGCCGTTCACCATTCTCGCCGCCAGCGGGGTCTGCGCGTTGCCGATGTCGATCTGGCTGCAGGCGATGTCGTACTTCCGTCCATCCAGTGAAGTCGACTTCGTGAGGCCGGTGATGGCGTGCTTGGTGGAGGTGTAGGGCGCCGAGTTGGGCCGCGGCGCGTGGGCCGAGATCGAGCCGTTGTTGATGATGCGCCCGCCCCGGGGGTCCTGGCTCTTCATGATCCTGATCGCCTCCTGAGTGCACAGGAACGGCCCGGTGAGATTGATATCCACCACCGATTTCCACTGCTCGAAGGTCAGGTCTTCCAACGGCACGCCAGGCGCACCGATCCCGGCGTTGTTGAACAGCACGTCGAGGCGGCCGAAGGCCTCCTTCGTCTTCGCGAACAGGGCGCGCACGGACTCCGGGTTGCTAACGTCGGTGGGGACGACCAGCGCCTGCTTCCCGGCCGGCCCCGCCGCCGCCACGGTCTCCTCCAGCGGCTCTTTGCGGCGTCCGGCCAGCGCGACGCGATAGCCATCCTTGAGCAGTGCCAGCGCGGCCGATTTGCCAATGCCGGTGCCGGCGCCCGTGACGATTGCGACTTTGTTGTGCGTAGCCATTGTTGGATCTCCTAAATTCGTGGTGTGCCGAGGAACACGGCGTGCGATAAGTCGCGAGTTGCTCCGAGAGGCGATATCCTAGCGCACTAGCGTGCCGTTTGCGGACAAGAACAAGGCGCGCGGGCGCCGATTCCTGCGTTCCGACCCACGCCACGTTCCGATCGCCGGAGGAGAAGCGATGCCGCTCGAACCGAGACCCCCGTTCCGAGCCGATCAGGTCGGCAGCCTGTTGCGGCCTGCGGCTCTGCGAGAGGCGCGGACCCGAGCGAAAAGCGGCCAGATCGACGCCCAGGCGCTACGTACGGTCGAGGATCTCTGCGTCCGGGAAGCGGTCGCATCCCGCTCCTAGCCTCCCCCTTTGAAGGGGGAGGAATGATGTGTTTTGAGAGACCAGAATCGCTACCAGGTCAGCTGTGATGCAGACGATCTCCATCCGCAAGATTCCGCTCGGCCCCTCGAATGCTGTCTTCACGCGCCGTGAAGACGGCTCGATACTCGTGCACTCACCCCATGCGCTGGGCCCCTACCCGGCCAGGTTGACCGAGCGGCTGGTGCATTGGGCGCACGAGGCGCCGGAACGCCCCTTCCTCGCCGAGCGCGGCGTGGACGGGGCGTGGCGTGCCCTGAGCTACGCGCAAGCGCTGATACAAGTGCGCTCTATCGGGCAGGCGCTCCTCGACCGTGACCTCTCGGCCGAGCGGCCGGTGGCGATTCTCTCGGGAAACGACCTCGAGCACGCTGTGCTCGCACTAGCGGCGATGCATGTCGGAGTGCCCTACGCCCCGGTCTCGCCGGCGTATTCTCTGATCTCCGCCGACCACGCGAAGCTGCGTTACGTACTGGAGCTGCTCACGCCGGGCCTCGTATTCGCCGCCAGCGGCGAGAAGTACGCGAAGGCTATCGCCGGCGCCGTGCCGGCGAGCGCGGAGCTGATCGTCACGGAGGCTCCGGTGGCGGGCCGCGCGACGACGCTGTTCGGTGAGCTTCCGGCGACCTTCGCGACGGCCGCGGTCGAGCGTGCCCACGCGGCCGTGGGCCCGGACACGATCGCGAAGATCCTGTTCACATCCGGCTCCACCGGACAGCCGAAGGGCGTCGTCAATACGCAGCGCATGCTGTGCAGCAACCAGGAGATGCTGGCCTGCACGTTGCCGTATCTGCGCCAGGTCCCTCCGGTCATCGTCGACTGGCTGCCCTGGAACCATACCTTCGGCGGCAACCACAACGTCGGGCTCGTCCTCTACAACGGCGGCACGCTCTACATCGACGACGGCAAGCCGCTGCCGGGACAGTTCGAGCGCACGGTGCGCAATCTGCGCGAGATCGCGCCCACCGTGTACTTCAACGTTCCGCGCGGATACGAGGAGCTGGTGCCCTACCTGCGCCGCGAGCCCGCGCTGCGGGAAAAGTTCTTCAGCCGCGTCGGCATGCTCTTCTATGCTGCGGCCGGCCTCTCGCAGCCGGTGTGGGACGCGTTCGAGGAGTTGGCGGTGCAAACCTGCGGCGAGCGTATCCTGTGGATCACCGGATTGGGCGCGACGGAAACCGCGCCGCTCGCCACGTGCGCCAACTGGGAAGCAGGACGCTCCGGCATGATCGGGCTGCCCGCGGTGGGACAGGAGATGAAGCTGGCCCCGGTAGGCGACAAGCTCGAGGTTCGCTTCCGCGGTCCGAACGTCACGCCCGGCTATTGGCGGCAGCCCGAGCTCACCCGCGCCGCGTTCGACGAAGAAGGGTATTACAAGATGGGCGACGCGCTACGCTTCGCCGACCCCGACCATCCCGAGCTCGGCCTGATGTTCGATGGCCGGCTGGCCGAGGACTTCAAGCTCTCCAGCGGCACCTGGGCCAGCGTCGGCCCGCTGCGCACCCGATTCATCGCAGCCGGAGCGCCGCTCGTGCAGGACGTCGTGGTCGCGGGGCACGACCGCGACTACGTCGCCGTTCTCGTGTTCCCGCGTCTCGACCAGTGCCGCGGACTGTGCCCGCAATTGCCGCAGGATGCGCCGGCCGCCGAGGTCCTCGCGCACGCAGCAGTTCGTGCCCGGTTCCAGGACCTGCTGGATCAGCTGGCCGAACAGGCGACCGGGACCGCCTCTCGTATCGAACGCGTGCTGCTGCTCGATGTGGCGCCCTCGATCGACGCCAACGAGATCACCGACAAAGGCTCCATCAACCAGCGCGCAGTGCTCGAGCACCGTGCCGGGCTGGTGGAGGAGCTGTACGCACGGCCTCCCTCGGCGCGTGTGATCTGCGTCACGTTGACAACTTGATGCAAAACTACTAGAAACCGTTCGTGTTGAGCGTGCTTCGACTCTGCAGCTGACGCTGCGACGCTCAGCACGAACGGGTGCAGCAGAGTCGAAACATGAAAGGTTGGCAGATCAGCCGCCTGGACGCTTCGACTCCGCAACTTTCGCCCGTACGTGTTGAGCGTCGCGCTGCAGAGTCGAAACACGTTCAGCGCGAACGGGGTTTTGCATCAAGTTGATAGGAGGCACTGCTGTACCGAATTGATATGCCTCTTAATCTGCGCGCTGGATCTGCAGGCCTGCTATCGATTGCAATCGGCACGATAGCCGGGCGGCTTGTCGATATTCCATTCGGCTTGCCTCAAGAGGCAATGACTTTGCTGTACAAACCGCTGCGAGGTGTGTTCGAGGCCTTGTCCCCCTATAGCTATGGTGCGCTGGCCCTCGCTGCTCTCCTGTATCGCCTTCCGATCGTGCTGGCGGCAGGCTTGGCTATCGGCTTGACTCTGTCGCGCCTGCAATACCCTCGGCTGGCGGTCTATTGCCTTCTTGCTTGGCCTGCGTACTATTTTTTCGAGCACCTTCTACTCATTGCACTGATGCAGCGCGGAGAACAGCTTAGTGGCGGTCCCCCGATCGTCGCATCATCCTTTCGGGATCGGCTCGGTCTTGAAATGAGCATCTACTGTGTCGAGTACCTGCTGCTTTTCCTGATCATCTTCGCCACCAATGCCGCTGTAGTGCGCGCGAATAGCACTAGACGGACGAGGATGAAGCGTCGATGATCTCAGCGCACGAAAGGGTTCCATCAACCAGCGCGCAGTGCTCGAGCACCGTGCCGGGCTGGTGGAGGACCTGTACGCGCGCTCTCCGTCCGCGCGTGTGATATGCGCCACCTGATGACCAAAACATGCCGAGAATCTATCTGATCCGGCACGCCCATCCCGCGGCGCGCTGGGGCGAAGACGCTGATCCGGGTCTCGACGCCGCCGGTCAACGGCAAGCGGAAGCAGCGGCACGGACCGTCGCAGAAACACTCGATCGCTTGCCGATTTATACGAGCCCACTGCGCCGCTGCCGGGAAACAGCGCATGCGCTCGAGCACCTCTGGCAGCAGTCGGCGGAAGTTTTGGAGCCGGTCTCCGAACTTCCTTCGCCGCCCCTCGACCTCCGGGCGAGGCAAGACTGGCTCCGGCAGGCCATGCAGGGAACGTGGCATGAGTTGAACGATTTCGCCCCGGCAGGTTCGCCCGACTATCTAGCGTGGCGGCGAACTCTGCTCGATTCCCTTGCCAACCTGCCCCATGACTGCGTCGTCTTCACACACTTTATTGCGATCAATGCAGCTGTCGCCGCAGCGCATTCTCGCGAGGATGTCGTGTGCTTCCGACCCGATCACGCCTCCATCACTTGCGTGCAGACGGAGAACGGCATCCTGCGGCTAGTCGAGCTCGGACGCGAAGCGGACACGACAATTCTGGCGCGCGCCTGATTCGGAAGGAACTCATGAATTCAATTTCGAGCCAGTCGCGTCTGACAACAGCCAGGCGGACGAGGATGAAGCGTCGTTGATTCCAGCGCGAGAAGCACTCGAACGCCTGCGCGAGGGGAACCGTCGCTTCGTGTCCAATGTTCGTGGCCACGAAGACCTCCCCCTTTGGAAAAGGGGGATCGAGGGGGATTTTGTATCCGAGGCACGTTCGGCGGCGTGGCCCTTTACGTTCGATGAGCATCCAGTTCTACAGCGAAACGATTCGCCTAATGTACGACAGCTTTTCTTCGGATAGACCATGAAGTTGATCTTCGCTGATTCGCCCTTCTCGAAGAAACCGAGCGAACACGAGTATGAGCTGTGAGTAGCGGTAGTCGTATTTCTCCTGAATCTCCTGGCGCTTGCGGCCGAGGTAGCTTTCAAGCTCCCACATGTCGTCCGGACTTGCCGCCGCTGCAGCTTTTAGCTTGAACTCTGCCAAGGTCTCGGCAAGCTCAGCTTCGAGAGCAGTATCGTACACGCGGCGCGCAATCTTCTTCTCCGACTGTGACCATTTCAGGTCGTGGTACACCGGACGCTCCTCGATTCGCTCGGCGGTCTAACTGGAATCACCGGGCGGCTACAAGCGACGAAGCCGGCTGTTGCCGCTCCGGTGCACTACAAAGATTAGACGGCGGTTGTCAGTTCGCGCGGATGGAGGCTCAGATACTCGCGCACCTCGAGCTGCATGCGGTCGATCTCCGCGAGAAACCCGGACACCGCAGCACGTAGTTGACGGGGTTTGATTCCGTGTTGCGCAGGTGCGCAACTTGAGCCTGAAACTGGGCGATCCGGTCCAGAGTGACCTTGAACTCTTGATCGTTGGCAATCATGGCTGTGCCTCCGTAACTTCCACGATACCCCTTCGCGTTCCGTCGCGCTTGAGCAAGCGCAGCGTCGCTGTGGGTCGGGTTGGTTGCACGGTTAGAGCGCATCATTCCACCCGATCGCCCTACGCAAGGGGTCGAACCTACCCCTCGTCACAGCGGAATACGTCTCCTGTCCCCCTTCGTTGAGCGAAACCAACCAGCCTCCGTACTTCGGAACTTCTGGAGGAAGCTCTGACAACGGAAGGTCGAGCCCGTCCCAGGCTCGGTAGAAAGCTGTGCCATCCACGACCTGCACGAGCGCAATACCGTGGGCCTGAGCATATTCAACCGCGCCGCTTTGGAACCCACTTGTCGCAAACACCATCCCTTTGTGTGCACCTACGGAATGCAGGCGATCGATCGTGAAGCACCTGAAGCACCTCGCGTTTGATAGGTTCCGATGATGCTTGCACTCCATGAGGATCAGGATCTCAGCACCGACAGCCTCGAACCGCGCGACAACGTCGAACTCGTACTCACCATCAATCCCACCCATGGACTCACAGTGGCGCGTCTCGAACTTCTTCAGTCGTCGACCGAGACCCTCCAGGAATTCCTTCATTCGAACCTCGAGGGTCTCTGCATCCCACTGCTGCTGATTAGGCGGCAGGTTACGAGTCACTTCTCACCCATTTGATCTTTGATCCAGTCATCCTCCTCCGGTAACCGTAGACTGGGAAGAATAGGCAGGGCCTTACTCGCAAAATCCGCGCAAGCCTCCGGTCGAACGACTGCAATCTTCTGAAAGTCCTTAAAATACTCAACCACTATTCCCGCGAAAAACGCTTGAAGCACCAAGGCGCTCCCGCGCTGCCTAAGCCGCTCAATTGTAATCGGCTCATCTACTCTCTCTCGCTCTCGGAGAAGCCATACTGGCGAGCCACTCATGCCGTCAGGCCGAATTCCCTGCGGCCTGAACGTAAATTGGTATCGAGATTTGCTTTGGGCGTCGTTCGCACCCTCAGAGCCAAAGAAAAAGAAAAGCAGCATTTGATGAAGAACTTCGTTTGCTGCCGGTAGTTCAGTGAGCTTTTGCGCCGGAAAGTCGCAAGTAACAAAAATGTCGTTAAGAAACATCTCCCGATTTCCCGCACGAGTCAGATCTGCATACGCGAAGTAGTCGTCGCGAGAATCGGCGCCGCGATATCCACTTAGACTCGACTCGACTATGGCTAGATCTAACGATTTGCTCTTGAAGTAGCGGCTTCGTAGCGCGAATAGCTTTGACGGCACGTTCCCTTTAAGATCGTATCCGTGATAGTGCCTTTGAACCGGCGTGAGCCCTGGCGGAATTCGGAACTCCGGCGCGATGACATGGTGTGCCGTAAGCACGTATGTCGCATCTGCTTGGGAGACGAGCATCCCCGTTCCAGAAAATTGCTGCCGGCCGTCCTGGAAGGCAGTTCTTATCACGGTCAGCGTCGCGAGTATCCCCACCCCAACCAGATCGCGCAAAGTGTGCTGGATTTCAATCGGAACGCCTGGCATTTTGGATCAATGTCTCGCGGACATTTGTACGCCGCCTAAACGTTCGCAATGACCGGGCGCCGACGCGCGCAGCGCGGCGGGAACCCGACAGCAACGCTGTTGGGCCCCGGTCCGGTTCGGCGCCGGGTTATGCGCGATGCTCCAACTTGCCTGGCGGCTGAACATAAGCTACTTGGTGCCACTCTTCATTGGAACGAAGATACGCTTCCACCTTCGGTGTCTGCATTTCCGCAACCTTGGCGACCTGGATTAGTGATAGCTCAACCTGCTTGTCCACCAGTACCTTTCTGATTTCCTGGATCGAAGCAAGTGAATTGTCAATGCAGTTGTCGCAGCACTCTTTGGAGCTGAGAACCCTTCGGTCCAGTAGCCTGACCATCAGCTCCCGGGCGACTTTCTTTTCGACGTCGTCGGGGTTAACGGCTAGCGAGATGAACGGTAGTCTCAGGGTCACTGTACCGCCGTGTTTCTTGGCAAGGCGCTGCGCCTTCTGGAATAGCTCATCGAAGTGAAATTTCATCGCGATCTCGTCCCAAGCGCAAACGTTCGACGTGAGGCGGGGCCCACGGTATGGCGCCGCGAGGTGGACGATAAATCACGCCGCCTCGCGGCGCCATACCGTTGGGCCTCGCCTCGACGGAGCGGTTAGGGGGCAGCGCAAACGTAACCGTTGAGTAAGAACTTTGAAGTTCGGTCATATGGAATCCAGCGGTTGCCGCGCTTTATAAGCGAGAAGCTGCTTACGATTGGACAAATGCGCTTGACGATTTCGTTCGGTTCGTTGGTTGAGAAGCTGTAGAAAATGTCGCCTTTTCTGTACTGCCCTTGCGAAAGCTTAATCTCGTCTGGGTCGAATGGCCCATATATTATTTGACTCACATTCAGGCCAAGGTTTGGGAGTCTTTCGGCAAGTGTCTTGTAGGGCATCGATCTGTCATTGCTTGGAATTGACCTCAGTATCTTGTCGATCGCGTCTTTGTCCCTCGCAACGATGCTTTCTGACGCCCGGATGGGGAGCGCCAAGATTAAGAGCGCCGCAAACGGCAAGAACAGTATTCGCGATACGCGTATAGATCTGGGTAGTCATTGCTGCAATCGTTAACTATACGAATAGAGCGAAGAATTGCAGCAGAAAGCTTATCGCCACGAGCGCAATTCCGCGGTCCTTGAGCCACTGTCGACGAGTATCTTCCGCCGCTGCCGTCTTCAAGATCTCACCTTTGGCGTCCGCATAGAAAGGCAGGCCCGGCCCTTCCTTGCGGCCGGCCCACCAAACTAACCCGGCGCCGGCAAAGCCAAGGATGAGGGCACAGGCGTTTAGCAGGATACCGAGCTTCATCTCTGCCCCCTAACATTGCAGTAGCCGGAAAACGTCCGTGTTTTTCGACGGAAGGTTTCCGCATAGCCAGCGACCGCTCGGACCCTCTCGGACTCCGGACGCTCTCTTAGTTTCGGATCAGGCTACTACCGGATCAATGACTTGCCAAGTCTGCTGCCTGCAGTACCCGGTGTTGAAGCCCTTGGGAGGGCGGGTGACAGGCGGACAGTCTCCGTATTTGCTCTTGGGTCGAGCATTGGCGCATGTCTACTGCACAAGCATCGGCTATTGCGGGGACCGCTTATGCAACCGCCTGAGGACACTTCGCCGTACCCCGAATCCGCCGGGCGCCCCCGGGCGGTGGCGTGGACGCCCGCAACTCATGCATAATCCTGTCGGCTAGCGAAGCACGCTCCGAAGGCTTCGCGTTATCGTTTCGGTTGGGAGGAGTATGACTGCACGCTGGTTGGGCCTGTGCGCGCTGGCGCTTGTCTTTGGCGCGGGGGCTGCCTTCTCTCAGGACAAGCATGTCGAGCTGAAGCTGTCCCATTGGGTGCCGCCTCAGCATCCGCTGCATCCTGCCCTGCAGGCATGGGCCGACGACATCAAGAAGGATTCCAACGGCACGATCACGGCGGTCATCTTTCCGACCGAACAGCTCGGCAAGGCCTTCGATCACTACGACATGGCGCGCGACGGTATCGCCGATTTCGCTTACGTCAACCCCGGCTATACGCCCGGCCGCTTCCCGGTGATCGCGGCCGGCGAGTTGCCGTTCCTCGCCTCGAACGGCAAAGGCGGCACGGCGGCGTTGGACGCCTGGTACCGTCCATACGCGGCCAGGGAAATGAAGGACGTCTATTTCTGCCTGGGCTTCGTGCACGATCCCGGCACCTTTCACGGCCGCCGCAAGCTCACGCGGCCGGAAGATGTGAAAGGCCTGAAGGTGCGGCCCGCCAACGCTACCATCGGCAATCTCGTGACTGCGCTCGGCGGCACCAACATCCAGGCCTCTGCGCCCGGAGCGCGCGACATGCTGGAGCGCGGCGTCGCCGACGCGATCACGTTCCCATGGGGCTCGACCATGCTGTTCGGGATCGACAAAGTGGTGAAATACCACATGGACGCCCCGCTCTACGTCACCACTTTCGTCTGGGTGATGAATAGGGCCAAGTACGAAGCGCTGTCGCCAGCGCAGAGAAAAGTGATCGACAACCACTGCACCACCGAGTGGGCGGAAAAGATCGCGACGCCCTGGGCCGACTTCGAAGCGAACGGGCGCGAGAAGCTGCGTACCGCACCGGGCCACGAGGTCGATCCGCTCACGCCCGAGCAGCTCGCGGCCTGGCGCAAGGCTGCGCAGCCTCTGCAGGATCAGTGGGCGGACAACGCGCGCAAGGCGGGCGTCGATCCGGACAAGGCGCTCGCCGGCCTCAAGGCGAGTCTGGCGAAATACAAGGCCGCCTACTGATCGCTGCTCGCATGAGTCACAGGCCCGGCCCGACGGCGCGCTTGCTCGCCGCCCTGGAACTGTTCGCGGCATGGCTGCTCGCCGCGATCACCGCGCTCACTTTCACCTCGGTCGTCCTGCGCTACGCGTTCAACTGGTCGATCCCGGACAGCTTCGACGCCGGCCGCAATCTGCTGGGGATCGCGATCTTCTGGGGCATCGCCCTGGCGGCGTACCGCGGTGAGCACATCACTGTCGACCTGCTGTGGAGCGCGCTCGGTCCACGCGCCCGGCGCGTCATGGACGCTTTCGCCGGGATCGTAGCCCTGCTCTGCCTGGCCGTGTTCACCTACACCATGGCAGACAAGGTGTTGAGCACTTACCGCGACAATGTGCAGACGTTCGATTTGCATCTGCCGGTGTGGATCTTCTACGCCGTCGCATGGGTCGGTCTCGCGCTGTGCATTCCGCTGCTGCTGCTTCGCCTGTGGCGGCAGTTGACGCGCCCCGAAGCGGGCGAGCCGGCGCAACACGCAGCGCTCCGCTAAGGCTCTCATGAACCCCGATCTGGTCGCCATCGGCGGCTTCGTCCTGCTGTTCGTGCTGATGCTGCTGCGTGTCCCCATCGGCATCGCGATGGGGCTGATCGGCGTGGGTGGTTTCGGCCTGATGGGGGACTTCGGGCCGGCGCTCAAGCTGTTGTCGCAATCTCCCATCCGCACGGCGACCGAAGCCGGCTTCGGCGTCATCCCGATGTTCCTGCTGATGGGCGCGATCGCCTCGGCGTCGGGCATGAGCCGCGAGCTGTTTCAGGCCGCCAACTCCTTTCTCGGGCACCGCCGCGGCGGGCTTGGCATGGCGACCATCGCCGCTTGTGCGGGCTTCGCGGCCATCTCCGGATCTTCCGTGGCGACTGCCGCCACGTTTTCCGCCGTGGCCTACCCGGAGATGCGGCGGCACAACTATCCGCAGAGCTTCGCTACCGGCGTCATCGCCGCCGGCGGCACGCTTGGCGCGATGATCCCGCCGTCCCTGGTGCTCGCCGTCTACGGCATCATCACCCAGCAAGACATCGGCCGCTTGTACATCGCCGGCATCATCCCGGGGATTCTGGCTGCGTCGATGTACATCATGACCATCAGCGCGATCGCCATTGCGCGGCCGAACTACCTCCCGCCCGGACAGCGCAGTTCGTGGGGCGCGCGCTGGCACGCGTTGCGCAGCGTCTGGGCCATAACCCTGCTGTTCCTGTTCGTCATCGGCGGACTGTACGGCGGCATGTTCACGGCGACGGAGGCGGCGAGCATGGGTGCCGGCGGTGCTTTCGTCATCGCCGTCGCGCGGCGAACGCTTACCCGCGCCGGATTCGTCGAGTGCCTGGTCAAGTCGTTGCGCACGACGGCCGCGATCTTCACCATCCTGATCGGCGCCCTGCTGTTCGGCTACTTCCTCACCGTCACGCAAACGCCGCAGAAGGTGACGCAGCTGCTCACCGGCCTGGGCTTCGGCCGCTACGGCATCCTCGCCATCATCATGTTGATGTACCTGGTGCTGGGCTGCGTGATGGACGCCATGGCGATGATCATCCTGACCATCCCCGTGGTCTTCCCGGTCATCACCGCGCTGGGCTTCGACCCGATCTGGTTCGGCGTCATCATCGTGATGACGGTCGAGCTCGGTCTCATCCATCCGCCGGTCGGGATGAACGTGTTCGTCATCAAGAGCGTGGTGCGGGACGTGAAGATCTCGACCATCTTCTTCGGCGTCATCCCCTTCGTGATCACCGATCTCGTGCGGCTGGTGATTCTCATCGCGTTTCCGATTCTCGCGACCTACCTCCCCGAGCGGATGGGCTGATGCGCCCTGCTCAAGCGGAGGGTTGGGAGCGGGATGGGGAGCCTGCGTCCGCCCGGTAGGGCCGCATGGCGTCGAGCAGCGCCTGCGGGACAGCGACGGGTTGCGAGTCGGACCGGCCGATCGCGACGGTCACGAGGTACGCTTCCGCAGCCACTTCGCCATCGGGGCGCCGGAGGAGGAACTCGAATCGTATCGAGCTCCGGCCGATGCGCCCAACCCAGACTTCGATGTCGACCAGGTCGTCCAGCCGCACCGGATTGCGATAGTCGAAGTGGAGCTGTACACGCGGCAACCAGATGTCCAACCGATCCCAGAGCGTAGCGTACGGATAGCCTAGGGCGCGAAAGAGCTCCGTCTCGGCGAGCTCCAGGAAACGCGTGTAAGCGCTCCAGCGGATGATGCCGCTCACGTCGACGTCGCTCCACCGCACGTACTCCTGCACTCGATGGCGACGGGCGATGCCACCCACAGAAGCTGCCGGGCTGTCTGACATTGAGCCTCCCTTGTATAGAGCTTTGCATCAACCGCGACCACGATCCACCGAGAGGATCTTATCCTCTCGTTGCTGCGGCTGCGTGCCTGTAGAATCCCACGCGATACTCACACACACGACCCTTATGCGCATCGCAGTTCTGGGGGGCGGCCACGGCGCGTACGCCGCGGCGGCCGATCTCGCCGAGCAGGGCCATGAGATCCGGCTCTGGCGCCGGGACGCGCGCGCGCTCGCGCCGGTGCTCGAGACCTCCACCATCGTGCTGAAGGACTTTAAAGGCCGTCGGCTGGTGCGCATCGCGCTCGCCACGGCCGACATGGGCCGGGCGGTGAACGGCGCCGAGCTGATCCTTGTTCCGGCGCCGGCGTTCGCGCAGATGGATATCGCTGCCGCCCTGGCACCAGAACTGACCGACGGCCAAGTGATCTTCCTGCCTCCAGGGACCTTCGGCAGCTACGCCATGGCCCGACGGATCCGCGAAGCGGGTGGCAAAGCCGTTATCGCGATCGGCGAGACGGGCACGCTGCCCTATCTGGCGCGCAAGCATGGTCCGGCCGAAATCGCGATCACCATCCGGGCGAAGCGCCTGCCTACGGGCGTGTTCCCTGCAGCGAGCAGCGCACACGCCCTGGAGATCATTCGCCGCGCCTATCCGTCGATCGAGCCGGTCGCGGACGCGCTATCGGCCGCGCTGATGAACGCCGGACCGATCATCCACACGCCGCTGATTCTGATGAACGCGGGGCCGCTCGAGCACTTCGAGCGCTGGGACATCCACAACGAAGGCACGCAGCCCTCCATCCGCCGCGTGACGGACGTGCTGGACAACGAGCGCATCGCGCTGCGCGAGGCTCTGGGCTATGCGCCGTACCACTTTCCGTTGCGCGACCACTACACCACGGACCAATGGATGTACGGAAGCGCGCACGACAAGCTCACCGATTCCGGCGACTGGCGCGAGCACATCGACTTCAACGTGCACCGGTACATGCGGGAGGACGTGGAATACGGCCTCTCGTTCCTCGTCTCCGTCGCGCAGTGGGCGGGGGTGCCCTCGCCAGTAGCGGCCGGGCTGCTGGCGATCGCGTGTGCGGTGGTAGGCAGAGACCTGCGCCGCGACGGCCCGCGCACGCTCGAAGCGCTCGGGCTCGCCCAACTCGATCGCGCGGGCATGAGGCGCCTTCTGGAGCAGGGCCAGCAGACATAAGGTCTCTCTCCAGCAGACACAAGGTCCCTCTCCCTCTGGGAGAGGGTAGGGTGAGGGTCCGAGAGGGCAGGGTGAGGGCCTGGAAGAGGGTGAGGGCCAGTTCCCGCCAATGCCAAATCAGTCATTGCAGGCTACAACTTCGATGAACAACCCTCCCGTCATCGCCGCCCTGGGCGCGGGCCGCATGGGACGGGGCATCGCCCACGTGTTCGCGTACGCCGGCCACGAAGTACGGCTGATCGATGCGAAACCGCGCAGCACAGCGGAGCGCGTCCGGCTCGAGCGTGAGGCGCTGGGCGAGATCGACTCCACCCTGGCGATGCTGGCCGCCCTCGGCGCGTTCGACGATGCAGAGCGCCCACGCATCCTGCGCCGCATCCACTTCGCTGGCCGTGATGAGGCCGTCAGTGCGCTGGCCGATAGCGACGTGGTGTTCGAGGGCGTGCCAGAGGTGATGGACGCCAAGCGCGAGGCCTTCGCGTTCGCCTGCGAGCATGTACGCGACGACGCCATCCTGGCATCGACCACGTCGACCCTGCTCGTCACGCAGCTCGCCGGACTGGTGACCTGTCCGGAGCGATTTCTCAACGCGCACTGGCTGAACCCGGCCTACCTCGTGCCGCTGGTCGAGCTGAGTCCGCACCCAGGGACCAACGCCGCGGTGCTGTACCGATTGAAGGCACTGCTGGAGACGATCGGCAAGGTTCCCGTGGTGTGCGCCCCGGCTCCCGGCTTCATCGTGCCGCGTCTGCAGGCGCTCGTAATGGCCGAGGCGGCGCGCATGATCGAAGAAGGGGTCGCCAGCGCCGCGGACATCGACAAAGCCACGCGCTACGGCTTTGGATTCCGTTTCGCTTCCATCGGAGTGGTCGAGTTCATCGACTACGGCGGCAACGACATCCTCTACTACGCCTGCCGTTATCTCGCCCGGGAGCTGGGCGAGCGCTACACAGCGCCTGCGATCGTGGATCGCCTGATGCAGGAAGGCCGCATCGGGCTCAAGACGCAGAGCGGCTTCTACGACTACGCGGGCGTGGACGTGGCCGCCTACCGCAAGGATGTCATCTCACGCTCTTTGGCCATGCTCGAGCACCACGGTCTGCTGGTGCCGCCCGGCGCCGCGTTGAGCGCTCAAGCCGGAAAGGGTTCGGAACACCTGCGTTGATCCTGGCACTCGCGTGATCACGCCACAGACGTGAAGTCCGGTGGGCGCTGCAAGCCGCCGGCGACCTCCCTATGCGTCCAGCTCTGGCAGCGGCGGTCGCCGCTGCGCCCAGGGACGCGCCTGCTCGAACAGAGCCGCCACGCGCAGGAGCAAAGCGTCCTCGCCCAGCCGCCCGATGAGCTGCAGCCCGACTGGCAGGCCGTCGCTGTCCCAGCCGCACGGGATACTGACCGCAGGGTTCCCGGTCATGTTGAATGGGAGGGTATACGGGTACCAGGCCCGCCGCATCGTGTCGATCGGCTGGCCGTCGATCTCGATCGGGGCGAAGAAATCCTGCTCGATCGGCAGGGCCGTGCGGGACAAGGTCGGCGTGACGATGACATCGGCGTGCTCGAACCAGCCCTGGACCTGCCGATACATCCGCGTGCGCAGGAATATCGCCCGGTACAGCTCCTCGGCCGAATAGCGGGAAGCACGCTCGAGCTGAGCCACGAGCGTCGGGTCCATCCGCTCCCGATGATCTTTCAGATGATGGCCAAACTGCGCCAGCCGGTAAGCGCCGTTCACGGTCAGCCACAGCGGCTCCGGATTCTCGAAGTCGTCGGGCATCTCGAATACTGCTGCGCCCAGCTCGGAGAAGACTCCGACGGCATCAGCGCACAGATCGAGGACCTCCGCCGCGACCACCTTGTTGCCGAGGAGCGGACGCCATGCAACCATGAGCGCGGCGAGATCGCCCTCGGCCCGGGCCGCGTCGACGTAGTCCTGCTTGGCCCGGTTCAACGAGAGCGGATCGCTGGCGTGGGGGCCCGCCATCAAGTCCAGCATCAGCGCGGTGTCCTTGACCGTTCGGCTCATCGGTGTGACGTAAGAGATGTTCCCGAATGCGTCCTGCGCCGAATCGACTGGCACCACGCCCAGGCTCTGCTTGAAGCCGACCACACCGTTGCAGGCCGCGGGGATGCGCGTTGAGCCGCCCCCGTCTGTCGCTACACCGATCGGACCGAGTCCGGCGGCGACCGCCACTGCGGCACCGCCGCTGGAACCGCCGGGCGTTCGATCCGCGCGCCATGGATTGCGCGTGTAGCCAAACAGCGGTGCCTCCGTGAGGCCCTTCTGTCCGAACTCGGGCGTGGTCGTTTTCCCGATCAGGAGCGCGCCGGCAGCCTTCAGCCGTGCGACTGCGACAGCATCGGCCGTGGGGACGTGATCCTCGAAGATGCGAGAGCCGAACGTGGTGCGCACGCCCTTGGTGCTGACGAGATCTTTGACCGAGAAGGGAACGCCATGCAGCGGCGGTAGCGGATCACGGCGCATGACTGCTTGCTCCGCGTCGCGAGCGGCGGAGAGCGCACCTTCGGCGCAGACCGTGATGAAGGCGTTCAGCACCGGCTGCGACCGCTCGATGCGCGCAAGGGTCGATCGGACGAGCTGCACCGGAGAAAGCTGTCGCTGTCGGATCAGCCGTGAGAGCTCGGCCGCCGATAGGTAAGCGAGATCGTCATCCATTATGTGGCCCTCGGACCCGGCCCGAATCGCTCACCAGTCTCAGCGCGCGCGACCTGCGTTATCTTCGGGAGCGTCTGCATGAATTGTCCAGGCTAAGTTCCAACCCTGACCGGCGCAGACAGCTTGCGCAGCAAGGCGATCACGCTCAGCGCGGTGATGCGGCCGGTCCTGGGGTTCGCCGACGGGATGTTCTCGATCGTCATGCTGAAGCTCGCCGAGTCGGATTCCACCTCGATGCGATGGGTGTTGCGTGTGACCGTCGGATCGGCCCAGATTTCCAGCACGGTACGGTCTGGTCCGATGCCTGCCAGTGACAAGGCCGCGGCCACGTTGAGGTTGGCCGGAAAGCCCTTGGCCGCGTCCCGCGCGGTGCCGGAGAAAACGCGTAAGGGCGCCTTGACGTCGCTGATGTCGATCTTGTTCTCGACCAGATAAGGGGCGCCGAGCAGCCCGCGCGGAGGCTTACGGGTGATCATCCGCACCGAGTGGATCGTGCCTTCGGCGGCGGCAATCACAGCGTCCAGCCCGATCAGCGCACCGGTGGGTACGAGAATCTGTCCGCCGTGCCGTGCTGCGATTTGTTCCAGCTGAGGGTTGGCCAGCAATCCCCCCACGGAAAGCACGACGACCCGCTTGCCGGCCTCCAGCACCGGCCCTGCAATCTGCCCGAGCAGCTCCGAGGGTGCGCATTCGATCACGATATCCGCATGATCGACGAGCGCACCGAGAGGAACCATAGGCACCGGACGAGATAGGGTCGCGAGAAACGCTGCGACCTTGGCGGGATTGCGCACGGCGACCGCGGCGAGCCGCGCTCCCGGAATGCCTTCATCGAGCGCGCGCGCGAGCACCTGGCCGATGGCACCCAGCCCGGCGATGGCCACACGCTGCTCAGGAGTGTCTGTCACGCGTCGACTCTGCAGCTATCCCTCATCGCAACCATCCTTCCTTAAGTCTTGCGCGTCAGGCGCAGTATGCCCGGCATCCCGGGCGCGGCGTTGGCCCACCGAGGAGCATACCTTCGATCGGCCGGTACTGCCTCCCAGCGTTGTACCGGGAAGGAGCCGCACCCGGCTTGACGCCGAAGGTCCCGCTGCAGTATAGAATCCAGAATGAATCGGCCCGGGCGCACGTAACCCTGCTCGGTGCTCAGAGGGCTGCGAGGCATCTCGCCAGCCCGCTCCGGCTGATCCGCCGCACCACACCACACGGGAGGAGAGCAACTCATGAATTCGTCACTGACGAGGCGCGAATTTCTGACGCGCGCCGGCATGGCGGTCGCGGCCATCCAGACCCTCGACCATCTGGACCCCTGCTGCGCGTTCGC
>JBGPMS010000076.1:0-17080 GCA_041487115.1 Gammaproteobacteria bacterium
CCCCGCCCGCTGCGCGGGCACCCCTCCTCAGGCAGGAGGGGAAGGATCTTTTTTCTCCCCTCCTTTTCAAGGAGGGGTGGCGCGAAGCGCCGGGGTGGTTACCGCAGGCTCCCACCACCCCGCCCGCTGCGCGGGCACCCCTCCTCGGGCAGGAGGGGAAGGAATTACTTCTCCCCTCCTTTTCAAGGAGGGGTGGCGCGAAGCGACGGGGTGGTTACCCTTCGCCCATCGCGCGCTTATGCGCGATGAGCGCCATCAGCCGCCGGTCGCGCCAGGCTTCGCGCTCCGCGTGCTGCTCCTGCGGTATGACCTTGCGTCGCTCGGCGTTGATTCTAGCTATCAGGGCCGGGTCCCAGGGCTCCGGCTGCACGTCCTTCATCATCTCATACAGCGCGGGGCCGTAGCGCTGAGCATAGTCGGGCACGCCGCCGGGAGCGTTGAGGTCGATGGTCTCGAACGGGCCCATGAAAGACCAGCGCAGCCCCAGGCCGTCCTTGAGGCACTTATCCAGATCGCCGACCGTCACGTAGTCCTCTTTCACCAGGCGCCAGGCTTCGTTCAGCAGCGCAGCTTGCAGGCGGTTCAGGATGAAGCCCTGCACCTCGCGCTTGACGATAATCGGCACCTGGCCGACCTTCTCGTGCAGGGCGAAGCTGCGCTCGACCACTGCGGGTGAGGTCCAGGGGGCGGGCGACAGCTCTACCACAGGCACCACGTGCGGCGGGTTGACCGGATGCGCGACGATACACCGCTCCCTTCCCTTCAGGCCCGCGCTGAACACCGAGGTCGGGATGGTCGAGGTGGAACTGGCGAGAATGCAGTTGATCGGCGCGGCTGCATCCATCTGCGCGTAGACCTGCCGCTTCACATCCACCCGTTCGGCCGTGTTCTCCTGCACGTAGTCGGCGTCCTTCACGGCGTCGGCCAGCGTGGCGGCGGCCGTAACGCGCGCGCTGATGGTTCTCGGCTCGTCGGTGACGAGGCCGAAGCTGTGAAGCTCGCGCACGCCGTCCTCGATGAGCCGCAGCGCCGTGGGCACGGCACTCGCGTCGTTGTCCCACAGCTTCACCGGATGACCCGCGCGCGCGAACACCATGGCCCAGGCGCGGCCGATCAGGCCGGCCCCGATGATTGCGATCTTTTCCACTCGGGTGTGCCCTCTCAGCCCAGCATCTCGACCCCGGCGCAGACCGATATCGCCTGCCCGGTAACGTGTTTGCCCAGATCGCTCGCCAGATAGAGCGCCATGTTGGCGATGTCCTGCGGGCTCACCATCGAGCGCATGGAGACTTTATCCAGCGAGCGCTCCCTCTGCTCCTCGAAGCTGATGCCCAGTGCCTTGGCCTTGGCGTCGATCACCCGGTTGATCCGATCCCCCTCCACCACGCCCGGCTGGATGGCGTTGACGCGGATGTTGTCGGTGCCGACCTCCATGGACAGGCTCTTGGTGAAGCCCACCACGCCCCACTTGGCTGCCGCATACGGGGTACGGAAAGGGAACCCGAGCCGGCCGGCGGCGGAAGATAAGTTGATGATGCTGCCGCCGCGCGCCGTCTTGAGCAGCGGGATGGCCAGCCGCGTGCAGTAGAACATGCCGGTCAGGTCGATGTCGATGCAGCGCCGCCAATCCTCGACGCTGATATCCTCGACCTTGCCGGTCGGCCCGGCGATCCCGGCGTTGTTGATCAGCACGTCGAGCCCGCCCAGATAGCTCTTCACGTCGGCGAACAGCAGATCCACCTGCTTCAGGTCGGACACGTCGCATTCGGTGGCGGTGACGCCCTTCAGCGCCTTGGTGGTGTCGTTCAGCGCAGTCTGGACGACGTCGCAGATGTGGACCCTCGCTCCGGCCTTCACGAAGGTCTCCGTCATCACCCGGCCGATGCCGCCGGCCCCGGCGGTGATCAAGACCCGTTTGCCCTTCACTGAGACTTCCATCTATCCTCCCAAAGTGAAACCCTCACCCGGCGCGTTGCGCCGTCCTCTCCCGGAGGGAGAGGGCCATGTCTTCGCGGTTCGATCAAAGCCACAAAACCTTCTTCCTGAACTCCAGATCCGTCAGCAGCGGCTCCGTCTGGCCCTCGTGCGACACGCGCCCACGGTCCAGCACCACCGCGCGATCGGCCAGCGACAGCACGATGTCGAGATGATGCTCGATGATCAGGATCGAGATCTCGCTGCGCAACTGCTCGATCGACTTGAACACCTCGTCCACCATCACCGGGGACAGGCCCTCGAAGGGCTCGTCCAGCAGCAGGATCTTGACGTTGCCCGACAGCGCCCGGGCGATGGCCACCATCTGCTGCTCGCCGCCGGAGAGCTGGTCGGCACGCGTCTGCAGCTTCTCCCGGATGCGCGGGAAGTAGCCGTAGATGCGGTCGCGATCCCAGCGCACGCCGGTGCCCCGGCTGCGGGACAGCGCTCCCAGGCGCAGATTCTCCTCCACCGTGAGGCCGGCGAACAGGCGGCGCCCCTGCGGTACAAGGCCTACGCCGAGCCGCGCGATCTGCTCGGGAGAGCTCCCGCCGATGGTCTGATCGTCGAACGCGACCGTCCCGCTGCGCGGCTGCACGATGCCCATGATGCTCTTGAAGGTGGAGGATTTGCCGGCGCCGTTGCGCCCGAGCAGCGCCACGACTTCGTTCTCGCGCACCTCGAAGCTCACGTCGTGCAGGATATGGCTCTTGCCGTAGAAGGTGTTGATCCCGGACAACGCGAGCAGCGGCTTGCCGGCCAGCGCTTCGGTGCGCGGCGCGCGTGGCGCCACCTGGTGTCCGCCGCCGATGTAGACGCGCTGGACGTCGGCATTGCCGCGCACGGTCGCAGCGTCTCCCTCGACCAGAATCCTGCCTTCGTTCATCACCGTGATCCGGTCGGCGATGGCGAACACGCGGTCGATGTCGTGCTCGACCAGCAGCACGGCCATGTGTTGCGTCAACCCGCGGATCAGTGCGGTGATACGCTCGCGTTCGGCCGCGGCCAGGCCCACCAGCGGCTCGTCCAGCAGCAACGCGCGCGGTCGGCCCGCTAGCGCCACGCCGATCTCTACCAGGCGCTGTCCGCCATAGGACAAGTCGGCGACGGTCACGTGTTCCACGCCTTCCAATCCCAGAAACCTGACCAGCTCTCGGGTCTGCGCATTCACCGGCTCCAGCGACTGCGCGTCGATCAACGGATGCAGGCGTCGATCCGACCGGGCCTGCACACCGAGCCGGAGGTGCTCCCACACGCTCAGCGACGGGAACAGGCTGGTGATCTGGAACGAGCGCGACAGCCCGTGTGCCGCTACCGCCTCCGGCGGCAACCCGCCGATCTGCCGATCGACCAGCTTCACCGCACCCCGATCCGGTGCGAACATGCCGGAGATCAGATTGAACAGAGTGGTCTTGCCGGCGCCGTTGGGGCCGATCAATGCGTGCAGCTTACGGTCCTTGAGCTCGAGGTCCACGCCGTCGACTGCAGTGAAGCCGCCAAACCGCTTCGTCACGCCCGTGCAGCTCACCAATGCACCCGCGACACTCGGGTGCTCGCGCAGGAACAGGGGAGCTTCCTGGCCGGGCTGAGGAGTGACGCGTGAGGCCATAGCCGCTGCCTCTTCGCGCTTGCGCCGGAATGGGGCTAGGACGCGCTCGCCGAGTCCGACCAGGCCGAGCGGCGAGTACAGGATGAAGGCCATGAACAGCAGGCCGAACCAGAACTGCCAGGCTGCCGTATAGGCAGACACGACCGCCCGGAACATGAGGTAGAACACGGCGCCCAGGGCCGGCCCGAGGAAGCTGCCCATGCCGCCGAAGATGGTCATCGCCAGGATCTCGCCCGAGAAAATCGGGTTCACCAGGTCAGCGGAGATGAACAGCTTGAGATAGGCAAACAGAGAGCCGCCCAGCCCGGTGACGGTGGCAGAGATGGTGAAGGCGGCGAGCTTGTAGCGCATCACCGGATAGCCGGCGAAGCGCGCGCGCTGCTCGTTCTCGCGGATGGCCACCAGCACCGTGCCGAGCGGCGAGTGCACCACGCGCCAGACCAGCCACGCGGTCGCCAGCACGATCGCCGCCACCAGGTAGTAGAAGACGCGCTCGTCGTCGAGGTGGAGTCCAGGCAGCGGCGCGCGCTTGATGCCGGACAGCCCGTTCTCGCCGCCGGTGAAGGTGGTCCAGCGGAACACGATGTAGAAGGTGAGCGCGGTGAACGCCAGCGTGAGCAGCGAGAAGTAGACACCCCGCCGCCGCAGCGCCAGAAAGCCGACCACGAGGCCCAGCAGCAGGGAGAAGACGATACCGCAGAGCAACGGCAGCACCACGCTGTTCGGGAACCAGTGGATCTGCGTCAGCGCGGTGCAATAGGCGGCCAGTCCGAAGAACAAGCCGTGGCCGAACGACAGCAGCCCGGTGTAGCCCAGCAACAGATTGAAGCCCAGCCCCACGATGACGAAGATCGCGATCTCGGCGGCCGTGCCCCAGGTGTAGCCGCTGGCGATGACCGGCCACGGCAGAATGATCAGCCCGATGGCGAGTATCAGCAGCGGATGGCGTGCTGTGGCGCGAATCATGGAACGCGTCCCGATCACCGCGGCGCCAGCTGGCGCGCCTGCTCGACATTCAGCATGGAGACATACGCGACTTTGCCGTCCAGTCGCGCGAGCAGCGCAGGGTCGCCGTCGCCGGCCGCGTGCGTCTTGCCAAATTGGTGTATGGCTGCGCGCAGCCGCCGCCGCACCTGCCGCGACAGCCCGAGCACGTCGTTCACCACCACCCCGGCGACGGTCTGGCAGGATCCATTGCGCATCACGCGTGTCTTGAGCTGGTTGATCGCGAACCCTTCCTCTTCCACCACGCGCGCGGCCAGCAGGCGCAGCGCGTGCGCGCCCGCGATGTCCTCGCCCGAGAACGTCAGATCGTCGGCGTAGCGGGTGTATGCGAATCCATAGCGGCGCGCCAGACCGGCCAGCCGGCGGTCCAGTTTCACCAGCAGCGCATTGCTCAGTCCCGGGCTGGTGGGCGCACCCTGCGGGCAGGCGCGCGGGCCGGTCGGCGCGAAGAAGCGGGCATCGCCCACCACGACGGGCTGGCGCGGCGCTTCGGTCATGAGCGCGGCCAGCGTGCTGGCGATCGGGTAGCCGTAGCCGAGTGCGATCAGCAGCCCGCGCACGCGCCCGAAGTGGATGGACGGGAAGAAGTCCTTGATGTCCAGCCGCAGTATCACGCTCTTGCCCACGTGCGGTTCGGCATTGGTGCGAACCGAATGGCCGATGCGGAAACCATGGGCATACTCGCTGAGCGGGAGCTTGCTCACCAGCAACGCGTTCAGGCGGCGCTGCAACGCTTTGAGGCGCGCCTTGGGCGCCATGATCAGGCGCTCGCCCCCGGTGCGCTTGGGGATGGCGAAGGTTACGTAGTGGGTGAGCCGATCCTTCGCGCTGTGAGTCGAGAAATGCCGCAGCGCCTTCAGGTCCACCGCCAGGGCGAGGGCCAACTCCGCTTCGGTGTGCCATACCGGCAGGCTATGGCGCACCAGTTGCGCCTCATCCGTGGTCAGGTCGCGCAGGCTGCGGTTGCGCGTACGCAGGGTGGCCGAGAACAGGCGCCGCGCTTCGTCGGCGGTGAAGTATTTCTTGTGACGCCGGCGTGCCGTGACGGTATGCGTCGGCGACGCCGTCTTCGCCAGGAGCCGCTCGTCGCGCAACGCCAGCCGGCGATGGTGTGGTTTGAGCGGCACCGGCGCGACCGGGGCCGGGACTTCGATCTTGTCGGCCGCTTTCGCCGCGATCGGCGCGCTGGGCGCCGGTTGCGCCGCTCGAGCGGCGGCGGCCTGTGGCGCGCGCAGGATCGCCGGCAAGACGGCAGGCTGCGCCTTCGCGCTTGCCGCGGTCGCCGGCGCGGGCCTGGATGGTGCCGTCTGTGTCGGGCGTGAGGGTTGAGCTGGACGTGCCGGGGGCTGGACCGGGCGCGCTGTCGTCTGTGACGGACGGGACGGAGGTGCTGCTGCGGGCTTCGCCGAAACCGGCGGCGGCGGATCAGCATGCCGAGCGGCGGGCTGGCGTCCGAACAGCCAGCGGATGAGCTCAATCAGCACCGTCGGCCCTCCGTTTCACCCGCCAGCAGCAGCCCGGCAACGAAGGCGAGAGGGCGCGCCGGCCAACCACTTGCAAGGCTCTGGACTCATGGCCTCCCCGCGTCTTCGGCGCGGGGAACCGTGGCGAGGTAATGCGCTCAAGGCGCCGCCCCGGCGAAGCACCGGGGTACTGCTGGCTGGTTGCGTGCCAACGCGCCCTCTCAATTTCCCTTATCACCGAGCGCTGCGTTCTTGTCAACCATGGCCTGCACGACAGGCGGTGCCTTGGCCTTTCCATCGCGCGGCGGCCTGGAACGAGAGATGTCATGCCGCCGTTATCCGATATATCAGCGGCGCCTCGCGCTCCCCGCGCAGAGCAGGATGAAGGCTCAGTTGCCGCGCGACCAGTTCCACCAGCTCCTGCTGCGGGGATGACGAACTGCGGCGGTCGAGAGCCGCGCGTGCCCAGGTCAAGATGCGCTCCACCGAACCCGGCTCGCCGGCGGCCCTGTCGAGCGCGCGCACGGCTTGTCGTGCCACGACGCGAGGCAGCGGCCGATCGATCGCGGCGAGGAGCCGGTCCAGGTTGTGCCGGGCGAGTGGCAACGCACGCGGATCGTCGCTCGTCACCGCATGCACGGCTACCGCGCAGACTTGATCGTCCTCGGCCTGGAGCAGCGCAGCGGCCGCAGCTTCGTCCGCCAGGCAGGCCTCGCCCGCGCGCTCGAACAGCAGCCGGGCCAGCGAGTTTCGGCGCAGCAGGTCGCGCTGATTGCGGATGGTCCGCCGCCGCACACGCAACAGGATCGCGCAGGCGCGACGCTCGAGCGTGCCAGCCTCCGCGCACACCTTCTGCAGGTGGCCCTCCGCGAGCGCGGCCGTCTGCAGCAGGCGTTCCGCGCCGGAGCGTTCCGCGCGCACGGCCAGGCGTGCGGACAGATGATCGATCAGGTCCTCGTCCCGGTGCTCGATCGCGGATTGGAGCAACCCGGACAAGGGGCGGACAGGAGAGGGCTCCAAGTGGCGGCGGAACGGGCCCCGCGCGAGATGCGGGAAGCGTTCGTAGAGCGCGACCAGCGTGGCGTCGCGCAGCGGCAGCAGACGCGCGGATGCGGCAGCAGTGGGGCCGATCCCAGCCAGCAGCAAGAGGCGCTGCCGCACGCTCGACTCCTCGCTGTCGCGATCTGCCAGCAGCGCCATGACCGCTCGGTCGTATTCCGCGGCCGATGCGCAGGAACGCAGCAACGCAGCCCACAACTCCGACCAGCCCTGCCGCTCGCTCAGCTCGACCAGCTGCTGGTAGCCGTTGCGCCGCCCTGCGGACCAGACGTCCGGCGCGCGCTGCAACAGATAGGGGAGCAGATGTGCGCCTCGTTGCAGCGCCAGTTGCGCCAGTTGCGGGCCGATGTCCGCCCGCCACCGATTGGGATGCCGCCGCTCCAGCTCGGAGCACAGCGACTGCGGGTCGACCAGGCTGCTCGCCAGCTCGCCAGTGTCGCGTGCCCACTGTTCCGGTGTCGCCTGGGCCCGGTACAAAGCGAAGTAGAGCAGCTCATCATGCCGCGCCTGTGCCTGTCCCATCAATCGATGCCACGGGGAATAAGGGTCGTCGGCCCGGCGGCCGCGCGGCAGGTGGCGCTGAATGAATTCGGAGCTGAGCTGAGCTTGCGCGCGGTACAGCGCGAGCGCGGCGTCCTCCTCCAGAGTGTGCGGCAAGTCGAGCTGCGTGAGGATCTGCGCGCACTCGCCCGGAGTGAGTGCGGCGCAAAAGCGCGTCACCAGCTCGGCGCTCCAGCGGATCGCGTCTTCCTGGGCCTGCCTGCGCTCGGCAGGACGATGTCGGTTGGAATCACTCATGGGCGGTCTATTCGAACTTCTCGAATCTCTCGCCCATCAGCCCGCGCGGACGAAACAGCAGCACCAGCACCATCAGCAGGTACATCGACGCTTCCGCCGCAGGCGGGTAGAAATAGACCGTAAGCCCGCGGACGACGCCCACCAGCAAGCCGGCCAGCACCACACCCCAGAAGCTGCCCAGGCCGCCGATCACCACCACGACGAAGGTGGCGGTCAGGATCTCGTTGCCCATTGCTGGCTGCACGCCCGCCAGCGGCGCCGACAGGACGCCGGCCAGGCCGGCCAGGCCGACGCCCAGCGCGAACACGGCAGTGAGCGCCGGCCGCAGGCTGATGCCCATGGCGCGCACCATCTCCGGGTCGCGCACGCCGGCGCGCACGATCATGCCGAAAGAGGTCTTGTTGAGCAGCAGCCAGCAGCCGCTCACGGCGAGCGCGGTGACCAGCAGGATGGTCAGCCGATAGTAAGAGTAGATGAAATCGCTCACGTGGAGTTGGCCGCGCAGCGCGTCGGGGATGGAGAAGGGCAGGCCGGTCGTGCCCCAGATCATGCGCAGGACTTGCTCGGCGGCCATGGCGAGGCCGAAGGTGAACAACAGACCGAGCGCCGGGTCCTTGCTGTACAGGCGCGACAGGAACAGGCGCTCGACCACGATGCCGATCAGCGCGACGCCGATGGGCGACAGCGCCAGGGCGCCGAAGAAGCCCAGGCGCTTCTCGATCTCGAACGCCAGATAGGCGCCGACGGCGTAGAAGGCCCCGTGCGCAAGATTGACTACGCCGCCCAGGCTGAAGATGAGCGACAGCCCCAGCGAGAGGACGATGTAGAACGACCCGACCAGCAGTCCGTTGATGACCTGCTCGAGGATCAGCTCCGGGACGATTACCATCAGTAGGGACTAGTGACCCCCTCTCCCTCGATGGGAGAGGGTGGGGGTGAGGGTGATTGCGCATCCGTGCAGAGTCCTCGTTTGGCGACTCGCTTTTTTTCCCCTCACCCTATCCCTCTCCCACAGGGGGAGAGGGGACTGTTCGGTTGCCATTTCACCCTTCACTACTCACCCCATCTTGCACGGATTCTCCGCCTGGGTGGGCTGGATCAGCTCGAGCGACTCTTTCGGCCCCGGTACCGTGCTGACGATGTCGAAGATATCCCACTTGTCCTTGGATTGTGCCTTGTCCTTCACCACCACCACGTACATCTCCTGCAGCAGCTGGTGGTCCCAGGGGCGGAAGCTGCCTTTGCGCTCCTTCAGGATATCGAAGCTGGCCCCTTTCTCGAGATGCTGGATCAGCGCCTGCGGATCGGTGCCCTTGATCTCGGCGTAGGTCTGGGCCACGATCTTCAGCGCGACGTAATCGCCCCAGGCCTGGTTGTCCGGCGGACCCTGGAACTTGTCCGAGAAGCGCCTGGTGAAGGCCTGGGCCGCCGGGACCTTGAGGCCGTGATACCACAGGCTCTGCCAGTGTCCCGACAGGTTCTCCAGGCCGGCGGCCCAGAACGGCACCGTGTCCATCACGCCGCCGGCGAGCGGAAAGGGCAGGCTGTATTCCTTGTACTGCTTCAGAAAGGTGGTCTGGTCCACCCCGGCCAGATTCAAGTAGACGAAGTCCGGCTTGAGGGCGCGGATTTTCAGGATGTAGGCGCTGTAGTCGGCCGTGTTGGTAGGCACCATGTCGTTGGCCAGCACGATGCCGCCGTTGTCCTGCAAAAAGCGCGACGACACGCGGTACAGATCGTGGCCGAAGGCGTAGTCGGCGGTGAGGAAGTACCACTTGGCGCCATTGATGAGATTGTTGCTCTTCTGCCAGGTCCCGATCGTCTTGGTGTACATCGTGTTGCAGCCTTCGACGTGGAACATGTAGCGGTTGCAGTTCTGCCCGCGCAGCGCGTCCGAGTTGGCGCCGGTGTTGATATACGGGATCTTGTACTTGAGCGCTTGCTCGGCAATGGCGCCGGCGGAGGCCGAGCTCACCTCCCCGACCAGCACCACGACCTTGTTCTGCTCGACCAGCTTCTGCGCCTTGCTCACCGCGGTGGCCGGGTTCACGCTGTCCTCGGCGATGAGCTCCAGCTTGCGTCCGAGCACGCCGCCCGCTGCGTTCAACTCTTCGACGGCCAGCGTGGCGCCGCGGAAGCCGTACTCCCCCACCTGTCCGAGGAAACCGGTGCGCGGCGTGAGATGCCCGATGCGGATCACCTCCGACTCGGCGCGAACCAAAGCAGGAAAGCCCAGCGGCGCGACAGCGGCGGCCGCGCCCAGCGCGGCCGTTTTCTTGATCGCCTCACGGCGGCCGGTGACGGTCGAAAGCTTGTGTTTCTTTTGCATGGTCTCCTCCACTGCAGATGTCGGCGATCGGTGGTCGGCCGTCAGCATCCTTTGCTGTTCGGCCCTCGTCTACTCAACCCCCTGCAACTCAGGGCTGTTGCAAAGCTTCCAGCACCGCGTCCGTCACTTGGACCGTGTTGGCTTTACCCCCCAGGTCGGGGGTCTTGATGCCCCGCTCCAAGGTGGCACTCATGGCGGCGACGATGCGCCGTGCCAGCTCGGGGAAGCCGAGGTGGTCCAGCAGCAGCGCCCCGCTCCAGATCTGCCCGAGCGGATTGGCGATGCCCTTGCCGGCGATGTCGGGCGCCGAGCCGTGCACCGGCTCGAACATCGACGGGAATGCGCGCTCGGGATTCAGGTTGGCCGAGGCGGCGATGCCGATGCTGCCGGCGATGGCGGCGCCCAGATCGGTGAGGATGTCGCCGAACAGGTTGCTGCCTACCACCACCCCGAAGCGGTCCGGGTGCGTGACAAAGCGTGCCGAGAGCGCATCGATGTGCATCTGCTCGCTGTCGATGTCCGGGTAGTTCCTGGCGAGCTGCCAGAACACCTCGTCCCAGAACGGCATGCTGAAGTTGATGCCGTTGGACTTGGTGGCGGAGGTCACGCGTTTGCGTCCGGTCTTCTTCGCCAGTTCGAAGGCGAAGCGGATGATGCGCTCGGTGCCCATGCGGGTGAACACGTTGTTCTGCACCACGACTTCCCACGGCGTGCCCTGATACATCCGCCCGCCCATGTTGGAGTACTCACCCTCGTTGTTTTCGCGCACCACCACGAAGTCGATGTCCCCGGGTCCGCGCGCGGCGAGCGGCGATTTCACCCCCGGCAGCAGCTTGACCGGGCGCACGCAAGCGTATTGCTGGAAGCCCCGCCGGATCGGGATGAGCAACTCCCACAGGGAAACGTGATCCGGCACGCCCGGGAACCCTACCGCGCCCAGGAATATCGCGTCGAAGGGGCGGAGCTGGTCCAGCCCGTCCGCGGGCATCATCTTCCCGTGCTGCTGGTAGTACTCGCAGCTCCAGGGGAACTCGCGGTAGCTGAAACGCAGGCCGCCGTGCAGAGCTGCCGCCGCGTCGAGAACGCGCGCGCCGCACGGCACGACTTCCTTCCCGATGCCGTCGCCCGGGATGAGCGCGATGTTGAGCTCTTTCATGAGGGAAAAGGGGCTAGCCCCTAAAACCTACTTCCGCTTAAACCCGGACCGGATCCAATCGACGCTCTTCATGCCGTCGGGCGGGCTGATCTGCTCCGGCGGGTAGTACTTGATGTTGATCAGGGTAACCTTGCCGTCGACCTTGCGCACCGTGCCGTAGGGCACGTGTTGGACCGCCTGGTGACCTTTGCCGAGCGACATGTCGACCGTGCCCGCGGGCGAGTCGAACTTCATGTACTCCAACGCGGCGATGATCTGCTCGATGCTGGGGTCCTTGACCTTGTTGGCGGCTTGCGCCTTCTCGTAGGCGGCCTTCACGCCGAAGAACGCAGTGGCCATGTGGTAGGAGGCGTACACCGCGGACATGTTGTACTTGTCCTTGTAGGCTTTGGCGAACCACTTGTTCAGGGTCGTAGGTGGGGCGTAAGGTCCGTTCGGCCCGCGCGCCCCGAGTATCGTGCCGTCGGGCAGGTCCTTGCCCAGCCGCTCGATCACGGTCTCGCCCGTGATCATGATGTTGGGCATCTTCTCCAGTTGCCCGCGCGGAGCGGCTTGCAGAATATAGGCCTCGAGGTCGCCGCCCCACAGGGAGTTCTGCGTGATCTCGGCGCTGCTGCCGAGCAGGGCCGAGATCTCGGCACCGTATTGCCCGGCGCCCAGCTTGGGCGTCACGTTGGTGCCGATCTGCGCCCGCGGCTTGAGAATCTTCAACGCTTCGGTGAAGTCGGCCCAGGCGTCCTGCCCCCACGCATAGTTCGGGTTGATGCCCGAATAGGTCTTCAGGTTGGGAAAGTTCTCCGAGATATAGCGTGCCGCGGCCACGTTCTCCTGCGTCGCCATGGTGGTGGTGCGGAAGACGTACTTGTACGAGGCTTCCTCGAAGATACGGTTGGTGGCGCAGTCGAACAGCACGGTGAACTTCTTCATTTCCTCCGCCACGGGCGCGACCGCCAGGCAATCGCCGCTGGAGATGACCCCGATGACCAGATCGATGTTCTGGCGGTCCACCAGATTGCGGTACTCGGTGACCACCTTGGTCGGCCCGCCGGCTTCGTCCACGTAGACCAGCTCGATGGGGCGGCCACCGAAGCCTTTCTTCTCGTAGCCGGGCGCCAGGCCGCCCTTGTTGAGGGCCTCCGCCAGCAGGTCGGAGGCGTTCTTGGCCGGCACGCCGAAGGGGCCGGCCGCGGGGCCGGAAAGGAAGGTGATCACGCCGATACGCAGCGGCTCCTGAGCCAGCACCGGGCCGGTTGCAACCAGCGTGGAAACGGAAACGAGGGCGAGCGCGGTGCAGCCGCGCAGAAGTTGACGCATGGGTCCTTCCTCCCGGATGTGATTTTGAGTTTGGGGCCGTTCTCTGCAACGTACGAGGCCAGCGACAGGCTGACGGGCCGCCGAATTCGGGCCGATTATAGCGTTATCGCCTGCCCAAATCCGCTAGAATGAACCTACTTTGAAGGCACCGCCTGCTTTCCCGACTCCCGCCGTGCCCGCGGCGCGGACCTTGCTGCTCGCGCCATCTTGAATATCCTCGCTCTCGAGACGTCCTCCGAATGGTGCTCCGCGGCACTGTGGCTCGACGGCCGCGTGCTGACCCGGGAGGAGCTCGCCGGGCAGCGGCACTCCGAGCTGATCCTGTCCATGATCGACGCGCTGCTGCGCGAGGCGGGCGTCGCGCTGGTCGCCTGTGACGCGATCGCTTTTGGCGCTGGGCCGGGCTCGTTCACGGGGCTGCGGATCGCGTGTGGTGTCGCCCAAGGCCTGGGCTTCGCTGCCGGCCTTCCGCTGGCGGGGGTCAGCACGCTGCTGGCGTTGGCGCAGGCCAGCGGCGCCGAGCGCGTGTTCAGTTGTCTGGACGCACGCATGGGCGAGGTGTATTGCGCAGCCTTCGAACGTCGCAGCGGACCGTGGTGCACGACGCATTCCCCTCGGCTATGCGCGCCTGCTGCTGCGCCACTGCTCGACGGCGAGGGCTGGATCGGTGCCGGCGGCGGCTTTGCGGTCCACGGCCCTGCACTGCAAGAGCGCTACGCCAGCCAGCTGGAGAGGGTGCGGCCGGACCTTCATCCCCAGGCGCAGGACATCGCCTCGCTCGGGGCCGATATGGTCCGCGCCGGACTGGCGCTCCCGGCCGAGCAGGCGCATCCGATCTATCTGCGCGACCGCGTGGCCTTCACGGTGGATGAGCGCCAGGCGATCAAAGCGGCACAACGCGCCAACGTGGCGGAGAACCCATGAGCGCGGTCCTGTCGGACGCAGCGGCGTTCCGCCCCATGCGCGTGGTAGACCTGGATGCGATTCTTGCCATCGAGCAGCACGTCTACGCGCATCCCTGGACAGCGGGCAACTTCCGCGACTCCCTGCACGCCGGCTATAGCTGCTGGGTGATGGAGTGCGGCGGCTTCCTTGCCGGCTATGGCGTGCTCATGATGGGTGTGAGCGAAGCGCATCTGCTCAACCTCAGCATAGCGGCGGACTGGCAGCGGCGCGGTCTGGGGCGGACCTTGCTGCAGCATTTCATTCGCGTCGCGCGCGGGTGCGCCGCGGAGCGCATGTTCCTGGAAGTGCGCCCGTCGAACGAGGTCGCGCGCGCGCTGTATGCGGACGCTGGGTTCCGCGAGCTGTACGTGCGGCGCAACTACTACCCGGCCGTCGCCGGTCGCGAGGATGCCATTCTCATGGGGCTGGATCTGGTGAAGAGTGAAGAGTGAAGGCGAGCCCCGGTGCGCGACGATAGACGCCACTTGATCCTGCGCGAGCTCGGGCTGCTGCCGCTGTGGGTGCCGCGCGAGCGCCTCCAGCGCGCAGCAGACCCGCCGTCGGAAGTCGTTGCGACCGAGGCGCCGGCCGCCTCTCCGGCTGTGCAGCTCGCGCTGGGCACCGACCGCGCGGCGCAGATCCTGGGCCTGGACTGGCCCGAGTTGAAGCAGATGGTCAAGACTTGCGCGGCGTGCCCTCTGCACAAGGCTCGCAAACAGAGCGTGTTCGGCGTGGGCGACGAGAATGCCGACTGGCTGTTCGTCGGCGAGGGCCCAGGCGCCGAGGAAGACGCGCGCGGCGAACCCTTCGTGGGCCAGGCCGGACGCTTGCTCGACAACATGCTGGCCGCGATCGGGCTCAGGCGCGGCGAGGACGTGTACATCGCGAACATCGTGAAGTGCAGGCCGCCGGGCAACCGCACGCCGGAGCCGTCCGAAGCGGGGCAGTGCGAGCCTTACCTGCTGCGCCAGATCCAGCTCATCGGACCGAAGCTGATCGTGGCTCTGGGCAAGACCGCCGCCTCCAACCTGCTGCGAACCGAAGCCAGCATCGGCAGCTTGCGCGGCCGGCTGCATCAGTTTCAGGGCACCCCGTTGATCATCACGTATCATCCCGCCTACCTGCTGCGCAACCTGGTCGACAAGGCGAAGGCCTGGGAAGACCTGTGTTTCGCGGCCGACACCATGGCGAGATTGAAAGCCGGGCAGCCAGCCCTCATCTGATTGAGCGTTGCGTCGCTACCGTCGCCATCAAGGAGACTGAGAATGAAGAGATTGCTGATTGTCCTGGCCTTGCTCGGCGCCACGCTCGGCCTGAGCGGATGCGGCTACAACACCATCCAGCAGCAGGATGAGCAAGTGAAAGCGGCCTGGAGCCAGGTCGTGAGCCAGTACCAGCGCCGGGCGGACCTCATCCCCAACGTGGTGAATTCGGTCAAAGGGCTCGCGCAGCAGGAGCAGGACGTATTTCTGGGTGTAGCGAATGCGCGGGCCAAGGTCGGCTCCATCCAGGCCACGCCCGAGCTGATCAACGATCCTCAGGCCTTCGCCAAGTTTCAGCAGGCGCAGGGCGAGTTGACTTCGGCACTGTCTCGTCTGCTGGCGGTGGCGGAGAACTATCCCCAGCTCAAGTCCGACGCCGCCTTCATGGCGCTGATCACCGAGCTGGAGGGTACCGAGAACCGGATCGCGGTGGAGCGCAAGCGCTATATCGACGCGGTCCAGCAATACAACGTCACCATACGCCAGTTCCCCGTGAACCTCACTGCGATGATGTTCAGCTACAAGGAGAAGCCCAACTTCACGGTGGAGAACGAAGCGGCTATCGCCAAGCCTCCGGCGGTCGACTTCAACAAGCCGGGCGCTGGTGGGACCAAGGCGCCTGCGCCGGCGGGTGGTCAGGGCGCCGCCCCGGCAGGCGGTCAGCCGGTGGTGCCTGGGCCGAAATAATAACCCGTGCGCTCCAATCTGGCCACGCGTAGCGCGGGGCTGCTGCTTCTACTGTTCGGACTCCTGGCCGCGGCCTGGGGCCAGGACCTCGTTCCGATCCCCACGCTGAAGGCGCGGGTGACGGACCTCACCAGGACGCTGACGCCCGACCAAACCGCGCGGATCGAACAGAAGCTGGCTGCGTTCGAGGCGCGCAAGGGCGCTCAGGTGGTGGTGCTGATCGTCCCGACCACCAAGCCGGAAGCGATCGAGGCGTATTCGATCCGCGTCGCCGGGCAGTGGAAGACTGGACGCAAAGGGGTGGACGACAGTGCCATCCTCCTCATCGCCAAGGATGATCGTGCGCTGCGGATCGAAGTCGGCTATGGGCTCGAAGGCGCGCTCAGCGACATCGTTTCGAAGCGCATCATCGAGAGCATCATCGTGCCGCAGTTCAAGTCCGGCGCCTTCTACGGTGGCATCGACGCAGGGGTGGACGCGATCGTCAAGGTGATCGACGGCGAACCGTTGCCCGAGCCGACGCCGGTGCGCCAGCCCGGGCAATCCTTTGGCGGCGGGCTGCAATCGCTGTTCGTCATCGGCTTCATCGCGGTGTTCGTGGTAGGCGGCATTCTGCGCTCCATCTTCGGCCGATTTCCCGCGGCGGGACTGATCGGTGCAGGCGTAGGGGCAATCGCCTGGTTGCTCGCGGGAACACTGATAGCGGCGGGCATCGCTGGCGTGCTCGCGTTCGTCTTCACTCTGTTCGGCGGCACGTCCGGGCTGGGACGCGGCGGGTTCGGCGCCGGAGGTTTTGGCGGCGGAGGTGGATTCGGCGGTGGCGGTGGCGGATTCAGCGGCGGCGGCGGTGGGTTCGGCGGCGGCGGCGCTTCGGGACGATGGTGAAGATGGATCTGTCCCGTATCGTTCGTCATCTGTTCGCGACCATGTGGAGCGTGCGCCGCGCATTTCCGCAATCGTCGCTGGACGCGATCGAGCGCGCGATCGGCGAGACCGAAGCAGGGCACGAAGGGCAGATCAGATTCGCGGTGGAGCATGCGCTCGACCTGCCGCAACTTCTGGCCGGCCTACCCGCACGCGAGCGTGCGGTCGACGTCTTCTCGCAGCTTCGCGTGTGGGATACGGAGCACAACAACGGCGTCCTGATCTATTTGCTGCTGGCCGACCGCGACGTGGAAATAGTCGCCGACCGCGGCATCCACGTACGCGTCGGCGAGGGTTGGGAGGCGATCTGCCGCCGCATGGAAGAGCGGTTCAGGCGCGGCGAGTTCGAGGACGGCATGCTGGAGGGCATCCATGCGGTGGGCGAGTACCTCGAGCGGCACTTCCCCTCGCAGCGCAAGGGTGCCAACGAGCTTCCGGACAAGCCGGTTGTGCTCTAGCAGCAGGCCTGCGCTAGAGCCAGGTGATGGGTGATAGGTGATAGGTGATAGGTGATGGGTGATAGGAAGACCGCAGTAACCCCACTGCCTATTGCCC
>JBGPMS010000077.1:0-16972 GCA_041487115.1 Gammaproteobacteria bacterium
GAGCTGGGCGTGTTCGCCATGACCGAGAAGGGGCTGCGCGAGGTGAGCAACCCCTCAGCGTTGTTTCTGTCCCATCACGGCCAGGAAGTGGCGGGCTCTTGCGTGATGGTGACCCAGGAAGGCACGCGGCCGCTGCTGGTGGAAGTGCAAGCGTTGGTGGACGAGGCGCATGCGCCCAATCCGAGAAGATTGTCCGTTGGCTTGGAACAGAACCGGCTGGCAATGCTGCTGGCGGTCCTGCACCGGCACGCGGGCGTGGCGGCCTTCGACCAGGACGTGTTCGTCAACGCCGTGGGCGGAGTGAAGATCGACGAACCCGCTGCCGACCTCCCCATTCTCCTGGCCATCGTGTCGTCGCTGAGAAGCAAACCGTTGCCGGCCAAGCTGGTGGTGTTCGGTGAAGTGGGACTGGCGGGCGAGGTGCGGCCGGTGCAGCGCGGGCAGGAGCGGCTGCGCGAGGCGGCCAAGCTCGGCTTTACCCACGCGCTGATCCCGCGCGCCAACGCACCCAAGGGCGGGATCGAAGGCCTGACGGTGACTGCGGTGGAACGGGTGGAAGAAGCGGTGCGGATGATGCGCGATCAGTAACTGCGTGAACGCACGCCTCCACTTCCTCCGCTTCAGCGTGATAGAAACAATGCCAGCGCGATGAGCACCGCTAGTATGCTGACGATCCAAAGCAAGGTGTAGGTGTTGCCGCCAGCCGGCTCGCGACGCGCGGCATCGGCGGACCTGGCGGGTTGTCGAACCGGTTTCGTTGTATTTGTGGCGTCGCCGCCGTTGCCGGTGGCGGCGGCGTCGAAGCCGGAGAGCTCCTTGTCCATGCCCGTCATCGCGGCCAACCGCATGGTCGCTTCGTACGAGTCGAAGTCCTTGGCCAGGGTCAGCGCCGGCTTGTTCGCTGCCCCGTCCACCACTTTCACGTTCCCCGCCTTGAACGTGAGGACCTTGTCCTGGCGCCGTGTGGCGGTGGGGGCGGGCGGCTCGCCCGGGTGCTCGGTGGGGAGCTTGGCAGCCGCGGCGGCGCGGCCCTGCAGCATCTCCTTGCAGTCCTGCAGGTCTTTGGCCAGGTCACGGGCGCTCTGATAGCGCTCCTCCATGTTCTTGTTCAACGCCTTGGCCACGATCAGGTCCAGGATCTCGGGCAAATCCGGCTTGCGCTGGGTTACCGGCGGGGGTGTGGAGTTGAGGATCTGGTACATGATCCCGTGGATGCTGTCGCCTTGGAACGGGGTCTGGCCGGTGAGCATTTCGTACAACACCACGCCGAGCGAGAACAGGTCGGAGCGGTGGTCGGCGCGCTTGCCCGCCACTTGCTCGGGCGACATGTACTTGGGCGAGCCCAGGATCATGCCGGTCATGGTCTTGACTTCGTTGGTGCGCATGCGGGCGATGCCGAAGTCGGTGATCTTCACCAGCCCGTCACGCACCACCATGATGTTGGCCGGCTTGATGTCGCGATGGACGATGTGGCGCTCGTGGGCGTAGAACAGGCCTTCTGCCACCTGCGCTGCGACGTCGAGCGCCTGGATCACCGGCAGCAGCACTCCGGTGGCGAGGATGGTGCGCAGCTCGTCACCCTCGAGATATTCCATCGCCATGTAGGCGACGCGCTCGCTCTTGCCGATGTCGTAGATGGTGACGATGTTGGGGTGGTTCAGGCCCCCGGCCGCGCGCGCCTCTTGATAGAAGCGCGCCTCGTACTCGGCCAGCTCGTCCTTGGGCAGATTGAGATTGATGGTCTTGACGGCCACCACCCGGTCGAGTGCCGGGTCGCGCGCCTTGTAGACCGTGCCCATCGACCCCTGGCCGATCTCGGCCAGGATCTCGTAGCGGCCCAGCTGGGGGAGAGTTTCGGAGGCACTCACGGCGGGCGCTACGGTTTGTTGTTCATACCCGCCTTGACGCTGCGGAAGACGGGCCCCCAGGTCGGATGCCCGGCCTCCTCGATCTTCAGCTGCAGGTTCGGATCGATCTCCAGCGCCTTCCTGAATTCCTCGCGGCATTGGGCCTCCTGGCCCGAAACACAATGGATGAAGGCGAGGTACTTGTGCGCACGCGCTTGAGAGCGCGTGGTGAGCCCGGCGTCCAATGCGCCTTGGATATTGCGCGAGGCAACCTTGTAGTTGCCGTCGTCGTAAGCCCGGATGCCTACGTCGAGCATGTTCTCGGCCTTGAACTTGGTGAGCGGGAATTCCTGGACCATCTTGCTATCGCAACCGGTGAGCAGAATCGCGGCTGCCAGCACGAGCGCACAGCCGCTCATGCGCAGCATGAGGCTGCCCTGTCCGTAGCGGCGGGTCGGACTCGGCAGGCCCTGCCTGATTCCATCGCGATCGATGCGCGTTCCTTCGCAAAGTTGAAGCGGACCAGCGCACGTGCACCCAGTCGCCGATACCCACCTGGTGGTTCCGTTTGAGGCCGCTACCTGAACTTATACTTAATTCTAATGGTTTGGTTGGACTCAAGCTGAAGCGTTTCTTGGTAGGGCTTGGAATTGCCGTTGCGAATCTCGACCCGATAGGTACCGGGGGCCAGCTCCAGCTCGGTCATGGGCGGGCTGACGCCGACGCTTCTTCCGTCGACCAGGACTTCGCCCCAAGGGGAGACGGCGAGGGTGACGAGGGCCGTGGGACCGGACGGCGCTCTGGGCGGGCTCTGGGCGGGGGCTGGTGCTGGCGCTGGGGTGGGCTGCACCACTACCGCGGCCTTCCAGGGCGAGAGGATGTCCGGCAGGGGCCCGGCATCGCCGCGCCCGGGAGCGGCCTCAGGCTCGCGCGCGGCAGGATGCTCGGCTTTCACTGCATGGGTCGGCTTGCGCGCGCTGCTTTCCTTCCCGGCCTTTCTGGTGGCCGGCTTGGCAGGCTCGGCCGGTTTCTCGGGTTCGGTCACGGCGGGAGGCGTTGCCTCTGCGACCACCGGCGGCGGGAGCGGTTCGACCGGTTTTTGTGGGACCGCAGCGGCGGGTCTGGCAGTCTTCGTGGAACTGGACTTGTGGCCGGGCTCGGCGATGTGGACTACGACGGCGGCGACCAGTGCGACGCTCGAGACCAGCGCGGCGCCATAGGCCAGAGCGCGATTGCCAAGCCACGCCTTGCGCGGCTGTGCGGCGACCGCCTGGGTGCTCTCGGCCAAGTCGACCAGGGCGGGGCGGCCGGTCGGCCGGGCCCGATGGCGGCGGGTGGCGAGATCGCACGCTGCGCCGCCAGCCGAGGCGATTTCGTAGATCTCATGCTCGCGGACATGCTTGTCGGTGCGGGAGCCCTGGTAGGCGAACAGCTGAGCGTAGTCTTCGGAGATGCGCGTCACCACCTCGAAGTAGGCGCGAGAGACCAGCACCTGACCGGGGCGGGCAAAGCTCATCACGCGCTCGGCCACGTTGATCCCGTCGCCGATGATATTGGGCTGGCCGTTGATGTCGCGCACCAGGCGCACCGGCCCCAGGTTGATGCCGGTGCGCACCTCGACTCGAGGCTCGCCCTCGGGTGGGGACGCGAATGCCCGGGACAGGTTCATCGCGACGAACAGAGCATCCTCGGGGTCGCCGAGGAAATTGACGGCGACACCGTCGCCGGTGTCCAGGATGATGCGGTCGTTGACCGCGATGTCCTGGATCGCCGCCGACATGCACGTGTTGAACTGCTGCTTGATCTTGAGCTGCTCGGTGACCCCCTTCTTGGAATACTCGACGATATCCAGGAACAGGACCGTGCACATGAAAGTCCGATTGGATCGGTCGAGCATCCCGGGAAACCTGAGGACGCGGGCAGCGGCGGCGTCTTCCTCACGCCCTCGCTCCGCACGCGCAAATGTTAGCACCTTTTGCATCCTTGCCGACCCGGCTGAGCTTCTGAAAATCTCAGTTGGGTCAATTAGTTTTGCAGCGGATTTCACAGACTTTCGAGATTCGGAAAACGCGCCTCGCGAAGTCGCTGATAGCATCCAGCGTGGTGTCATCGCGTATCATTCGGCTGCGCACGCAGCGGGCAGTGTCAAGCCCACGCCAAACCCGTTTGAGCAAGAATCACGCCCGAGCGTCGAAAGGCTGACAGGCCCTGAGATGCGCCGCCATCGGCCTGTTGCGGTCGCGGGAGAAGTGTCGTGAACCCCTACGAGCTCGGGCTGGACAAGAATCCTGCCAACTACGTCGCCCTCTCGCCGCTTTCCTTCCTGCGCCGAGCGGCCGAGGTCTACCCCGACCGCCTCGCCCTCATCCACGGTCGTCATCGGCATACGTGGCGAGAAACTTACCTGCGCTGCCGCCGGTTTGCCTCGGCCCTGCAGCGCCGGGGCATAGGGCCCGGTGACACGGTGGCCGTCATAGCGCCGAACACACCCGCCATGTTCGAGGCCCACTACGGCATCCCGATGACCGGCGGTGTAATCAACGCGCTCAACACGCGCCTCGATCCGGGGTCCATCGCGTTCATGCTCGAGCATGGGGAGGCCAAAGTGCTGCTCACCGACCGCGAGCTGTCCGGCGCCGTGGGCAAAGCCCTGCACATGCTCGAGAGGCCGCCGGTGGTGATCGACATCGACGATGATCTCGGCAACGGCGGCGAGCTGCTGGGTGAGATCGAGTACGACGACTTTCTCGCCACCGGCGATCCGGACTTCGAGTGGCATCTGCCCGACGACGAGTGGGACGCGATCGCCCTGAATTACACCTCGGGGACGACCGGCAATCCCAAGGGCGTGGTCCTGCACCACCGCGGTGCCTACGTCAACGCCGTCAGCAATATCGTGACCTGGGCCATGCCCCATTTCCCGGTCTACCTGTGGACGCTGCCGATGTTTCACTGCAACGGGTGGTGCTTCCCCTGGACCCTCGCGCTGGTGGCGGGGACCAGTGTGTGCCTCCGGAAAGTGGAACCGGTGCTCATCTATGAGCTGATCCGCGAACATCGCGTGACCCATTTTTGCGGCGCGCCGGTCGTGCACAACCTGCTCATCAACGCGCCCGATTCGCTGCGTGCCGGCATCGACCATACGGTGCACGGCATGATCGCGGGGGCGGCCCCGCCGCAAGCGGTGATCGAAGGTGCCGAGCGCATCGGCGTCAATCTCACCCATGTGTATGGTCTGACCGAGGTCTATGGACCGGCGTCGGTGTGCGCCAAGCACCCCGAGTGGGACCGGCTGCCGGTGGAAAAGCGCGCGGAACTGAACGGGCGGCAGGGCGTGACCTATCCCCTGCAAGAAGCGATCATGGTGGCCGACCCGGCAACGCTGCAGCCGGTGCCGCGCGACGGTCAGACCATGGGAGAGATCTTCTTCCGCGGCAACATCACCATGAAGGGCTACTTGAAGAACCCCAAGGCGACGGAAGAGGCGTTCGCGGGGGGCTGGTACCACACCGGCGACCTCGCGGTCATCTACCCCGATGGTTACGTCAAGATCAGGGACCGGTCCAAGGACATCATCATCTCAGGCGGGGAGAACATTTCCACCATCGAGGTCGAGGACGTGTTGTACAACCATCCCGCGGTGTTCGAAGCTGCAGTCGTCGCGCGCCCGGACGAGAAATGGGGTGAGACACCGTGCGCTTTCGTGACGCTCAAGCCGGGAGCCGGGCCGGTTTCGGCCGACGACCTCATCGCGTTCTGCCGCGAGCGCCTAGCCGGTTTCAAAGTGCCGAAGAAAGTGGTGTTCGGGCCGCTGCCGAAGACGTCGACGGGGAAGATTCAGAAGAATCTGCTGCGGGATCAGGCCAGGAAGCTTTGAGCTCAGGATCCCGAGCCAGGCGGACTAGTGAAGTGGTCCCCTCTCCCCTTGCGGGAGAGGGCTAGGGTGAGGGGTACTCCTAGCCTGGACACAACTCGACTCACCATCATCCCGCGTCCCTCATGAATTACCCACGCTAGCGGGCCCAGCCCGACTTGATCCAGTCCTCGCTCTTACAGAAAGAGCAGCACACTCCAGGCCTGGTTTTGCGTCGAAGCCGACAAACCGCGGTCGACTGCCAGGTGCGTCGGGAACGCTTCAACGTTGCTCCTGACCGAGCTCCGGCGGATGGCGTTTACGATGGAAGAGGACGAAGCGTTTGATCCAGTCGATGTACGCCTGCTCCGTGCGCATGCTGTAGTTCTGGCGCGCCAGCGCGTCGCGCACCTGCTGGAGAAGCCCCGGGGGTTCCGGCACCGGCCCATCGTGTAACGAGACGGCGGCCGACCGGGTCTGGCTTGGCGCGAAAGCCGGCCTGTGCGCTGGATCGGGCACGGTTGCATTGTTCATCGGACAGCCTCGAGTCTGTCGTGCTTCTGTACTGTAATTATATCCAGATAGCGCGTCAAGCCCACTAAACCACGCAGCGGCTGGTGGAATTGCGGACCAAGTGTATGATTGTGCAAATGACAGGCGAGTCAATGTTACAAACGCCGAAAAACAATTCGGCTTTTAGGCAAACTACACCTCGTTGGGCGACTAGGATAATGCCCGCATGGGAATGATTGACTCGATCAAATGGTGGCTCAGCTTCAGGCGTAACGTCAATTTCTGGGATTGGACGAAGGACACTTATTCTGCTGACGAGCTGCATCGACTAGCAACGGAACCCACCGATTGCAGCCTCATCAATCCATACGATCCGACTGCAGAGCTTACGCTCGATCAGCAGGAGCGCGACGAGGCGATTCGACAGGAAACCGCTCGTCGCCTCTACAGGCGTTACGGCGACGAGATCTGGGAAATTTGCCTAGGAGCGGGCGGGTATGACCCAGACCGCGGACCAACCGGTGTGATCTGCTTGGGGAAGCTCGACTTGTCCTTCCAGGTGTACAAGCCCGAACTCTTCGAGGAGTTCATGGTGCGGAATGCCTTAAAGTACGCGGCACGTCAGATCGTTCAGAAGACAAGATCAGGCTAACGTGCGGAAGTCGCCTAACAAACAGCATGCAGCGGACGCCAAACGGCGCCGCCGCTTATGCTGAGCCGTTTAGGCGCACCACGTGCATCAGTTCATCGGGAAGTACCTGCCTGAGATATTGGCTCTACTGGTTGCCGCCGTGGTAGCACTAGTCGGCTTGTACCTCGCATGGTTTTGCGAGCCAGTGTGGCTAAACCGCGCAGGCGCGTTGATTATCATCACAGGGGTTACCCTTGCGGCTTCCCGATTTCATCAGAGGATTCATGGTCGGGCACTCGCCACGATCGAAGCCAATTACGATCTGCTGATTGAGGAGATGGCCAAGAAGTTTCATAGTCCTGATGGACCAACAACTAGTGAGGAGCGCGAGCGCCTCCGAGTGAAGATGATGCCCGCGATACGCCAAGCATTCACCGAGTCCCTGGAGTTGAATGCACGGAGAATTCGCATGTGGGAGATCTGGCTTGTGATCGTTGGGACGTTCTTGAACGGGTTTGGTGACTACATCATCTCCCTTGCAATGCGCGCCTAACGAATAAGGTTAGATCGTGCGAGCGAAGCGACGCCACGATCTGAACCGTTTGTTGGACGAGCCCGGCCCCTGAGCGCCGATCGGCCCTCACAGAAAATATGTATTCGGGAAGTAGCCCGGTTTGAAGCTTTACCGGGAGGAAGGGCGCTTGAAAGCGCATTCATGCGTGCCGTTGCGGCCGCCGATGCCCGATTGGGGCGTTGATTGGCCTATTGAGCCCCGATTCGAGACAAGCCGGCTCCTCAGCTTGTGGGCGCTGACGTCCCGTCACGTGCCGAGGAGCGCTGCCCTTACATGGTCAATGCGCTCCCTGGTCGGCGACGGTGGCAATGGAAACCGGTATCGCCCCTGAGAACACAGAGCGAAGCCGCGTTTGCACGATCACCATCACCGCCCCGCAGCAAGCGCACAGGATCGGCGCCCGCTCCTTGATCCATACCAAAGCCCGGCCAGGAGCGAACTTCAGCAGCACGTGGAGCAAAGCGATCAAGCCCTTGCAGTTGGGATGCAAAAAGCCGAAGTTGCGTGCACGTCGAAAGCCTTTGGGGAGCACATGCTGCAGGACCAGCCACAAGAAATGCGCGCCGGAAACGGTTCGACGTTCCATCTTCCCGGTCTTGGCGTTGCGATAACAGAAGCTCACCTGAGCGTCCTTGCAGGCAACGATATCCTGTTCCCGGATCACGCCCCGGTAGAGAAAGCGTCCCAGGTAGATGAGCGCCCGCTCGCCGCTGCCAACGGATTTGCAATCCACCACCCACTCTTTCGGGTGGCGGACGGGAAGCGTCAGTCCGGCGGCCTCGATAGCCGCCAGCATCTTCGCCCGGAAGACCTTGGCCAGTGCCTTATGGTTGAACAGATAGACTCCCTTGGCCTTTCCTCGCCGTTTGGTTCGCCATTGCTTGCGCTGGCCGTCGAGGGCTGCCGCCGGCATGACCAGATGAACATGCGGGTGATAGTCCAGCCGGCGCGTGTTCGTGTGCAACACCGCAATGGCGCCGGGCGTGCCCTGAAGCTGCTTGTCATTCTGGCTGAAGGTACGCACCGTCTCCCAACAACAGCGCATGAGCAGATCGTAGGCGACGCTCTGGTGCGCCCAGCTCAGTGCCCTGAATTCGGCGGGCAGGGTGAAGGTCAGCAGAAAGTACTCGGCGGGCACTTGCTTCTTCATCTGGCGTTGCAGCCATTGCTGACTCTCATGGTGCTGACAGTGGGGGCAGTGGCGATGGCCACAGGAGTGCGGCACCAGCTTCTGATGTTCACATTCGCTGCATTTGACCTGCATCATGGGGCTGGCGTGCGTGCGGCACTGTTTCATCGCCGCGAGTGCCCGATAGTGTTCAGGCCTGAGTCGGTCCCGGTAGTGCGCCAGGAAGTCCGCCTCGAAGGTTTCGATGACTGCAGCCAGCCGGATCATTTGACCCGCCCCCAGGCGATGCTGAAGCCATCCATCAGGCCGTTGATTCGCTCGATGGCGTGATGCTTGGTCTGGTCAGTCAGATGGGTATAGCGGGCGGTGGTGAGAATGGAGTGATGGCCGAGGAACTTCTGTACCTCGATCAGATCGACGCCGGCCTCGATCAGGTGAGTTGCATAACTGTGGCGCAAGCTGTGGGGCGTGATCTTTTTTTTAGGCCGCAGGTCTCGACCACCTGGTGCAGGGTGGTTTGCACGCCGCCACAATCCATGTGAGTCGTGGCGCTCGCGGCACCCTTCAAACCGCCGTGGCGATTGGGAAACAACAGCACGGGGTTGCGATGCACGTGCCAGAAGCGTTGCAAGGCCTTGTGTGTCGCTTGCGGAAGGGGAACGAAGCGATCCCGATGGCCCTTGGCGTCGCGGATATGCACACGCCCACGCGCCGCATCGATATCCCCCACCTGAAGTCGCAGCCCTTCGCCGAGGCGCAGTCCCAGGCTGTAGAGCGTAAAGAAGAACACCCGGTAACTGACAACGCGGGTGGCGGCGAATATCCGCTTGGCCTCCTCGACCGTGACGATGTCCGGCAAGCGTTGGGTCCTGGGGGGCTTGATCAGACCGGGAGCCACCCAGGGCTTGCGCAAGACATGCGCGTAGTAGAACTTCAACCCATACAGATCAAGCTTGACCGAACTCCACGAGTGCGATGTCACCAGCTCTGTGAAGTAGTCCCCCAACTGTTGCTCGGACAGACTGTCAATTTGATGATCAAAGCGCTCCCCGATTCGGCGGATCGCGCGGGAGTAAGCCTCAATGGTCTTGGGCCGCAGGCCTTTGAGCTTCAGGTGCTGCAGATGCAACTGGTAGTTCTGTTTGAAACTTGCGGCGGACAATGCGTCCATCTTAAGATAACCTCATGGTTCGTCATGGAACAAGCCCTCGCGAGAGGGGTGAGGCTATATTTTGAATTCAGACCATCGCCACCGCATCCTCCGCGTAGCGGCTTCGTCCAACCCGTCGTTCCAGCGGACCGCCTGCAGCGGCCGATGAACTCTAAAGTTGGGCAGCATGACACGCCAAGACGTCACGAAGGTGGCAATTGCCTGGCTCACCGCTCAGGAGCATCTTTGGTCTCACCACGAACTCAGCCGCCTGGTCGAAGAACATCCGGTCGACGCTTGGCGCGTCATCGAATCAATGATCTCTCGCACTGATGATGAGGAAACCTTGAAGATGATTGGCGTCGGCCCCGTCGAAGAACTTCTCTCTGGCAATGGGCTCGCGGTGATAGACGATGTTGAACGGTTCGCGCGGGCAGAGCCAAAGTTGCTGGTTTGTCTCCGTGCAGCGTGGAAGAGCAACGCGCCTGACGAGGTGCGGGCGCGTGTACAGCACCTCCTCCGCGAATAAACCTATGCTGCCCAACCAGGGGCTCGAGGGGAGCGCCCAACAGCGAGCTCGCTGTTGGGTTCCCTCCTCGCTTCGCTCATCGACGCCCCCTCAGCCCCGGCGTTGGGCGCCCGGCGAGCGTTGTTGGTTCTTGCAGAGTAAAAGTCGCGATGAAATGTCCCGAGCGCAGACGCAGCAGACCATTGCGTTGCCCACAACCTGGGGCGCTGCTGTCCCTTGCTCCATGCGAGGTATGGCCGTACTATTGTGCCTATGAGCGTCGAAACCGTTGTTGTTCTGCCAGAAGATCTCAAGGCCGCGTTGGACCGCCGCGCGCCCAGTCCTCCTGAGCGCGACGAACTGGTGGCTGCGGCCTTACGCGCCTATTTCGCCTGGCCGCGCCCGGGCGAGGATACCTCTGACCTCGCCGTCATAAACGCGCACGCCGAGGAACTGAACGCGGAGGCAGAAGACGCGCTCTCGTACCAGGTTCCGCTGTGAGGCGCGGGGAACTGTACCTCGTTCAGCACCCAACATCACGCGATCCACGGAGGCAGCGCGTATTCGTCATTGTCAGTCGGCAACTTCTCCTCAATTCATCCTTACTCTTCAGTCATCTGTGCTCCGGTGTACACCCGTAGGGATGGCTTACATACCCAAGTCGACATCGGTATCGAGGAAGGCCTAAAGCACGAGAGCAGCATTCACTGCGACGAGCTTATGAGCCTTCCCAAGAGCTCACTCACAAACTTTATTGGTTCGCTCTCGCCGGCCAAGCAAGCGTTGCTGGACCGCGCGCTGGCTTTTGCGCTGGGCCTCACGAGCGAGACCTTCCCGGGGGGCGCCTAAGCAGCGCTTCAACCGCAGCGCCAAAAGGGGGGCGCCGATTGGTTCCCGTCGCGCTACGCGCGTCGGCGCCCGGTTAAGCGCAGCGTTTAGCTCCCGGATGTTTGCACCACGGTGTATAGCGCATATGCTATACTAGGGTCGTGAGTTGGACGATTACCTTCTTTGATTCTCGCGTCGAAGCGGGCTTACTCAAGATGCCCGCCGGTTTCGTCGCTCGATTCATTCGCTACGCCGAGAGGATGGAGGTATACGAGCCCGATCTTGGTATGCCCCACACTCGCGCTATGGGTCGTGGGCTGTTTGAACTTCGGCTCAAGGGTCCCGAGGGTATCGGCCGAGTCTTCTATTGCACCCTGTCCGGGCAACGGATCATGATGCTGCACCATTTCGCGAAGAAGGCTCAGAAGACCCCATCCAAGGAACTCGACATTGCCCGCAAACGCTTGAAGGAAGTGAAAGATGAGTAGTACGTTGAAGCAGTTCCGAACTCGTGCCCTGAAGCGGCCGGCCGTTCGCAAAGCATATGACGAACTTGACGAGGAATTCGCCTTCCTCGACGAAGTGCTCAAGGCTCGCGCCGAAGCCGGCCTTACGCAGGCTGAGGTCGCCGCACGTGTAGGCACCACGCAATCGGCCATCGCCCGTTTGGAGTCTGGGGCTCAAAAGCATTCTCCTTCAATTGCCACACTTCAACGGTACGCTCAGGCGTTGGGGTATCGGTTGGAGATCAAGCTTGTCAAGGGCCGGGGGCTAACCAGGCGCTCAACCGGACGCGCGATAAAGCCGCGCGCCGGTTAGCGCCGTCGCGTTATGCCCCATTATCGGATCCGAGCGAGTGATTCCAAGCATCGTGACTGACTTTCGATTCGCGAGCCAGGCGGCAGATCAGCGGGCGAAGCCGGATTTGATCCAGTCCTCGCTCTTGACGCCCTCGGGCGGGTTGACCTGCTCCGCAGAGTAGCGCGTCACGTTGGTGATGGTCAGCTTGCCTGCGACCAGCTTGGTCGTGCCGTATGCCGTGCCCTGGATTCCCTGGTGGCCGTTGCCAAGGGCCATTCGTGTCGTGCCGCTCGGTGTTTCGAAACTCAGGCCCTGAAATGCCGCGGCGATCTGGTCCTGTTCCGGATCCTTGCCCTTTGCCGCTGCCTTCGCCTTCTCATACGCCGCCTTCGTGCCGAGGATCGCTTGCGCCATGTGATAGGCCGCAAAGACCGGTGGCGCGCCGTAGCGTTTCTCGTAAGCGCTCTTGAACCAGCGGTTGAGCTCGTTGTCCGGGGCAAATACGCTGTGCGGGCCGCGCGCGCCGATGATGGTGCCGTCGGGAATCTTGTCCTGGAGCTTGTGTATCTGCGACTCACCGGTGGTGAGCACCATCGGGCTTCTCACGAACAGGTTGCGCGGGGCGGCCTGAAGAATAAAGGCCTCCAGGTCGCCGCCCCAGAAGCTGCTGTGGATCACATCCGATTTGCCCGCGAGCAGGGTCGAGATCTCACTTCCGTACTGACCGGCGAAGAGCTTCGGCATCTGCGACGTGGTGACCTCGACCCCCGGCACCAGTGCCCTCATCGACGCCTCGAAATCATTCCAGGAGTCCTGACCCCACGCGTAGTTCTGATTGATCCCGGCGATCCGCTTGGCCCCGGGCAGATGCTCCTTGACGTACTTCGCCGCTGCGACGCTGTCCATGGTGGCGTGGGAGGCGGTGCGGAACACATACAGGTAGGTCGAATCCTCGAATACTCTCGGTGTCCCGCAGTCGAAGAACACCGTGAGCGTCTTCAGCTCTTCGGCCACAGGCGCGACGGCGAGGCAGCTGCCGCTCGAGATGTAGCCGATGACGATGCTGGCGTTGCGCTGTTCGACCAGGTTGCGGTACTGCGTGACGACCGTGCTCGTCGCCCCCGCTTCATCGATCAGCACCATCTCGACCGGATTGCCTCCGAAGCCTCGTGTTTGATAGGGCTTGGGGACCGCGCCGGAATTCAGGGCCCCGAACAGCAGCTCGGCGGCGTTGCGTGCCGGCACCCCCATGGGCCCGGCCCCTGGGCCCGACAGGAAGGTCACGACGCCGATGCGAATTGGGCTGGGCTCCAGGGCCCGTGCGCACAGGACACAGGCGAAGAGCAGCACAGTGGCCGTCAGCCTGGCGGCCGTCCTCGAAGACGCCATCGGCGTGCCGCTCATCGCCATCTGCGCCAGAGTCGGGCCGCGAAGCGACGGCTCAGGATCGTATCGACGGTGCCCATGCGGAGATCAACTCGCGGACAGGGAGCAGAGCAACCGATAGCTCTGCATGTCCGCGGATGTTCCCGGCGGAAGCTGTTGCCGTACGGCGGCGGATGCCGCCTCCAACGCGCGCTCGTCGGTGGCCTCGATGGCCAGTGCAGCTGAGAGCGATCGGTCCGGCGCGCCGCGCAGCTTCGCTTCGGGCGAAGGAGGCGGCGTGAAATCCGGCTGCAGCCACAAATGCACCGCACAGATCCCCGGTGCCGCTACCACGCCGGGAAGCAGCGCGCGCACAGCTTGCAGCGCATCGGGGCTGTCCGCCACGCCTGAAAGATCGACCAGCAGGAGCTGCCCGCCGTCGAGGACGCCTTGCGTTGTAGCCACGCGCAGTACGCTGCGGCACATGTCGCGGAAGCTCGGCATGATCCCCTGCGTGCGCGGCGTGGGGTTGGCCAGACGTGCCAGGTAAGCGGGAGATCGGAGCACCTCGGGCGTTTGCGTCTCGTAGAGCGCCATGAAGCGCGGCGCACCCGAGGCGCTCTGGTAACGGCGCCCGCGCAAGAAGCCGTCGATCTCCAGGCGGTCGAGCAAATGCTCCCGCAGGTACCAGGCGTCGAATTCGGCGTGCGCCGCCGGCTCCAGCGCATTGGTGACGAGCAATATCCCTTGGCCTTGCCTCATGGGCGATTCATCCTCGCGGCGCTTCCGGCGTGCGTGCTGCCAACCGCGCCACAAAAAAAACTGATTAGCAACGAAGCTCAGCCGCGAGCAGGCTCCCACCACCCCGCCTGCTATGCAGGCACCCCTCCTCCGGCAGGAGGGGAAAGATCTTTTCTCTCCCCTCCTTTTCAAGGAGGGGTGGCGCGAAGCGCCGGGGTGGTTACAGCAGCTGGCGTAACCTAACTCAGCTTGAAGCTCGTACGTAATCAAGAAAAAACTGCGTCATTCGTCGGGCGGAGAGGTCACGACGATGAAACGCAGGTCCACCATTCCGGTGTTGTAGATCGCGTGCTCCACGCCGGGTGGGATGAAGATCACGTCGTCTTTCCGCACCACCGTGCGCTCGCCCTCGATTTCCATCAGGCCTTCACCCTCGAGGACGTGATAGACCTGTTCCTGGATGCGGTGCCGGTGCGGCGCGACGTAGGCCTTCGGCTGGTACACCGACACGCGGTAGTCGAGGATCTTCGACCCGCACGGCTCCGGGCGGACCAGCATCTTCGAGTAGGCGCCGCCGTAGTGCGCGGGAGGCTCTTCCCACATCACCGAGGCCGCAGGGCGGATCACCGCTTTGGCCTTCGTCCGATCGCTCGAATCCATTCCCTCTCCTCTTACTGTGGCGATACCGACAGCGTTTCGCGCATCGCCCTGACATAGGCGGCCAGACCGGTACGAATATCGTAACGCGGCTTCCAGCCGAGCTCCGCGGCGGCGCGGCTCACATCGAGCGCGCCCTTCCGCACCATCTCGACCCGGTCACCGTGGCGATAAGGCCCGGGGCCGACCGACAGCTCGGCGCCCGGCACGAGTTCACGAACGATCGCTACCAGGTCGGAAACCGTCGGGGCTGCGCCGCTGGCGACATTGTAGGCGTCGTAACGATGGTGTTGATGGTCGAGCGCCTTGAGGATCGCGGCAACCACGTCGTCGACATAGGTGTGGTCGATCGCCGCTTGCGCGCCGGTCGGGATATGCAGCTTGCGTCCAGCCAGAGCGGCGTCCACCAGATTCTTCGGGATGCGGTCGCGCGGCAGGCCGGGGCCATAGACCCACGATGTGCGCAGGTTCACCACTTCGAGCCCGTGCAGGTCGCGATAGCTGCGCCCGAGTTGCTCCACCGTCGCCTTGCAGATGCCGTAGGGCAGCACCGGGTCCAAAGGATGCGTCTCGTCGATCTTGTCGGCACGGAAGGCGCCGTACGCCTCTTCCGAGCTGATATGGATGCAGCGCTTCACGCCGCCGAGCCGCATCGCCTCGAAGACGTTGAGCGAGCCTTCGATGTTGATTCGCACGATCGTGGTCGGGCTGCCGAGCGAGGACAGGACGCCGACGACTGCCGCACAGTGGATGACGGCTTCGGGCTTGTGGACCAGCACGGCCTGAGCGACATTCGCCATGTCGGTGATGTCGCCCGGTACGCGGATCAGATTTTGCGGCAGCCTGGCGTCCGCGAGGTGCCCGAGCTGGGTATCGAACGCGATCGCCGTATCGCCGCGCGCCAGCAGCGAGCGAACCGTGGCTGCACCGAGAAACCCGCCGCCACCCGTTACCAGCACCCGCATGGTCGTGCGCTCCGGACGTTTCAAAGATTGAACACGATGAGGCGCTGCTCGGTCATGTCCTCGATGGCGTAGCGCGGTCCCTCCCGCCCGGCGCCACTGGCCTTCACCCCGCCATAGGCGAGCTGGTCGGTGCGCCAGGTGGACGTTCCGTTGACGATGACACCGCCCACGCGTAACGATCGGATCGCCGAGAACGAAACCTCGTTCGACTTGGTGAAGATCCCGGCCTGCAGTCCATAAGGGCTGCCGTTGATCGCGGCGAACGCCTGCTCGAGCGCGCCATACGGAATGACATTGACGACCGGGCCGAACACCTCTTCGCAGACGACTTTCATGTTCGGTTGGACTCGCGTGAGCAGCGTGGGTTCGAAGGCGGCGCCGCGGCGGTGGCCACCGGTCACCACCCGCGCGCCCGCCGCTGCGGCCTCCTGCACCCAGCTTTCGATCCGACGCGCCGCCGCCTCGTCGATGAGCGTACCGACATCGGTGGCAGGATCGAGCGGATCGTCCAGCTTCAGTTTCCCGATCTCCGTCTCGACCAGGCCGAGGAACGCAGCATAGACCCGCTCGTGAACATAGACGCTCTGCACTGAAATGCAGCTTTGGCCCGCGAGCCGCATTGAATTGCGCGCACATGCGGCCGCTGCGGGGGCAAGATCGGCGTCATCGTGCACGATGGTGGCGCCGTTGCCGCCCAGCTCGAGCGCGACGCGGCGCAAACCGCTGGCCGCCTTGATGGCAGCCCCGGCGCGGCTCGACCCGGTGAACGTGATGAAGTCCACGCGCGGGTCGGCCACCAGCGCCGCACCGATCTCGGCCCCGCCGTACACCACGTTGAGCATGCCGGCCGGCACGCCGGCTTCGACGATCAGCTCGGCCAGGCGATGGACGATGAGCGGCGCTTGCGGCGGCGGCTTCAACACCATCACGTTGGCCGCAGCGATCGCTGGCGCAATTTTGTGAGCAGCAAGATTGAACGGGGCGTTGAAAGGCGTGATCGCCGCCACCACGCCGACCGGAAAGCGCATGAGGAAGGCCATCTTGCCGGCGCCCATGGCGCTGCCGTCGAGCGGCACGTGCCGCCCCTCGATACGGATCGCCTCTTCGGCAGCTAGCGCAAACGTTTCGATCGAACGGCGGATCTCTCCCTCGGAATCCTTGATCGCCTTTCCGGTCTCGCGCGTGAGCAGCTCGGCGAGCCCTTTGATCTCGCGCTCGATCAAGGCGGCGGCACGCCGGAGCAGCGCCGCCCGCTCGTAGCCCGGCATTGCAGCAGCCTTGGCACGCGCGCCCACAGCGGCATCGAGGGCGGCGTCGAGATCGGCCATCGACGAGACCGGCACCGTCCCGACGATCTCGCCGCGGAAGGGATCGCGGATCGGGGCCGTTCGCTCGGGCTCGCGCCAGAGC
>JBGPMS010000078.1:0-16897 GCA_041487115.1 Gammaproteobacteria bacterium
CGCGGGGGTCAGTTGCGGTAGGCGACACCCTTGCGATCCAGCAAGCGCAGCAGCGCCGGCCATTCCTTCTCCAGCTGCGCACCACCGGGCCGCTCGAACTGGTCGAATCCCTTCTGCGCGATCTGCGCGGACAGCAGTCCCACCTCGACCTGGCCGCCGGCCAGTGCATCGATCTGAATCTGGCAGGCGCAGTCCAGGTAGTACATCAGCTCGAACGCTTCGCACACGGTGTCGCCCAGGGACAGCAAGCCATGATTGCGCAGGATCATCGCCTTCGAGCTCTTGCCCATATCGGCGGCGAGTCGCGGGCGCTCGTCGAGCTCGAGCGCGATCCCCTCGTAGTCGTGATAGGTCAGCGTCGAGTAGACGCGCAGCGAATGCTGGCTGATGGGCAGCAGGCCGCACTTCTGCGCGGATACCGCCACGCCCGCCCGGGTGTGGGTGTGGATCACGCAGTTGATCTCGGGCCGCGCGTCGTGCATGCAGCCGTGGATCACGAACCCGGCATGGTTGATGCCGAGCCCGGTAGAGTCGTCGATCACGTTGCCGTCCTTGTCGATCTTCACCAGGCTGGAGGCGGTGATCTCGTCGAACATCAGCCCGTACGGGTTGATCAGGAGGTATTCGGTCCCGGGCACGCGCGCCGAGAAGTGCGTGTAGATCAGGTCGGTCCACTTGAACAGCGCCGCGAGCTGATAGGCAGCCGCGAGATCGCAGCGCGCCTCCCACTCCTCCTCGCTGACGCGATCGCGCACGGACGTCGCATCCACCGATTTGAGCTTTCTTGCGTTCTCGGTCATCACCCGCTCCCCCGAAAGGAATTTCTAGAGTGCAAATGATACCCCACAGAGGATGGCTCGGAGATGGTATCTCGCAGGGCGCGCCTCCTGGCGCCGCGGGACGCCGGGCGGGGCGGCTGGTAAGCTATCCGGCGCACCGGGCCACCTGGCGGCCGGGCGCTGCCACCGTTTGTCCCGACTTCCGCTCCCCCACCTTCGTCCTGCATAGGCTGCTGAACCATGGAACTCGCCACTGGCGATCTCACCTTGCTCGAGCGCTACAAGCTGATGACCGGGCTGGTCTTCCCGCGCCCGATCGCACTGGTATCCACCTGGAGTCCAAACGGCGTCGCGAACTGCGCGCCCTACTCCTATTTCAACGCCATGTGCGAAGACCCGATGCTGGTGGTACTGAGTTTCAACTCCCGCTCGGACGGGAAGCCGAAACACTCGCTCGCGAACATCCTGCGCACCGGAGAGTTCGTGGTCAATCTCGTGGACGAGCAGGTTGCCAACGGCATGCACCTCTCGAGCGCCGAGTACCCGGAAGAGGTGAGCGAGTTCGACGCCGCCGGCTTCACCCCTGCGCCCTGCAGGGTCGTCAGTCCGCCGCGCATCGCCGAGGCGCCCGCCAGCTTCGAATGCCGGCTGTTCCGGCGCATCGAAGTGGGTCCTGTGCGCGACATCATTCTCGGAGAGGTGGTCCACGTGCACGCCCGCGACGGCATCATCGAGCCGGAGACAAAACGCATATCGGAGGCGAACTACCGGCCGGTTGGCCGGCTCTACGGAACCCGCTACTGCACGACCCGCCAGCGCTTCGATCTGCCGGGCAAATTGCCCGAATCTTGAGTCAACCCTGGCGCCCGCTCGGCGCGCCGAGGACCTGCTCCCGGCGCCCTGCGACCGGCCCTTGAAAACGCACCCGCGCCTTGCTACGCTGGCGCCGCCAGCGCAGGGGCTTCGATTCAAACTGCGAGCAGAGGGGGTTCGTCACTGGAAGGCCCGAGCCCATTCCCGGGCTTTCTTTTCGAGTGCTTCAATACTGAGGGAACCGGCCATGGAAATTGGGAAGATATGCCGTGCAGGAATCCTTGCGACTCTCATCGCGCCTGGCTTCGTAGCGGCGCAGAAGGTAGAGCGTCTGGAGTTCGCGCAACCGGGCGACAAGTTCAGTTTCAACCTGGTGATAAACAATAAGGCCCAGCCAGTCGAAGACACGTGGACTGCATCTACGGACACGGAAGCCCTGGGCGTCAGGAAGTCCGGCGGCAAGGAGTTCGAGATCGCCGTGACGAAGACGCCGCTTATCCTGCGCAAGGCGCAATGCATCAGCAACGGACAAGCTTGCACCTTCACCCCGGGCATCGCGTTGCTCGAGCTTCCGTTGGAGAAAGGCAAGCAGTGGACATCGGCGTTCACCGCCCACGGAGAGACCTTCACCAGCGAGGTGACGCAGGAGCGCAAGGTGGAGAAGATCGAGAAGGTGAAGGTGCCGGCGGGCGAGTTCGAAGCCTTCAAGATCGCCGTCAGCGGCCGCTTCAAGGGAATCGACCCCAAGGGCAACCCCTACAGCGGCAAGGAAGAGTTGACCGAGTGGGTCGCAATCGTCGGCGGCAAAGCGATCTATGTCAAGGTCGTGTACCGGAACTCTTTCGGCGAGAAGGCGACCCAGGAGCTGACGTCGATGAGCTTCAAGTAGCCGGCAGGCTGTTCGCGCCCTTCAGCTCGACCAGGTTGTCCTCCGGGTCGTAGACATAGATCGAGACGCCTTCGCCTTCGGCGCCGAAGCGCGGCCGGATCTCGCCGACTCTCGCCTGGTGCGATCCGAGGTGTTGCACGATCTGCTCGAGGTCGAAGGGCGTCACTCGCAGGCACACGTGATCCATGTTGCGCCCCTCCTTTCCCGGAGCGGCGCCGCCGAGGCTACCCAGCTTGCCGTCCACCGGCACGAGGTCGATCATCGCGCTCCCCGCGCGCAGGTGCACCAGCCCGAGGTCGGGGCGGCGCCACTCCAGGCTGCAGCCGAGCACGTTGCAATAGAAGTCGATCATCCGCTCGAGATCGCTCACGCGCAGGACGATGTGGTCGATATCCTGGATCTGGAACATGGGGCACCGTGGAACGAGTTTCAGAAAAGATTACTCCTTCCCGCCTTTTCCTATTCGCCAGCCACCTCGACCGCGCGCGAACGCTGCAGCGCCTCGATGCGTTCGGCGGAGTAGCCGAGGACCTGAGCCAGCACAGCGCGGGTTTGCTCTCCCACGCGGTACGGCGCCGGTCCCACGGGGTGGACCGGCTTGCCGTCTACATGGAAGGGCGTGGCGATAACACGCACCGGGCCGCGGCTGGGGTGCGCGACCTCCGGAAACGCGGATCGGGCGGCCATCTGCGGGTGCGCGATGATCTCCTCCGGCGAGAGCAGCGGCACCGAGGGGATGCGCGCGGCGGATAGCGTCTCTACGGCCTGGTCAACGCTGTCGAAGCTGTCGAGCCATTCGCGGAGGATTTCCATCAAGGCGGGCCAGTTCTTGCGCCAGGCGCCCGGAGTAGCGAAGCGCTCGTCGGTCGCCAGCTCGGGGCGGCCGATCAGCGCCACCAGTCGCAACCACAAATGCGGCGCACCGACCGCCTGGAGCGCGACGTGGCGCTCGCCGATCGGGTGCACCAGCATGCCGACGCGCGGCGCGCGCAGCACTTCCGCACCGTTCAGCAGAGCGTTGAAAGTGATGTCGTCTGCTGCGATCAAGCACTCCAGCATCGACACGTCGAGATAAGCCCCCAGCCCGCTGCGCCCACGCCGCACCAACGCCGCGCAGATCGCCCCGAAGGCGTGCGTCCCCGCCAGCACGTCGGCGGCCTGCAGATAGGACACGCGCGGTTGGGCCTCGCCGCCGCGTTCGAGGTCCATCACCCCGGAGATGGCGTTGATCAGATGCGCGTAGGCCTGCATCGAGCTCAACGGGCCGGTCTGGCCAAAGCCGGAGATGGAGCAATAGACCAGATCCGGTCGCACCGGCCGCAACGTGGCGTCGTCCAAGCCGTAGCGCGCCATGACGCCGGGCGAGAAATTCTCCACCACCACGTCGGCCACGCGGATCAGGTCGAGCACGACCTCGCGTGCCTGCGGGTGAGCGAGATCGAGCGAGATCCCCTGCTTGCCAGCGTTCAGGCGCACGAAATAGCTGCTCTGGTCCGTGCGCCCGGGTTCGAGCTGGAGCACGGTCCGCCGCACCTCGTCGCCCTCGCCGGGGCGCTCGATCTTGATCACCCGCGCGCCGAGGTCCGCCAGCAGGCGGGTGCAGTACGGGCCAGCGAGCACGCGGGTGAAGTCGACGACGGTGAGGCCGGCGAGCAGCGGCTCGTCAGCGGAGCCGGGTGTAAAGAAAGTCATGGGCGTGGATAGGAGAGCCTACGTATGTACTCCCACCACCCCGCCCGCTGCGCGGGCACCCCTCCTCGGGCAGGAGGGGAAAGATCTTTCTCTCCCCGCCTTTTCAAGGCGGGGTGGCGCGAATGCGACGGGGTGGTTACGGGCCACCAAGCCCTTAGTACGACCCCGAAGGCTTGCCCGCCGCGGGGCTGCCCTCCCGCATCTCGGCCACCGCGCCTTTGGCCGCGGCCGCGAGGAACGCGTTGTCGGCGAGCAAGGTCACGAATTGGTAGCCGACCTCGATCATCTGCTTCGCCATGGTGGTTGAGCCGCAATGGATTCCCGCGTAGATGCCATGCCGCTTCGCACCCGCCGCGATGGTCTTGATGGCGTCGAGCACGATCTTGTCCGTCGGAACGCCGGAGGGCCCACAGCCGAGCGTGATAGCGAGATCGTTGGGGCCTACGTAGAGCGCGTCGAGACCCGGCACACTCAGGATTTCATCCAGTTTCTCGACCGCCTGCTTGGTTTCGATCATCGCCATCGCAACGACGGTGTCGTTGGCGTGCTTGAAGTAGTCCGCACCGGCGTACCACGTCGCGCGCACGGGACCAAAGCTGCGATAGCCTTTCGGCGCGTAGCGGCAGGCGCCGACCAGCGTCTCGCACTCGGCGCGCGAGTTGATCATCGGGCAGACAATCCCGTAGGCCCCCGCGTCCAGCAGCTTCATGATGATGCCCGGCTCGAGCCAGGGCACGCGCGCAAAGGGCACTGTCGGTGTGGTGCTGATCGCCTGCAGCATCGTGACCGCGGTCTGATAGTCCACCAGCCCATGCTGCAGGTCCACCGTGAGGCAATCCCAGGCGGCCTGCGCCATGTTCTCGGCCGCCACGGAGCTGGGAATGCCCAGCCAGCCGTTGATCACGGCACCGCCCTTTTTCCAGATGGTCTTGACGTTGTTTTCTCGCATGCTCTCCGCCCGGTTGCGCTGATTCAGAATCGACTTGCTGATCATTTCGGCGGCGTGTCGCGTTGCGTCGCAGCAGCGGCCGGATGTTCCCGTGGACCCGAAGCCCGAACCGGTCTAGCATTTCGAGCCGAACCCAAAGAAGCTGCATCATAAGACAAACGCCGAGCGCGCGGGTCAGCCCGGCAGGAGGAGATCGAGATGAAGTCGGGTCCATTCAAGCGTCGCCGCTTTCTGGCAGGCGCGGCGGCGGCATCCGCGGCTGCGATGGTTGCGCCCTATATCCGCACCTCGCATGCGGCGGGCGCCCTCTCCGTGGGGTTCTGGGACCATTGGGTCCCGGGCGCCAACGACGTTCTCACCAAGCTTTGCAACGACTGGGCGGCGAAGGAGAAGGTCGATCTCAAGATCGATTACATCACCTCTCAGGGCAACAAGATCCTGCTGACCATCGCTTCCGAGGCGCAGGCCAGGTCCGGACACGACATCCTCGCGCTCCCCACCTGGTATGCGGCAGGCCAGGCAAGGAACCTCGAGCCGATGGACGACATCATGAAGCCGTTGATCGCGCAGAACGGCAAGGTCGTCGCAGTCGTGGAATATCTCGGCAAGCAGGAAGGGCACTGGGTCGGCGTGCCGGCCACGCCCGGCAGCCAGATGAAGCCGCCCTGCGCGCGGATCGATCTGTTCAAACAGCACGTCGGGCTGGATCTCACCAAAATGTATCCCGGCGGATCGCCGCCGGACAAAACGCTGGCCGACAAGTGGACCTGGGACACCTTCCTGACCGCTGCCGAGAAGTGCTTCAAGGCCGGTTATCCGTTCGGCCTCGGGCTGGGGCAAACCACCGATTCGGTGGACTGGGCCGGCGCGCTGTTCGCCGCCTACGGCGCCGAGCTGGTCGATGCGAAGGGGAACATCACCGTCAAGTCGGACGCGACGAAGCAGGTGCTCGAATATGCCAAGCGGCTGGTCAAGCTGCTGCCGCCCGACGTGTTCGCCTGGGACGACGCGTCCAACAACAAGTGGCTGATCTCCGGCAAGGGCGCGCTGATCATGAATCCGCCCAGCGCCTGGGCGGTAGCGAAGCGCGACAATCCGAAGGTGGCCGAGCAGCTCTGGACCTTCCCGTCTCCGCGCGGACCGAAGGGGCGCTATCAGCCGGGCCTGCCCTATTTCTGGGGCGTCTGGAAATTCTCGAGCAACAAGGCGGCGGCGAAGAGCCTCATCACGCACCTGTCGCAGCGCTCCCTGGTCGAACAGCTGGTCGAGGCGAGCGGCGGCTACGACATCCCGGGCTTCTCCGGGCTGCGCAACTTCAAGGTCTGGGCAGACGAGGGGCCGCCGAAGGGCACGCTCTACAACTATCCGCCGCGCGACGATCAGATCGTCTCTATCGCCGCGGCGCCGGCACCGACGGCGATTGCGACTCAGATTTACTCGCAGGCGACCATCACCAAAATGATCGCGAAATGCACGCAGAGCGGCGAATCGATCGACAACGCCATCGCCTGGGCCGAGTCGGAGCTCGAAGGCTTCATGCGTGTGTGAGGCGAGCGCTAGCGGTCATGTCCACGGCGGTAGTCACCTTCCCAACCCTCACCCCAACCCTCTCCCAATCATGGGAGAGGGGGCCGTGCTGTGGTCCCCTCGACGCCTGCGTCCATGTCTCCGGCGGCGATCACCCTCGCGCTGCTGACCCTCACCCCAACCCTCTCCCATCGAGGGAGAGGGGGCGGCCATTGAGGCGTTAGTTGCATGGGAAACGCAATTGCCCGCGACGCCTCGCCGACCGTAAGACCGCGGCGGAAAACGGCGAAGAGATTCCTGCGCCGCAAGTCCACCATCGCATTCCTGATGGCGCTGCCGCTCATGCTCGTCGTCGGCTCGCTTGTCTTGTACCCGGCGTTCTATTCGATCTACCTCGCGACCTTGAACAAGTCCATGGAGCATTTCGTCGGCGCCGGGAACTTCGCGTTCCTGTTCAAACGCGAGACCTTCTGGATGGTGGTCAAGCAGTCGATCATATTCGCGGTCACCGCCGTAGTGTTCAAGGCGCTGATCGGCTTCGTCGTCGCACACTTCGTGCACAACGTTCCAACCAAGGGTCAGCGCAAGTGGCGCGGCATGCTCCTCGTTCCCTGGGTCATACCGCCGGCCATGAGCACGCTGGCGTGGCTGTGGCTGTTCGATCCCTCCTACAGCGCGTTCAACTGGATCCTGGAGCGGGTCGGCATGAACGGCGTGCCGTGGCTGGGCGACCCGTACTGGGCGCGCTTCGCCGTGATACTGGTGAACGTGTGGGTCGGCGCACCGTTCTTCATGATCATGTACCTCGCGGCGCTCAAATCCGTGCCGGAACAGTTGTACGAAGCCGCCGCGATCGACGGCGCCAACTGGTGGCAAAAGCTGTGGTTCATCACGCTGCCGATGATGCGCAACATCATCGCCATCACGGCGCTGTTCTCGCTCATCGTGACGTTCGCCAACTTCGACATCGTGCGGGTGCTGACCAACGGCGGCCCGGTGGACCAGACGCACGTGTTCGCTACCTGGGCGTTCAAGCTCGGCATCGAGAGCAACGATATCCCGCTGGGGGCGTGTGTGTCGCTGTTCATGTTCCCCATCCTCGCGGTCGCCGCGATCTTCATCCTGCGCGACATCGGTCGGCGCGGGAACGAGGCCTGACCGTGGCAGCGACCGCGCAAGCCATCGGCCGCAAGGCCCCGGTACCGCGGCCACGGAGCCTGCGGCGCGATCGCCGCCGTGCGCTGGTATGGTCCTACGCGTTCCTGTTCCTCTTCGTCATCTTTTTCCTGACTCCGCCCGTGTACATGCTGATCACCTCGCTCAAGACGAGCGCGGAGATATCGGCCGCGACCGCACCCTGGTGGGTGTTCGCTCCCACGCTCCAGAATTACGTCGAGCTGCTGACCTCGCCGACGTATCTGACGTTCTTCCGCAACTCGGCAGTGGTCTCGGTGCTGGTGGTCGCCATCACGATGCTGGTGAGCATCCCGGCGGCGTTCTCGCTGGCCCGGATGAAGTTCTGGGGATCGGGGACGCTCGCCATCGGCGTGTTCCTGACCTATCTCGTCCCGGACACGCTGCTCTTCATCCCGCTGTTCAAGATCTTCGCCTTCCTGCACGAGCTGACGGGAATCGAGCTCATCAATCACTGGTGGGTCCTGGTCATCATCTACCCGACGCTCACGATCCCGTTCTGCACCTGGATCATGATCGGCTACTTCGGCAGCATCCCCAAGGAACTGGACGAGGCCGCACTGATCGACGGCGCCGGCTATATCCAGCTCCTCACCAAGATCTTCATCCCGGTGGCCCTGCCTGGAATCATCGCCGCGACCATCTTCGCCTTCACCGTCTCCTGGGCGCAGTTCCTGTATCCGCTGGCGTTCACCACCTCGGCCGATCAACTGGTTCTGCCGGTCGGCATCGTCACGACGCTGATCAAAGGCGACGTGTTCAACTGGGGCCAGATCATGACCGGCGCGCTGCTGGGCGCCGCGCCGCCGCTGATCATCTACGCCTTCCTGATGGACTACTACATCGCCGGCCTCACGGCAGGTGCCACCAAAGGATAAGGACAAGGATTCCAGGACCGGCCATGGCTCAGGTGCTGTTGCGCAAGGTGACGAAAAGCTACGACGACGTCCTCGCGGTCAGAGGGATCGACCTGGACATTGCGGACAAGGAGTTCGTCGTCCTGGTCGGCCCTTCGGGCTGCGGCAAGAGCACGACATTGCGCATGATCGCCGGCCTCGAGGACATCACCGACGGCGAGGTGCTGATTGGCGGCGACGTGGTGAATGATGTGCCGCCAAAGGACCGCGACATCGCCATGGTGTTCCAGAACTATGCGCTGTATCCGCACATGACGGTGTTCGAGAACATGTCCTTCGGCCTGCGCTTGAAGAAAGTCGCGCGGGAGCAGATCAAGGCGCGAGTGGAGAACGCGGCCCGCATCCTGGACATCAGCGAGCTGCTGGAGCGCAAGCCGAAACAGCTCTCGGGCGGACAAAGGCAGCGCGTGGCGATGGGCCGCGCCATCGTGCGCGACCCGAAGGTGTTCCTGTTCGACGAGCCGCTGTCCAATCTCGATGCCAAGCTGCGCGTCCAGATGCGCATCGAGATCAAGAAAGTACACCAGAAGGTGCGCACCACGACGATCTACGTCACCCACGATCAGGTCGAGGCGATGACGCTGGCCGATCGCGTGGTGGTCATGAACGCAGGTCTGATCGAGCAGGTTGGCGCGCCGAACGACCTGTATCATGCGCCGGCCACCCGGTTCGTGGCGGGGTTCATCGGTTCTCCGGCGATGAACTTCGTGCCCTGCGGGCTCGAGGAAGCGGCCGGTGCGTTGCGCGTCCGGCTCGACGAGAACATCGTGTTCCCTGTGCCGGAGACTCGGACTGCACGTTACCGACCGCACGCCGGCCGCGACGGTTTGCTGTTGGGCTTGAGGCCGGAGCACATCATGGAGCAGCGCCCCACCCTGGAGCCGAATCAGCGCCCGTTCGAAGTGGTCCTCGATGTCACCGAACCGATGGGGATGGACACGCTGGTCCACTTCCAGGTGCGCGGAGCGGAGGTGTGCGGGCGAGTGAGCCCCAATGCGGGACCGCAAGCCGGGAGCCGCGCCAGGCTGGTTGCCGATCTCAACCACATGCATATCATCGAAGACGAAACTGGAAAGGTACTCTGAGCATGCGTTCCGCCACCCTAGCCATCCCCGCCGCCGCACTCCAGCAACTGGTGGCCGACATCTTCGACACCGCCGGTTGTTCGCGGGCCGAAGCGGAGCGCATCGCGGCCTATCTGGTCCGCGCCAACCTGGCCGGGCACGACAGCCACGGCGTGGTCCGCGTCCCGCGCTATGTCCAGATGAAGCGCGAGGGGCTGATCCTGGCCGATCAGGAGGTCGATGTGGTGGTCGACACACCGGCGCTGGCCGTGGTCGACGGGAAGTATGGATTCGGCCAGACCGTCGCCCCACAAGCGGTCGCGATCGGGATCGAGAAATGCAAACAGATCGGCCTGGCCGCGGTGGCCCTGCGCCATGCCGGCCACATCGGCCGGGTGGCGGACTGGGCCGAGATGGCCGCCGCAGAGGGAATGGTCTCCATCCACTTCGTGAATGCGGCCGGCAGCGTTCTGGTCGCACCGTTCGGCAGCGTCGAGCGACGCTTCTCCACCGCGCCGTATTGCGTCGGCGTGCCCCTCCCCGACCGCGCCCCGCTGGTGCTCGATTTCGCGACCTCGATGGTGGCCGAGGGAAAAGTTCTCGTCGCCAGCCAAGGAGGCAAACCGATTCCAGCCGACGCGTTGATCGGACCGGATGGAGTTCTCAGCGACGACCCGCGGCTGCTGTACGGCGAATACAAGCCGGGCGAACGCCGGGACATCCGCAAGGGACTCGGCGCGCTGGGCACGTTCGGCGGACACAAGGGGTCGGGGCTCGCACTGATGTGCGAGCTCCTCGGGGGAGCCCTCACCGGCAACGGCTGCACCGCGCCGGACCGGCGTTTCTCGAACGGAATGTTCTCGCTCTACGTCGATCCCACCCGCATCGATCCGGATGGCATGTTCCCCGCCGAAGCCATGCGCTACGTCGCCTATGTCAAAGCGGCCAGAACGGCCCCGCCAGGTGAGGAGACTCTGGTTCCGGGCGAGCCCGAAGAGCGAGCTCGCGCACAACGTTTGGCGGACGGTGTACCGCTGACGGACGAGACTTGGGGCTTTCTGCTCGAAACGGCGCGTTCCGTCGGCGTGGAGGAGTTGCGGATCGAGCAGGCAGCAGGCGCTGCGCTGTGAGTGTGCGGGTGTGAAACGTCCGCAGGCGGAACTAGTTTTCCCCTTTGGAAAAGGGGGACTAAGGGGGATTTCTGCCGTCGCATTCGTAACCACCTGTGCTGCTTGAAGGGGAGTCCGCTCTCGGCCACAAGCCGTCGGCCGGTATTACATCGGAAAGGACGCCCGACGGCGTCTCCAACTGAAGAAGACGTCCGCATTCTCCGAGTTCGGCGCGCTCGCCGCGGGCGTAGAAGAAAGTCGGCGCGCTGATCCAAGTTTGTATGGGGCAGGCGGATCACGCTGGGAAGGCGACTCGCTCTGGAGTGTCATCCGTAGAGGCTTTCGACCGATGCGAGGCGAAACATTGCGGGAGGACAACGCCCTGGAAGCGCTGTATCTCTAGAAGGGTTGTGAGGAGGTCTTCGGCGCATTTAGCACCATTCGCTGCGCCCTGGTGAAACAAAAGCCTGGCACCCGTGTCCAAATCGATCGGCGCTAATACGAGATCTGCATTTCACACCTAAATGGCGGCGCCTATCAGGCGTCGAGATGGAGTACGAATGAAACGGAAACTGCTGTGGTTAGTCTTTGCCTTGTCGACGGCCGTGCAAGGCGCAACCCTCGACGGGGGAACGTATCCGCCAGAGTTGAAGCCCGTACCGCAAGAGGCCCAGGCGGCACACTTGGCGGCTGAGCTGCTGGCCCGTTACCACTACAAGGCGATGCCACTCGACAACGCTTTGTCGGAGAAGATATTCGACCAATATTTGAAATCGCTCGATTCCGAGAAGCTCTTCTTTGTTCAGGCCGACATCGACCAACTTTCTGGCGATCGAACCAAGCTCGGCGACGCCATCCTCAAGCAAGACCTTACCGTGCCGTTCGCCATTTTCAATCTCTTCGAGCAGCGCGCGGCCGAGCGCTTCGCGTTCGCGCGCACTCTGCTCAAAAAGGGGTTTGATTTTCAGCAGAATGAGAGCTACCAATACGCACGGGAAAAGGAAGCCTGGCCGAAAACAGAATCGGAAATGCGCGAGCTATGGCGCAAGCGGGTCAAGAACGACTGGCTACGGCTCAAGCTTGCCGGGAAGGACGACAAGAGCATCGTCGAAATACTCGATAGGCGTTATGACAATTTCCTGAAGCGCATTGGCCGGGTAAAGAGCGCAGATGCCTTTCAGACATACATGAACGCCTACACCATGGCCATCGATCCCCACACCAACTACATGGCACCACGGGCAGCGGAAGAATTCGACATTGCGATGAGACTCTCTTTGGTGGGAATAGGTGCAGTGCTCGCGGAGTTGGATGAATACGCCACGGTACGAGAGCTGGTGCCCGGGGGGCCTGCCAGTCTTTCGGGTCAACTGAAGCCCGGGGATCGCATCCTCGGGGTTGCTCAGGGCGAAGGCGGTGTCATGACAGACGTCTTGGGCTGGCGCCTCGACGACACTGTTGCACTGATTCGCGGCGCACCGGACTCGGTGGTCGTGCTCGACGTGCTCCCCGCGGAGGCCGGCCCCGATGGCAAACACAAACTGGTTTCTCTCGTTCGGAAAACGATCAGTCTGGAGCAGCAGGCCGCTAAAGCATCCGTCCACTCCATCGTTGACGGGAAGGTCACTCGCCGCATCGGTGTGATAACCCTTGCTTCCTTCTATGAGGATTTCGCGGCTAGACAAAGAGGCGTTCAGGAGTATAGGAGCGCGGCCCGCGATGTGGCCCGCCTGCTGGACGGGCTAAAAAGAGAAAAGGTCGACAGCGTACTGATCGACTTACGCAATGACGGCGGTGGTTCATTGGCGGAAGCGGTTGAGCTGACCGGTCTATTTATTGACGTAGGGCCAGTGGTGCAACAGCGCAACGCAAGCGGTCAGATCTCAGTGGAGAGCGATACCCGAGCCGGTGTTGCCTGGGATGGTCCCCTGGGTGTTCTGATTAACCGAGGTTCGGCGTCGGCTTCGGAGATTTTTGCCGCCGCCATTCAGGATTATGGCCGCGGCCTGATTATCGGTGAGCCGAGTTTTGGCAAAGGTACCGTGCAAAGCGTGATCGATCTCGACCGAGTCGCCAAAAACAGCAAGCCGCAATTCGGTGAACTGAAGATGACTGTCGCACAGTTTTTTCGCATCAATGGCGGTACTACACAGTTGCGGGGCGTGACGCCGGATATTCTCTTCCCTTCGGTTTCCGATGCGGAGAGCTTTGGCGAGTCCAGCTTCGACAATGCACTTCCTTGGACGCAGATCAAGGCGGCGAACTATTTGCCGGCCGGCGACTTGAAGGGCTTGTTGCCCGTTCTCTTGGCGCTTCACGACCTCCGCGTGAAGCAGGACAAGGACTTCCAGTACTTACAAGAAGACATCGCCGAATCCAGGCTTCGGCGCAAGAAAAACCTGATCTCGCTGAACGAAGCCGAACGTCGCAAAGAACGGGCAGCCGAAGAGACTCGCCTCATGTCCCGTGAAAAGGAGTACGCGTCCGAGAAGGGCACTGCGCTTCGAGACGATGGCCTGCAGCCAGGAGAGCGCAAGCTCGCCAATGAACTGGCGGCCGAAAAGGCGAGGAAGGACGCAAAAGACATCTTACTCGACGAAGCCGTCAATATACTTGGCGATGAAGTGGCGGTGATGAAAACGGGCGGCGGGCTCACAGCTCGTATCCAACGGGGCCCCCTGTTGCTGCTGGAATAGAAACATGGGCAGTACATTGATTGTTGACTTACGAAGGGTCCTAGATTGGTTTCCCGGAGATCGTGACGACGAGACTGGTCTTTTTTCGGAGCACCGATCCGTCGTATCTTGGTTGCGCTGACCTCTCTGGAGAGACCAGGAGGTAGCCGACAAGACCGAGGTAGGTCAATCGCCGTGTTACGTCCCAGCGAGTGGCGGACCGGCTTAAAGCGTGTCCGCCGGACTTATTCAGCCTATTCGGCGCACCGGGCGCGCGGTCACCTCGATCATCAGGTTCCGGCTGTACGCGGAAGACCGCAAGGGCCGCTTCTGTAGAGCATGACCGGCGGCTTTGGGTCGCTATGCGGAGCTCCGCATAGGGGTCGCCTGCAGTCCGTCGACTGACAGTCTCAATCCGGCCAATTCCTGCCGGTCAGGTCCCAGGAGAATTTTTCCCGCGAGCGGACGTTGCCGCCTGACAGACAGAGCGCCAAACTGCGAAACCTGCCTGTGGGAAAACACTCGTTCCAGGGCACCTGCCCCGCCCGGCGGTGGCCCTGGCGCCGCTGTCGAAGCGCATGCATATACCGTCTGCGTTCCATTCGGCAGCGATGTCGCCCATGCGTGAAGAGCGACGTCGCTGCACTGGAGAGGATCTTTGCAGACGACTTGGTCTACATCCATCTACGTCAACCAAGGCGGCCAATGGCGCCTGGTGCACGTCCAGAACGCTCGCGTTCCGGCCAAGTCCTGACCGTCTCGGTACAGACCTCCTTGGGTCTGTACTCGGCCTTTGATTGCGCTCGACTGGAACGCGCAAACCTTCGCTGGACGCACACAGGCAGCAGCGGGGCGCCTGCGCCTTCTGGTCGACGGGCGCTTCGCGGCCAAGACCTGCCGGTCAAATGGGAGGCGAACTTCTCCTATGGGCAGACATTGCGAAAGTGGGCGTGATTGGCAAAAGGAACAGCCTGCGTTTACTGCTTTTTCTTTAAGTCCGCCACCGGCGGTACGTCTTTTTTGTAGTCGCCGATGATCCCCTTGGCGGGGCAGATGTTGAATACGGGGCACTTGATGCAGCCCACTGCCAACGCAACCGGGCAAAGCGTCATGATAAGTCTCCCAGGTAAATCCGCGGCCGGCTTGCACGCCGACGTCAGTCGCATGGTACTCCCCACGCACCAGACGGGCGCACATTTCACGACACCGCCGGGCCTCTCGCTTCGTACCCGGCTGCCTGAGCAGTTCGCGTGACAGCTGCATGACCGCAATCGTCGGTTTCCCAACTCGTCGCATGCGGCCAAAAGTAGACTGTGCACCAATCCGGCACGTCTTTGCCGAAACGGCAAACGCAAAGGGCGCGACTCGCGTCACGCCCTTTGCGGTTTGCTTCGGCGCTCCGGCCGAGATAACCCTCAAACATCGGGTTTAAGGTGGTCACCGCCCGTCCGCATCAGGCACACCCGAACGAAATGGCGCGCGCAACAGCGAATGTCTTGGGCAACAACCGGATCGTCATGCCTTGGGCTTGAGAATCTACCCCGGTCCAGCGCGCGGAAGCGAATCCAGTTAGCGCCCTTCGTCCGTCAAAGTCAAGAGATTCATGCACCCTTCCCAAAATTGGGACGGCCCGCATTTCAACGAGTGCACTCGGTGCACAGCAGCCCGACTCCCAATTGTTGCCTACTGCTATCGCGTTGAGGTGACCGGCCCCGATGCTGGGTGACGGCTCAAGGCTCGCTACCGATTGTTTCGGCACCCTGGTTACATACGGCCAGGAGCCGACGGTCGCACCTCACCTCCTAAGAGAATTATTTGCCTCATGCAGCTATAGTTGAGCGTGACTGTATGCGGCCGGCGTGGAGTCGCTCGAATGTGCTGGCCACGTCTTAGCGCGGTTAGCCGCCGCCGATTCGGGACCGCTCGTGTTACGTAGCGGCAGTCTCGCTTGTTCGACTTTCTATGGAGAGCCTGCCATGACGCAGCATGCCTTGGGTCAGATCGTCATTCGGCGCATCGTCGAGTCCATCTGTGCAGAGTTCGATGCGTTGAGTTTCTTTCCCGAGACCACGCGCGACGACTGGGCGCGGCATAGGATCTGGATGGAGCCTTGGGCCTTGGATCCAGCCTCCGGAAAACTCGTCCTGACGATTCAGGCGTTTCTGGTACGCACGCGCCATCACACGATCCTCATTGACACCTGCGTGGGGGACCACAAGCCCCGTCCACTCCGCCCGTTCTGGCACATGCAGAAGCTGAACACGTTTTTGCCGCGTCTTGCTGCGGCCGGCGTGGCCCCGGAGGACGTGGACTACGTCATGTGCACACATCTGCACTGGGACCACGTGGGATGGAATACGCAACTGCGCGACGGCCGCTGGGTCCCGACGTTCCCGAATGCAAGGTACATCTTCGCCCGGCTGGAATGGGACAGCTTCGAAGAGCTGCACCGAAGAGACCCGCAGCCGCACCTCGTTGATAGCATCTTGCCGGTGATGGAGGCGGGCCAAGCCCAGCTAGTCAGTAGCGACTTTGCGCTCGACGACGAAGTGTGGCTGGAACCGACGCCGGGCCACACCCCGGGTCATGTCTGCATCCACCTCGCCTCTCAGGGCGCGCAAGCAGTCATTACCGGCGATTGCATCCACAGCCCGGTGCAGTGTGTGGAACCCGGGTGGATCATGCGCGCGGACCTAGACCCCGCCCTTGCAAGAGCCACGCGGCGACGTTTCCTGGAGCGCTACTGCGACAGTGGCGTGATGGTGTGTGCGACGCATTTCCCAGAGCCGTCCCTGGGCCGCATAATCCAGCGCGAAGAAGCATTCTGGTTCGACTATGAACCGACCGATGGCTAGTGGATGTCCACCGTATTGTGGATAAGGGCGACGGCTATAAAGCCGTGCAGGGAACGCCCGCAAGCGCGCGCTCCTGATGGCTGTCGTTGACGGGCTGCTTCCGAAAGCGCGAGCGGCCGCGGTGGTGGGTTTGAGACCTTCGGGCGACAGGCAACTCTCGGCCAAGAAGAGTCATTGGCCATAACCCCGCAAAGCCGACATCGGAGAGCTCTGACTCATAAAGGCAGACGCTCGCAATCGCTGACTAACGCCTCGTTCAACGTGACGCCGAGCAGCGGCGACACGAAACGTCGCGGAGCGACGGTGTTTCTACTTCACTGCATTGGGTGGCTGACCCTGACGCTCCTCACCTGATCACCCTATCTCAGAGCTTTAGCCCCGGTTGGCAACAACTCGGTTGTTTTGCCGTCCGCCGCTTAGCCCATGTGCAGGCC
>JBGPMS010000079.1:0-16853 GCA_041487115.1 Gammaproteobacteria bacterium
TGAGAGTGGGGGCCTATGTGTGCGGCGAGCCGGCCTGGGACCCGGACTTCAACGCGGCCGACTTGTTGATGCTCTTGCCGCTTTCCCGAATAGATGACCGCTACGCCAAGCACTTCATGAGGAATGCCGGATAGCCAAAGTCGCCTGCGGCCCTACGACTCCGCTCGGAACAGGTCGACCCCTCGCCCGACACGGCTGTACCGGCTCACCCGACTCCTGATCCACCTGGTCTACGGATGTTTCATCGTAGGCGCTCTGTTTCCTTTCTTCTCCAGCAAGCGGCGCTTGGCTGCGATCAAGCGCTGGTCGCGCCAGCTTCTGCACATGCTCCAGGTGCGGGTCAGCGTGCATGGCTCGTTGCCCTCCGGCCACGCGCCCACGCTGATCGTCAGCAATCACGTGTCCTGGCTCGACATCTGGGTGGTGAACTCTGTGGTTCCGGTCCGCTTCGTCGCCAAGTCCGATATCCGTCGCTGGCCTGTCGTCGGATTCCTGGTGTCGGGTGCCGGAACGATCTTCATCGAGCGCCAGAAACGGCAAGATACAATGCGCACCAACCGCGCCATCGTGCAGGCGCTGACGCGCGGCGAGCACGTCGCCATGTTTCCAGAGGGCACGACTACCGACGGCACCAAGCTCAAGCCGTTCCACGCTTCCCTATTCCAGCCTGCGGTTGGGGCGGGCGCGCGCGTGGCCGTGATGGCCCTCCGGTACGTCCATCGGGACGGAAGTCTGGATCTTGGGGCGTCCTACGCAGGCGAACGGTCGCTGTGGGAGTCGATGCGGTTGATCCTCGCCCACCGCAGGCTGCGGGCGGAGGTGATCTTTGCTGCGACGGTGGACGTGCGCGGAAAGACGCGGCGCGATATCGCGCGCGAAACGGAGGCGGTTATCGCCGACGCCCTGGCGCTGGAGCGTCCCGGCAGGAGAACTGGAACAGTCGACGATCCTCGAGGCGCAGGGCCGAGAGCTTCCGCCCCCACAGACAGCCCGTATCGAGCCCAATCACGTCTGGCTCGAGGACCAGACCCAACGCTGACCAGTGTCCAAAGATGACACTGCTGCCGCGGCTCGCTCGCGCCGGGACGGCGAACCAGGGCAGCACGCCAGCAGGAAGCTCGGCGCTATCGCCTTTGTAGCGCAGATCCATTGCCCCATCGCTGGTACATACGCGCATACGTGTCATCGCGTTGACGATCACGCGCAGCCGCGCGAAGCCCGCCAGCTTCTCGCTCCAACGGTCCGGCTCGTTGCCGTACATCCGCTCCAGCAGAGAACCGTAACTGGGTGCGCGTAGCTCCTCCTCCACTTCGTGCGCCAAGTCGAGTGCACGCGAAACAGTCCACGCCGGCAGCAGTCCCGCATGGACCATGGCGAACTCCCCCTCGGCGTGCATCAGCGGGCGCATGCGCAGCCAGGCGACCAAATCGTCTCGATCGGGCGCTCCGAGCGTTTCTGCGAGTGTATCGTCCTTGCGCAGCTTGGCGTGCCCTTCGGCGACCGCGACAAGATGCAGATCGTGGTTGCCCAGCACACACACCGCAGCCTGGCCCAGACTCTTGACGAAGCGCAGCGTGGCGAGCGAATCGGGACCGCGGTTCACCAGGTCGCCGACGAACCAGAGACGATCGTGCGCGGCATCGAACTCGATCTGCTCGAGCAAGCTGCGGAGCGGCTGAAGGCAGCCCTGCACATCCCCGATCGCGTAAGTCGACATGAAGTCAGGCGCGCGTTCCGAGGCTCGAGACGCGGTGCAAAAGCAGAAAGGCGCGGGAGTCCGCGCCCCTCACACAGGCCATAGCCGGCTAATTGGAATGGCCGACCATGTAGTCCACGGCGGCGCTCACTTCCGCGTCCGACAGCGACGAGTTGCCGCCCTTGGCGGGCATGGTCCGGATCCCTTTGATCGCATGCTCGTAGAGTGTGGCCAGTCCCGCGGCAATGCGCGGCTTCCATGCAACTTTGTCACCGAACTTGGGTGATCCCATGAGCCCAGTGCCATGACACATGACGCACACGCTTTGATAGACCTTGCCGCCGTCCACCTTGCCTGAGCGAGCGGCCGTCGCCCCAGGGGCCGAAGCAGGAGCAGGCGCAGCTGGCACGTCGGTGGTCGGGACATCACCGACCATCGCGACGTAGCCCACCGGCTTGAGACGCTTGGCCACCGACTCCTCCGACATTAACGCGCTGCCCCTGTCCACCGTCATTCCCCCCGTGACCATCTGAACGATCATCACGATCGACAGGATCGGCACGAGGAACGCCAGCGCCACCACGACGATCAGCTGCTGCGGTGTCTGGACCAGACTGGCGTGGTCCTCCAAGTGCACCTCGCTCATCGAAATCCTCGCTCTCAAGGCTCGCGAAAAAGCGCTAAGTATAGGGGATCGGGATGTAAGCTCAAAGGCACCACAATGGACTATGGGTGCGAATGCGGCTATCCTGTGTCGCCGCTTTTCCCCCTTTCCACGCGCGCCCATAGCTCAGTGGATAGAGTATTGGCCTCCGAAGCCAAGGGTCGTGGGTTCGAATCCCGCTGGGCGCGCCAGCCAACACCATCGCTGGTCAACCGGCGACTGCAACCGTGGACCGGTTGTCGTTGTTCCGCTCCACGGCCTGCGATGCCACCCAATTCCCGGTACAAAAAGTGGCGCTCCCGAAGCGTTCACTGGATCCCCGACCTCAGGGCAGGAACATCCCGCGATGGCCGGTCCGCCGCTCGGACTCGGGAAGCGCTTCGACTTGTGCAAGATAGGCCTCGCGATACTTCGCGGCCTGTGCTTGGAAGAAGTGCTCAACGCGCTCCAAAACTGCTTTTACTGCAGGCATAGGGTTCTCCAGTTATTGTTGCATAGCACAATATCGGGCATCGGTAGCGCTACTGGAGTTCCATGAAAGGGTGAATAAGATAACATACTGTTAATACGCTACAATATAGTTACTGCCATTCTATAAGATCTGAGGTGGATCAAATCTAGATGATGCAACGCAATGAGGCTGAGCCGATAGCTGCGTGACAGCTTGAGTGGTGGCACGTGGATTGCGTCCTTACGTTCATCCGGCGCCCGAGGCTGCCAATGCATCGCTTCCTTCTTATCTTGCTGCTTTCGATTATCTTTCAAGCTACTGCGCCGCTCACCTGGGCCGGCCCGCTGGCCACTCTGTCGGACGGCGAGACGGTGCGTGGGCTAAGGGACGCGCTTGTACTCGGTGCGGAGAAGGCCGTGTCCCGCTTGGGCCAGGAAGACGGCTTTCTTCTCAACGAAAAAGTACGCATCCCCTTGCCCGATAGTCTGGAACGAGTGGACGGTCCATTGCGCCGATTCGGCATGGGGCATTACGCGGACGATCTGGTCACCACGATGAATCGCGCGGCGGAGGCAGCCATGCCCGAAGCCAGAATGCTGCTGATGGATGCGGTGAACAGCATGACGATTCAGGATGGGAAGGACATTCTGACCGGCGGCGACGACGCGGCGACGCGCTACTTTCGCAGGCAGACCGAGGCTGGACTGAGCGCACGCTTCCTGCCGGTGGTCCAGCGCGCGACGAAGAAGGTGCGTCTGGCCGACGCTTACAACCAGTTCGCAGGCAAGGGTGTGAGATTGGGGCTGATTAGAGCCGAGGACGCCAACCTGGACCAGTATGTCACCCGCAAGGCGCTGGACGGGCTGTACGCCACCATTGCCGACGAAGAGCGCGCGATTCGTGCCAACCCGCTCGACCAGAGCCAGAAGACCCTGCGCAGGGTGTTCGGCGCGCTGTTGCAATAGCGCGGCTGCGCTAGACTTTCCTCGAAGCTCAGGAGGATCGAATGGGATGCATTTTCTGCGAAGAAGCCGGCGGCGAGATCTTGTGGGAGGACGACTTCTGCCGTGCCGTGTGGGCTTACGAGGCCGATTACCCCGGGCTGTGCCGCGTGGTCTGGGACCGTCACGTCAAGGAGATGACGGACCTCGACCCCGACGGCAGGAACCAGATGATGCGGGTGGTATTCGCCGTGGAGCAAGCCCTGATCCAGGTGCTGGGACCCGAGAAGGTCAACCTGGCGAGCCTCGGTAACCAGGTTGCCCACCTGCACTGGCACGTGATACCACGTTTCAAGAACGACCCGCACTTCCCTTTTGCCATCTGGGGAAGAAAGGTGCGCGAAGGCGGCCATCCGCTGCCGCCCGACTTCGCGATGAACATGCGCCGGTCGATCGACCAGCTGCTGACCATGAAGCGCGGGCTGCTGAAAGGCTAGCCTACATTTCGCGCCGAGTCACCCGCGGATGAGGTGAGAAATGCGGGCTACTCCAGATCGGCCTCCTCGGCCGCTGGCTCGTGCACCTGCGGAGCGGGCCGCGCCAGTGAGCGCGCAGCCGGGAACAGTACGGTGAACGTGCTTCCCCTGCCCGGCTCGCTCTCGATCTCCAGGCGTGCCTGGTGGCGCGACAGCACGTGCTTGACAATGGCCAACCCGAGACCTGTCCCTCCGGTGGAGCGCGAACGGCTCCGGTCCACCCGGTAGAATCGCTCGGTCAAGCGCGGAATATGGTGCGGCTCGATGCCGATACCCGTGTCGCGCACTGCGAATACGGATTCATCCTCCCGCTTCGACCAGCTCACCTCGATCTCGCCGCCCTCGGGCGTGTAGCGTACGGCGTTGCTGATCAAGTTCGACAAGGCGCTGCGCAGCTCTTCTGGATTGCCTCGCAGCCCATCGCTGTCATCGACGCGCAGGTTGAAGCGGTGAGCGCCGCCGCTCAAAGCCTGGGCGTCCCGGCACAGCAACCGAACCAGCTCGGGTACGTCCACGAAGTCCTCGCGCAGGGGATTTTGCGCACTCTCCAGCTTGGACAACGTGAGTAGATCCTCGACCAGACGCTGCATCCGGGTTGCCTGCTCGCTCATCAGTTGCAACGACCGGCGCAGCATGTCGCGGTCGGGCTGCTTCATGTCGGACAGCGTCTCCAGGAACCCGCCCAGCACCGTCAGCGGCGTGCGCAGCTCGTGCGAGACGTTGGCTACGAAGTCGCGCCGCGTGGTCTCCATCCGCTCCCAGCGCGTGATGTCGCGGGACAACAGCAGCTTCTCGCGGTCTCCATAGGGGACGAGTTGGATCGACAGGGTGAGCTCCTGGTCGTTGCGCGACAGCCGCAGCAGGAGCGGCTCGCGGAAGTTGCGTGTCTCCAGATATTCGGCGAACTGCGGCGTGCGGACCAGGTAGGTGATCTGCTGGCCGCGATCGCGCTGGCTGGACAGGCCGAAGTAGGCCTCGGCCTTCGGATTGCACCATTCGATGCGGTCAGCGTCGTCGAGGATGATCACGCCTTCCGGCAGGGCGGCGCCGGCCTGCTGGAAGCGCTCCAGAGCTGCGGACAGGCGCGATTCGATCTGAGTCTTGCGGCGCAGCAGGCGGGCCAGGGAGGCGTATACCTCCTCCCACTCCGCGCCGCCTTCCGGCAGAGTGTCGGAGCGCGGGTCCTTGAGCCAGCGGTACAACCGGGAGAGATTGGAGAGGTGATGCAGCAGCAGGAGCAGGAGGCCGACGGCGTAGGCGACCAGGGCTTTGGTGCCGCCTAGAATGGGCCACAGGATCAGCGCGACGATGGTCACCAGCACAGCCGCGACGACCGGGCGTCCCCAGAGCTTGACCACTCGCTACTCCGTCATGGTGCCCGGAATTATCCCAGAAATCGGATTGCCATTCCGGGGCCGGGTACGTCGAGTTTCTGGCTGCCCGCGGCCGGGTGCCGCAGCGTGTTGCCCGGACCGCACCGCGGGATCGTTTCAGTTGGCGGACAGGCGATAGCCCGCGCCACGCACGGTCTGGATCAGGCTGTCGTGCCGGGATGGCTCCAGCGCCTTGCGCAGCCGCCGGATGTGGACGTCCACGGTACGCTCCTCTACGAACACGTGGTCCCCCCACACCTGATCCAGGAGCTGCGTGCGGGAATGCACGCGCTCGGCATGGGTCATGAGGAAGTGCAGCAGACGGAATTCGGTGGGTCCCAGATGCAACTGATCGGCATCGGCGCTCACCCGGTGGGTGGCGGGGTCGAGCTTGAGCGTACCGACCTGGACCAGGTCGTCGGTCATCTGCGGTGCGCGCCGGCGTAACACGGCTTTGACGCGGGCGTTCAGCTCACGCGGCGAGAACGGCTTGGTGATGTAGTCGTCGGCGCCCGTGTCCAGCCCGGTCAACTTGTCCTGTTCGTCGGCCCTGGCGGTGAGCATGATGATGGGGATGGACTTGGTGCGCTTGTCCGAGCGCAGCCGCCGCGCCAGCTCGATGCCGGACAGCCCCGGCAGCATCCAGTCGAGGAGGACCAAGTCGGGCAAGGCGTCCTGCACCAGGCGAATGGCCTGCTCGGCATTGTCGGCGCGTAGCGGTAGATGTCCGGCCTGTTTGAGGTTGTAGGCGATGAGTTCCTGGATTGCAGGCTCGTCCTCCACCACCAGCACCGTCGCGGCCATACGTTTCTCCCAGGGAAATTTTTCGCCGCTGCAAGCATATGAAAGCATTGTTACCGTGCCGTGACAACCCTGTCATGTCCGTGTCCGGACTCGGCTTTTTTCCGTCCACCCGCGGGGTCGGTTATCATCCGTGCTCCCCGCCAGCCCCAGGGCGGGCCGCCGGCATCATGAGTACGCCCCAGCCTACCGAGATCACGCTGCACCAGGGCTCCCGGATCCTCGAGATCGCCTTCTCCGACGGCGCGGTGTTCCGCCTGTCCTGTGAGTTCCTGCGCGTCTATTCCCCGTCAGCAGAGGTGCGGGGACACGGGCCTGGCCAGGATGTCCTGCAGTTAGGTAAGCGCGAAGTTGCGATCGTGGCCGTCGAGCCGGTCGGGAGCTATGCCGTGCGCCTGGTGTTCTCCGACGGGCACGACACCGGACTGTATTCCTGGGAATACCTGCACCATCTGGGGATGAATGAGGACGCGATGTGGCGCGATTACCTCGAGCGGCTGGCCAAAGCAGGCGCCAGCCGCGACCCGAACACGGCGCGCCCCGGACCCGAGAACGCCAAACCCGAGTCTCCGCGCCGGGATTCCACTACCGGCTGGAAGAAATTGTGAGCGGCGCACACATGAGCGCCGACGCAAAGAGGTGATGGGTGAAAGAGCGCCCGGACAAGACCGCCGACTTCGGTTTTCAGACCGTGCCCGTGTCGGAGAAGGCTCGCCGCGTCGCCGGGGTGTTCGACTCGGTCTCCGCGCGCTACGACCTCATGAACGATCTGATGTCGGGCGGGCTCCATCGCTTGTGGAAGCGCTTCATGTTGGAGCGCAGCGGCATACGTCCTGGCGAGCGGGTGCTGGACGTTGCCGGTGGCACCGGCGACCTGGCCCGCCTGTTCGCACGGCGCGTCGGCACCTCGGGGCAGGTCGTGCTCACCGATATCAATGCGAACATGCTTGCACGCGGGCGGGATCGGCTGGTCGATGCGGGCCTGGTGCTCCCGTTGGTCCGGTGTGACGCCGAGCGATTGCCGTTCCGCAGCGGTCATTTCGATTGCGTCTGCATCGGTTTCGGGCTACGCAACGTCACCCGCAAGCCCGAGGCTGTGCGGGAGATGACGCGAGTCTTGCGCCCCGGTGGCCGGGTCCTGGTCCTGGAGTTCTCGCAGGTATGGGCGCCGCTCAAGCCGCTCTACGATGCGTATTCGTTCCAGGTTTTGCCGCGGCTGGGCCGGCTGGTAACCGGAGACGAGGCCAGCTACCGTTACTTGGCCGAATCCATCCGCGTGCATCCCACCCAAGAGGAGCTGAAGGCGATGATGGAGGCCGCCGGGCTCGAGCGTGTGGAGTATTGGAACCTGGCGGCGGGGGTGGTCGCGTTGCACCGCGGCTACCGCCTCTGACTTTTCCGCCGCTCATGCTCTCCCGGCCGGCTGCCGCAGCCATCAATCACCTTCTGCGCGACGCTGACTGGGCGCGCGCACAGCTGGTCCCGTTTGCCGGCAGCACGATCTTGTTCGAGGTCCCGCCGCTGGCGGTCGCTTTCAGGGTTGAAAACGATGGACGTTTGGTCGCGGCCGCAGCGCAGACCGAGCCAGCGGCCGTTGTGCGCTTGACCGGCCCGGCGCTCATCCGGCTGATCTGGCTGCGCGACGATTCGGCACGCCAGGAGGTGAGCGTCACCGGAGACACCGCCCTCGCCTCCGCCCTGACCGGCATCCTGAGCGCCGTGCACTGGGACATGGAGGAGGACCTGAGCCAGGTCTTCGGCGATGTTGTTGCGCACCGGCTTACGCACGCGGGAGAGGCGTTGTTCGCCTGGCACGCCAACGCGGCATCCAACCTCGCACGCTCACTGACCGAGTACTGGACCGAGGAGCAGCCACTCATCGCGAGCCGCACCGCGGTGTGCGACTTCGTGCAGGCGGTGGACGCGCTGCGTGACGACACCGAGCGCCTGGAGAAGCGCATCGAACGCCTGTCTTCCGGCTTGGTGCCGCGCGCCGGCACCTGAACGGTTCCGCAGCAATGCGCCTGTTTCGCCTGATCAAGATCCTGCTGGTCGCTTTCCGCTTCGGCCTGGACGAGTTCCTGCTCGGGCACGAGCGCGTGCGGCCGCTGCGCGTACTGGTAAGCAGGCTGTCTTTCTGGCGCCGCCTCGAGGAGCCGCGCGCAGTGCGCCTGCGGCTGGCCCTGGAAAAACTGGGGCCGATTTTCGTCAAGTTCGGCCAGGTGTTGTCCACTCGACGCGACCTGCTTCCCGCCGACATCGCCGACGAGCTCGCCAAGCTGCAGGACCGGGTCCCGCCGTTCGACTCGGCCTTGGTGATGGCCACCCTGGAGCGAGTCTATGGCAAGCCGGTCTTGCAAGTCTTTACCAGCTTCGACCCAAGGGCCATAGCGAGCGCTTCTGTGGCACAGGTGCACTTCGCCTTGCTGCCCGACGGCACTGAAGCGGCGGTCAAGGTCCTGCGGCCCGGCATCAGGCCGGTGATCGACAACGACGTGGCGCTCATGTACAGCGCGGCCAGCCTGGTGGAACTGCTGTGGAAGGAAGGCAGGCGCCTCAAGCCGCGCGAGGTGGTGGCCGAGTTCGAACGGCACCTGCACGACGAGCTGGACCTGATGCTGGAAGCCGCCAACGCGAGCCAGTTGCGGCGCAACTTCGCCGGCTCCGACCTGCTGCGCGTGCCCGAGGTGTACTGGGACTGGTGCTCGAGCGAAGTAATGGTGATGGAGCGTATGGCCGGCACGCCGATCAGCCAGGTGGATGAGCTGCGCGCGCACGGTATCGACATCCCCGAGCTCGCCCGCCAAGGTGTCGAGATCTTCTTCCTGCAGGTATTCCGCGACGGTTTCTTCCACGCCGACATGCACCCCGGCAACATCCTGGTTGGCACCGACGGGAGCTACATCGCGCTCGATTTCGGCATCATGGGCACGCTCACCGACGGGGACAAGAATTATCTGGCACAGAACTTCCTCGCTTTCTTCCGGCGCGATTACCGGCGCGTGGCCCAGGCGCACCTTGAGGCGGGGTGGGTGCCCAAGGACACGCGCGTGGCGGAATTCGAGAACGCCATCCGCGCGGTGTGCGAGCCGGTCTTCGACCGGCCGCTGAAGGAGATCTCGTTCGGCCGGGTGCTGTTGCGGCTGTTCCAGACTTCGCGCCGGTTCAACGTCGAGATCCAGCCGCAGCTGGTCTTGCTGCAGAAGACCCTGCTCAACATCGAAGGGCTGGGGCGTGACCTCGATCCCGACCTGGATCTGTGGACGACTGCCAAGCCTTACCTCGAGCGCTGGATGTCGGAGCAGGTAGGCTGGCGAGCATTGGTGCGCCACGCGCGCGACGAAGCGCCGTACTGGGGCGTGATTGTGCCCCAGCTCCCGCGTCTGTTGTATCGCCGGCTGTCCGAGGAGTATCCCGCCGCGGTCCGCCAGCAGCTCGAAGTGATTGCCGTGGAGCACAAGCGACAGACTCGCGCGCTGATCGTCGTGTGTATGCTGCTGGGTGTTTTGCTGTTGCTGGAGCTCGTGCGCCTGGTGGCGTGAGCGATTCCGAACCCGCCGTGGAAACGAAAACCGGGCTCCTCACGGAGCCCGGTTTGGGATGACGCAGGTAACCTAGGACTACGCTCAGAACTTCCAGGTCAAGTCGAACTGGATGAGCCGGTAGTCGTTGATCGGGTTGACGTAGGGCAGGTCGGGGTTGCTGCCGCCCGTGCCCAGAGTGTTGTTGATGCGCTGCGCGTACCCGTACCTCAGTGTACCGATGATGGCGTCCGTCAGGCTGTAGGCGCCGGCGACGTAGAGGCCCTGCAGGTTGGTGCGGCCTTCGAAGAAGTCGGAGTCGGTCAGGTTGGGATCGAGAGCAAACTGCTCGATACGCTGCCAGTAGGTTCGGACTTCCCAAGTTCCTTTCTTCGCTGTGGTGCCGTAGACCAGTCCCAAATTCCCATATGCAATGCCGAGTTGGTAAGCTGTGTCTTCGTCGACCCCCGGATGTCCAGCTCTGCGAGCGCGCTCGCCGCCGTCCATGTTCTTGGCGAAGTCGCCGAAAATACGCCCGCTGTGTCCCCACAACGGGAAATTGAATTCGAGCGGAATGTCGAGGATACGCAAGTTGTTGATGCCGTTCTGCGCCGCGAAATAGGCAGCCGAGGTGGCGGCAGGCCCGTCTCCGGTGAAAAGGGCCGGAACGCCGAAGGCGGTGCTCGAGGTTCCCAGCCCGACGTAGTTGTAGTAGGTCAGCGCACCCTTCACGTTCATCTCGGGACCGAACTTATAGATGCCTCCGCCTTGCCAGCCGAGCAAGAACGCGTCCTTCTTGTGGAAGCCCAGATCCACGCCGTTGGTCTGATCCGGGTTCACGTCCTGGTAGACGATCTGTGCGAAATTTCCGAACAGCTCGACTGAGTCGCCGAGCTTGAAGTTCACACGCTCAGCCAACGCCTCGGGTTGGATGTCAGGGTCCCACACCATTGGCGTCGTGTAGAACGGGTTGGGTATCTTGCCTGCCTGCAGCGTGAGCCACGGCGTGGTGCGCCAGCCCAAATAGACCTGGCCGATCTCAACGCCGTCGTCGTTCTTGTGCGACGGCCCCTGGCCACTGACGCCGAAGCTGGTGTCATTTCCAAACGTAACCCAGGACGAGCGATTGTTGGTTCCGGTCTCAAGCCGCAGGCCATAGAACCAGTCGTCAGTGAGATCGCCTCGGATGCCGATCCGGGCTGCATAGCGCCAGCGCTCACGGCTCACGTCATTAGTCGCGGGCGTGCCCGCCGGCAGCCCGGCCGCCGGTGAGGGCGAGGAGCCGTCGCGCGCCTCGAAGCGCAGCCGGACGTCACCATACAACTGCATGCTGCGAATGCCGGGGTTCACGTCGAACTTGGTCGCCTTGGCCGCATCGTCCTTCGCCTTGGTCTGCTTTTCCTCGTCTTGGGCCTGTTTCAACGCCTGCCGCCGGCGCTCGGCCCGCTCCTGTGACATCTCCTCCTCGCGGGCCTTTTTCAGCGCCTGGTATTCGTCCTCGGACAGCACACCCTTGTCTCTCAACTTCTGCAGCAATTCGTCGAGGATCTCGCTTTGGGCGTTGGCAGGGGCAGTCGACAGGCCGAGCAGCGTTGCGGCGCCGATCGCTGCGGCCAGCCTGGTCCATCGCTCGGGCTTGGGCCGGATCACCATCTTTTTTCTCTCCTGATCAGTGCGTCGTTCGTCGGATTGATACGGAGGCGTGCACGTTCGCCCTCCGAACCCTCCCTGGGTTGAGCATTGCCACGCCTCAGCCTGCGGCATTGTCCGGAACCAACATGACAGTTTGATTAACCTGGCGAGTCTCACCCCGAGCGGCAGCGTTCCGGTTTGAGGGGCGGGTGCGAAGAGCGGCAGTGACCGGGGCGTGAGCCGAACGGATCAATGCATAGGCCGGATCAAGCTATCACTCGGCGCCAGATTGGCGCGCGCACAGCTACCGTTGCGCTCCGGCTATCGAGGTCAGGAGCGTTCGGTTGCAGGGCGCGCCTCAGGCTTGCAGGCTTGCGCGTCAAGGATTTACCGCGTCATTTGCTAGAATCCGGGCTTCCTTCCATTTCGCCCGACGATTCCCTTTCTCGATGGCGCTGCTCGAGATTCGCGACGTGACTCGCCGCTTCGGCGACTTCACAGCGGTGGACAACGTGAGTCTCAGCATCGAGGCGGGGGAGTTTTTCTGCCTGCTAGGGCCGTCGGGCTGTGGCAAGACCACGCTGTTGCGCATGGTTGCGGGGTTCGACGCGCCCAACGGCGGCAGCATCTGGCTCGACGGGAAGGACATGACCGGCGTCCCGCCGGAGAAGCGCAACGTTCACACCGTGTTCCAGAGCTACGCCCTGTTTCCGCACATGACCGTGGCCGACAACGTCGGCTTTCCACTCAAGATGGCAGGGCTGGATGCCGCCGCGATCAAGGCGCGGGTGGTCGAGGCGCTGGATGACGTGTCGTTGGCCGGCTTCAGCGCCCGCTACCCGAACGAGCTGTCCGGCGGGCAACGCCAGCGGGTGGCCGTGGCGCGTGCGCTCATCAACCGGCCCAAGCTCTTGCTGCTGGACGAACCGCTGGCGGCGCTCGATGCCAAGCTCAAGGAGAGGATGCAGCTGGAGCTGATCACCCTGCAGAAGGAAGTCGGGATCGCCTTCGTTTACGTGACCCACGACCAGCAGGAGGCCTTGGCGCTGGCCCACCGCATGGCGGTGATGAACCACGGCCGGGTCGAACAGCTGGACGAACCGTCCAGGATCTATAGTTTCCCGAAAAACCGGTTCGTGGCCGACTTCATCGGCACCTGCAACATCCTCGACGCCGAGGTCGTACGGGTCGAGTCCGGGCGCATGCGATTGCGCATTGACGGGCTGGGCGAGGTCGCCGCGATCCAGACCGACAGCGCCAGGGCCGGAGATAAGGGCGTTCTGGCGCTGCGCCCGGAACAGGTGGCGATCGGCCCGCAGCTTCAGCCCGACCCGGACGAGAACCACTTTGCCGGCAAGGTGTTCGACTTTCTCTATCTGGGGGACGTGACGGTCTACGTGGTGGAACTGCCCAACGGCAGCCGCGTGGAAGCCATGCTGCCGAACTCGGCCCCCGGCCGCGCCAAGTTTTTCGAGCCCGGAGATGCGGTCGAGATCAGCTGGCGGCTCGACGCCGGCCGCTTCCTGACCGACTGAGCGCCCTGCGATGGACAGCCGGCGCCTGAACAAATGGCTGATCAGCGGCCCGCCGCTGCTCTACCTCGTGTTGTTCTTCGCCATCCCGACGCTGATCATGGTGGTGGCCTCGTTTCGCTACCCAGGTGACTTCGGCGGGCTGGCGCCGCTGGTGGAGCAGGGCGAGGACGGGCGGCGGGTCGTCAATCTGACGCTGGAGAACTATCAGCGCTTCTTCTCCGATGCGCTATACGCGGAGCTGTTCCTCAAATCTTTCTGGTATGCGGTAATAACCACCGCGGTGTGCCTGGTGATCGCCTACCCGCTGGCGATACTCATCGCGCGCAGCCCGAAACGGCACCGCGACCTGCTGGTGCTGCTGGTGATCCTGCCGTTCTGGAGCAACTTCCTCATCCGCGTCTACGCCTGGATGATCATCCTCGGGCCGCAGTCGGTCTTTACCGGCGCCCTGAACGCCGTTCTCGGCTGGTTCGGGTTCGAGCCGGTGCGCCTGCTGTTTACGCCCTTCGCCGTGGTGGTCGGGCTGGTATACGTGCATCTGCCCTTCATGGTGCTACCGCTGTATGCCAACCTGGAGAAACACGATCCTGCTCTGCTGGATGCAGCCCAGGACCTGGGCGCCGGTGCGTGGCAGCGCTTCTGGCGCGTTACGTTCCCACTGTCTCTGCCGGGCGTGTTCGCCGGGGCGGCCCTGGTGTTCATTCCGGCATTCGGCATCTTCGCCATCCCCGACATCCTCGGCGGTACCGGTGGCATCATGATCGGAAATGTGATCAAGCAGCAGTTCCTGGATACCCGCGACTGGCCTTTCGGCAGCGTGCTGTCGATGGTCCTCACCATCGTCGCGGTCGCCCTGGCGGGCCTAGCGGCCTGGTACGCGCGCCGGGCGAGGGCACTTGCATGAACCGGCGCTCGCGCGTCTTATGGGGTGCGGCCATCTGCGGCTATTTGTTCCTGTACGTGCCGCTCGCCGTCGTGGTGGTCTACTCCTTCAACGACTCGCGCCTCAACGCACAGTGGGTTGGCTTCACGCTGGACTGGTACCGCAAGCTGTTCGGGAACGAGGAGATGCTGAGCGCCGCCTGGAACTCGCTTATCATCGGCCTCACGGCGAGTGCCGTTTCCACCGTGCTCGGGACCATGGCCGGTTACGCCATGTACCGCTTCAGGCTGCGCCTGCTGCCGGTCCTGATCGTGGCACCCATCGCCATCCCCGAGATCCTGATGGGCGTGAGCCTGCTGATCTTCTTCGTGGCCATCAACCTCACGCTGGGTCTCGCGTCGATCGCGCTGGCGCATATCGCTTTCTGCATCGGGTTTGTCGCCATCGTCGTGCGTGCGCGGCTGGCAGGCATGGACGAGAGCCTGATCGAAGCGGCGCGAGACCTCGGAGCCACCCCGCTGCGGGCGTTTCGCCTGGTGACCCTTCCACTCATCATGCCCGGTGTCATCGCCGGCGCGCTGATGGCGTTTACCCTTTCCATCGACGACTTCGTCATTACCTATTTCACGGCCGGCGCCGGAGCCATGACGCTGCCGCTCAAGATCTACACCATGGTCAAGATATCCGTCACGCCCGAGGTGAACGCCGTATCCACGCTGTTGATGCTGGTCACGCTGGCGCTGATCGTGATCGCCTCGAAGCTGTCGCCGGGTGCGCTGCGTGGCGGGTGACCGTGCCGCCGGCTGCAGAGGCGGACGGCGTGCCCTGTGGCGCGACCGAGGCTTTTGTCATAGGCTTATCCGGGTTGGATTCTCCACATCCGAGGATGGACGATGAAAAGACTGCTCTGGCTGGTCCTCTCGCTCGCCGCCCTGCCGGCGCTGGCCAAGGACGACGTGCTGCATGTCTACAACTGGAACGACTACATCGCGCCGGAGACGGTCGAGCGATTCGAAAAGCTCTGCGGCTGCAAGGTGAAGCAGAGCTACTTCTCCGACAACGAAGAGCTCATGGCCAAGCTCAATGCCGGCGCCAAGGGCTACGACGTGATGGTGCCCACCTCCAACTACGTCGCGGGAATGGCGAAGCAGGGGTGGCTGCTGCCGATCGATCATGCCCGGGTGCCGAACCTCAAGAACATCATGCCGCAGTACCTGAACACCGAGTTCGACCGCGGCAACGAGTACTCCGTGCCGTACGCCATGTCGATCACCCTGATCGGATACAACGAGCAAAAGATCAACGAGCTACGCGTCCCGCTGGGGTCCTGGGCAACCATCTTCGACCCCAAGATCCTGGACAAGATCAAGGGGCGTGTCACCGTGCTGGACAGCCAGAGCGAGCTGATGGCCGCGGCCTTGAAGTACCTCGGCTACTCGGTCAACGATCGCGATCCCAAACACTGGCAGGAAGCCAAAGAGGTGATCCTCAAGGCCAAGCCCTATTGGGCGGCCTTCAATGCGTCGAGCTACATCCGCGAGCTGTCGGCCGGCAACATCTGGGTGGTGCATGGCTACTCCAATGACATCTATCAGGCTGACCTCAGCGCGCAGAAAGACGGAAAGAAGTTCCGCATCCGCCACAGTCTGCCCAAGGAAGGCGCGGTGCTGGCACTCGACGCCATGGTCGTGGCGAAGACCGCGGCTCGTCCCGACCTGGCCTTGAAGTTCATCAACTTCATGCTCGAAGGTCAGAACTCGGCCGATCTCACCAATATGATCGGCTCGGGGAATCCCAACAAGGAGGCGTTGAAATTCATCAAGCCGGAGATCAAGCAGATCACCGCCATCTTCCCGGACGAGCAGACGGCCAAGAAGCTGGAGATGCTCAAAGACCTCACGCCACAGCAGCGGCGCCTGATGAGCCGCATCTGGACCTAGATCAAGGCCAAGTAGCGGGCGAGCGCCGCGCCAGACGGCCTATTTCACGTGTGGCGCAGACGAAAGCTGGCGCGGAATGCCGAGACGAAATCGTCCAGCCGTTCCCGAGGCAGGAGGTTGATGCCGGCCGCGCCGGGCCGGCCGCCGCCGGTCGGAAAGCTCCGGCACAACCGCTCGGCGCCGAAGGGGCGTGCTACCGGCGCGCGCACGCTGACGCGATAGCCGCTATCGCATTCGATCAATACCGCGTGCGCGCGCTGCGGTTGCTCGGTGGCGAGGCGGTTGGCCCAGGGCCCATGCATTCGCCTTCCCCAGGGCCCATCCGGCATGACCAGCACGTAATGCGTCGCTGTTTCGATCAATGCGGGCACAGCTGCCGCATGCACCAGATCCTCCCTCAAACCCTCGCGTAACACTTTGAACGCCGGGTCGTGCGCGATGAACTGCAGGGGGTCTGCGTACGGGTGCAGGCGGCGGTACAGATCAGCCGGATGGAAATGCAGGTCCTCTGGTGTGTTCCCGTAAGCGTTGTAGTTGAGGCACTCGCCCAGCTCACGCAGGCTCGCCAGTTCGTCGGCAGTGGCCTGCAGCGGTACCGCGGCGATACCAGCTTCATGCGCAAGGTTGTCGCCGAAGGCGGCGACCACCGCCCACGCCCGGAAGCGACCACCCAAATACGCGTCGACGAGCAGGCTGGTGCACACGCCCGGCGCCGAGCGGATGTGCGCTTCCAGGCCGGGATGGGCGGGAATGTCGCCAGGGAAATGATGGTCGAAATAGATGCAGCGCGCGCCGGCCCGCAGCAGCCTCAGCAGCGCGTCGCGGTTATCGGCCAGAGAGATGTCGAGTACCGTCAACTCGTCGCCGGCTGCGGCCTGCA
>JBGPMS010000080.1:0-16744 GCA_041487115.1 Gammaproteobacteria bacterium
CTCTTCCTCCTTGCGCTTGCGTTCCTCTTCCTCCCTGCGCTTGCGCTCCTCGTCTTCCCTGCGCTTGCGCTCCTCGTCTTCCCTGCGCTTACGCTCCTCCTCTTCGAGGCGTTTGCGCTCCTCTTCCTCCTTGCGCTTGCGCTCCTCTTCCTGTTTGCGCTTGCGCTCCTCGTCTTCCCTGCGCTTGCGCTCCTCCTCCTCTGCGCGCTTGCGCTCCTCTTCCTCTTTGCGCTTGCGCTCCTCTTCGCGCCGCTTGCGCTCCTCTTCCTCTTGCCGTTTGCGCTCTTCTTCCTCCTTGCGCTTGCGCTCTTGTTCCTCTTTGCGCTTGCGCTCGGCTTCCTCTTCGCGCCGCTTGCTCTCTTCTTCCTCGCGCCGCTTGCGTTCCTCTTCCTCTTGCCGCTTGCGCTCGTCCTCCTGCATGCGTTTGCGCTCGGAATCTACGCGCGCGGCCGCCTCGGCTTGAATCTTGGCACGGCGCTGCGTCTCCTCGTTGGCCTTACGCTCGACTTCTTCCCGGACACGCTTCTCGGCTTCGAATTTTTCCCGTGCCTTGCGCTCGGCCTCCTCCTTCGCACGCCTCGGCTCATCCAGGCGCGCGCGCATCTCCGCCTCCAGCTTCTCGCGACGGCTCTGCTCCTCCTTGGCCTTGCGCTCGGCTTCCTCGCGAATACGGCGCGCCGCCTCCTCTTCGCGAGCGCGGCGGACGGCCTCCTCCTTGTTGCGCTTTTCCGCCTCCTCACGAGCTTTGGTTGCTGCCGCCTCGGAGGCCTTGCGGTCGGTCTCCTCGCGCAGTTTCTGCTCGGTTTGCGCGGTCTGGTAGAAGGGCTTGGCCGGCTTGGCCGGCCCCAGGATCTGGGTGAAGTCGAGGTCGTCGACGTAGGACCCGCTCGGCGGCACCGGCGGGATGGTGGCGCTGCCGAAATCGGTGACCGCGTTAGGGTTGGTGAATTCCTTGATGAAGCCGCCTTCGGACAGGCCGCTCAGCACCTTGCGCAATTCGATTTCGGTGATGCGGCCCTTCTCGACCAGGTCGTCGAGCGTGGCCTTGCCGTCCACCAGGTTCAGGACCCTGAACTGATCTTTCGACAGGCGGTTGGACTTGTTTTTGATCTCGAGCAGACCCTTGCCGGTCTTGGAGAATACCGTCGTCTTGTTCATTGCCCTTGTGTGGTCGCAGAAGCCCGGCGCGGATCTGCCTTGAGTTGGATAGCCGGCCGGGGAAAGTGGGACCCCGCAGCCGGTCACATTATAGGCGGAGAATTCCGGTTTTGGTCACTCCGACAAGCATTTGGCGTGCCTTCCAGAGACCTGCGGCAGAGCGGCCCGGCCGGGGGGGGGGCCGGATACCCTCTGCTGCCTGTGACTTGCGGGATGGCCGTGCGAGGAACGCCGGCTAGGACAGGGCCTTCACGATGTCCTCGACGACCTTCTTGGCGTCGCCGAACACCATCATCGTCTTGTCCATGTAGAACAACTCGTTGTCGAGCCCTGCGTAGCCCGCCGCCATCGATCGTTTGTTCACGATCACGGTTCGCGCCTTGTAGGCCTCGAGGATCGGCATGCCGAAGATGGCGCTGCCCGGCGTCTTTGCGGCCGGGTTCACCACGTCGTTGGCGCCCAGGATCAGGGCCACGTCGGTGGTGCCGAAATCACTGTTGATGTCCTCCATCTCGAACACCTGATCGTAGGGAACCTCGGCCTCGGCCAGCAGCACGTTCATGTGCCCCGGCATGCGGCCCGCGACCGGATGGATGGCGTAGCGCACGTTCACGCCCTTCTCGATCAGCTTCAGGGCCATTTCCTTGACCGCGTGCTGGGCGCGTGCCACCGCCAACCCGTAGCCCGGAACGATGATCACCGACTCGGCGTTCGCCATCAGGAACGCAGCGTCCTCGGCACTGCCGCTGCGCACCGCCTTCTGCTGCGCGTCCACCGCGGCCGCGCCCTCCGCCGCCCCGAATCCCCCCAGGATGACGCTGAAGAAAGACCGGTTCATCGCCTTGCACATGATGTAGGACAGGATCGCGCCGGACGAGCCGACCAGGCTGCCCGCGATGATCAGCATGGTGTTGTTGAGCGAGAAGCCGATGCCGGCGGCCGCCCACCCCGAGTAGCTGTTGAGCATGGAGATGACCACCGGCATGTCCGCCCCGCCGATCGGGATGATGATCAGAACGCCCAGAACGAAAGCGACGCCGGTCATGACCAGGAACGGCAGCCACTGCTGCTCGGCGCCGGCGAAGAAGAACCCCAGCCCGAACCCGACCATGGCGAACGCGAGCACGAGATTCAGCCAGTGCTGGCCGGCAAACACCACGGGGGCGCTGGAGAACAGGCGAAAATGCTTGCCCAGCCCCGCGAGCTTGCCGAAAGCGATGACCGAGCCGGAGAAAGTCAGCGCCCCGACGAACGTGCCGATGAACAGCTCCAGCTTATTGCCGCGCGGCAGTGGATCGTGGATGCCGAAGGCGGACGGGTTGTGCACCACCGAGATGGCGATCAGCACCGCCGCCATGCCCACCAGCGAATGCATCGCCGCCACCAGCTCGGGCATTTGGGTCATCTCGACTCTTCGTGCGACCAGCGCTCCGATGCTGCCGCCGATGGCGAGGCCCACGATGATGAGGAGCCAGTTGTGCGTCACCAGCAGCGTGGTCACCACTGCGATGACCATCCCGACGATGCCAAACAGATTTCCGCGTCGCGCCGAGGTCGGCGACGAAAGCCCCTTCAGCGCCAGGATGAAGAGCACCGAAGCGACGAGGTACGCCAGGGCGACTTGGTTGGCAGTCATTGGATTCCCGGGGAGCGATCAAACGAATGGGCAAACGCCGTTGTCGCGCTATCACTGTGCGACTGGGTGAGTCTCCGACTCCTTGTCTCTCTCATTCTTGCTTCTGCTTCTTCTCTTTCTTCTTGAACATCTCGAGCATGCGCTGCGTCACCAGGAAGCCGCCGAATACGTTCACCGCCGCCAGGCCTACCGCGATGCCGCCCAGGATCGAGCCGAAGTCCACGTGCTCGGTGCCGGCAGCCAGGATGGCCCCGACCAGGATGACCGACGAGATCGCGTTGGTGACCGACATGAGCGGCGTGTGCAGCGCAGGCGTCACGTTCCAGATCACGTGATAACCGACGAACACCGCCAGCACGAAGACGGTCAGGTTGATGATGGTCGGGTCGATGGCTCCGGTCACTTCGGCTTCTCCTAGCTTCTTTTCACCACTTCGCCGCCAATGCAGATCAGCGACCCCGCGATGATCTCATCCTCGCGGTTGAGGTTGAGCTGCCCGGTCTTGGGGTCCACCAGCAGGTTGAGGAAGTTGAGCAGGTTGCGCGCGTACAAGGCGCTGGCATCGGCCGCCACCAACGCGGGCAGGTTGGCGATGCCGATCAGCTTCACCCCGTGCTTGACCACGATCTTGTCGCGTTCGGTCAACGGGCAGTTGCCGCCCTGCTCGATGGCCATGTCGACGATCACGGAGCCAGGCTTCATGGCCTTGACCGTGTCTTCCTTCAAAAGCACCGGTGCCGGCCGGCCCGGGATCAGGGCGGTAGTGATGACGATGTCCGCCACCTTGGCGCGCTAGTGCACGAGCTCCGCCTGGCGGCGCATCCAGTCGGCAGGCATGGGACGCGCGTAGCCACCCACACCCTTGGCGATCTCACGCTCTTCGTCGGTGACGAAAGGCACGTCGAGGAACTTTCCGCCCAGGCTCTCGATCTGCTCTTTCACCGCCGGGCGGACGTCGGAGGCCTCGATCACCGCGCCCAGGCGCTTCGCCGTCGCGATCGCCTGCAAGCCCGCGACGCCTGCACCCAGGATCAGCACCCGCGCGGCCTTCACGGTTCCGGCGGCGGTCATCAGCATAGGCATGAAACGCTGGTACTCGTCGGCGGCCAGGATCACCGCCTTATAGCCGCCGATGTTGGCCTGAGACGACAGCACGTCCATCGACTGGGCGCGCGTGGTGCGGGGCAGCCACTCCATGGCAAAGCCGGTGAGGCCCTGCCGCGCATAGCTCGCCACCGCGCCGGCATCGTAGGGGTTGAGCAGCCCGATCAGGATGGTGTCCTTCTTGATCAGGCCGAGCTCGGCGTCCTCCGGGGCACGCACCTTGAGGACGATTTCCGATTGTTGATACACGTCCGCGGGACTGCTCACTATGGAGGCGCCGGCGGCAACGAACTCGGAATCGGGCACCGATGCCTTCTCACCCGCGCCGGCCTGGACCAGTACCTTGTGATGGCCGGCGGCGGAGAGCTTCTTCACCGTCTCGGGCGTGGCCGCGACCCGCGTCTCGCCAGCGCGAACCTCGGCCGGTATGCCGATCTGCACAGTATGGTCTCCCTGAAGCAGCGCTGCGCGATCCCTTGCGGGGCTTATCGCGTTGTCCTGGAGGGCGGCGCGCTTTTTTCCAAACGTAGCGGCGGATTATAGGGAACTACCGGGGGTCGCGCCAACGCCGGCGTTATAATCATTCGAACCTCCTGCCCACCTCCATGCCCTCCATCCGCATCCTCACCGAGCTGCTCATCAACCAGATCGCTGCGGGAGAAGTCGTCGACCGCCCCGCAGCCGCGCTCAAGGAACTGCTCGAGAACAGCCTGGATGCCGGTGCCCGCGCAGTCGAAGTGGCCTTGCTAAGCGGCGGCATCAAGCAGATCAAAGTCATCGACGACGGCGAAGGGATCGAGAAAGAAGATCTGCCGCTGGCCCTGCAGCGCCACGCCACCAGCAAGATCGCCACACTGGAGGATCTGGAGCGGGTGGCGAGCCTTGGCTTCCGCGGCGAGGCGCTGGCCAGCATCGCGGCCGTATCGCACCTGACGCTGACCACCCGCACCGCGTCCGACAAGCACGCCTGGCGCATCCAGTCGAGCGGGACAGGTGCCTCACCGGCAGAGCCTGCCGCCGCCACGGCCGGTACCGTAGTGGAAGTGTTCGATCTCTACTACAACACCCCTGCGCGTCGCAAGTTCCTGCGGACCGAAGGCACCGAGCTCGGCCACTGCGAAGAGGTCTTCAAGCGCATCGCGCTGTCGCGGCCGGAAGTCGCGATGAGCCTGCAGCACAACGGGCGCGTCCAGTGGCGGCTGGCGCCGCAGTCCTTCGGCCAGCGCGCTCAGGCGCTGCTGGGCGAGGACTTCGAGGCCGTCAGCCTGGCGCTGGACGAGGACGCTGGCGCGGTGCGGCTGCGCGGACTGGTGGCCTCGCCCACCTACAACCGCAGTGCACGCGACTACCAGTACTTCTTCGTCAATGGACGCTTCGTGCGCGACCGTCTGATCGCGCACGCTGTCCGCGAGGCGTTCCACGACGTGCTGCATCAGGAGCGGCATCCCGCTTTCGTGCTGTTCCTGGACATCGACCCGGCCAAGGTCGACGTGAACGTGCACCCGACCAAGAGCGAAGTACGCTTCCGCGATCCGCGCGCGGTGCATCAGTTCCTGTTCCACGCGCTGACCAGGGTGCTGGCCCAGGCGCGCGCCGGCACCCCGGCGGCTGCGGCCGGTTTTGCGCTGGCAGCGCACGCCAATCCGGCGCTCACCAGCGGCGCTGCCTTCGCACCAGCAGCGCACGCACCCGGTGCGCACCAGCGGCCAGGGGATCCCGCATGGCGCCAGGGAAGCATGGCGCTGGGGACACATCAGCCGGCGGCCTTCTACGACCTGCTGTTTGGTCGTGAGGCCAAGGCCGGCGCGCCGGTCCAGCCGGCAGGAACCGAAATACCGCCGTTGGGCTTCGCCCTGGCGCAGCTCGCCGGCATCTATGTGCTGGCGCAGAACGAGGCAGGCCTGGTGGTGGTCGACATGCACGCGGCGCACGAACGCATCATGTACGAGAAGCTCAAGACTGCGCTCGACGCGGACCGCATCCCAACTCAGAGCCTGCTTATTCCCGCCACGCTGCGGGCGAGCCGGCTCGAAGCCGCGATCGTCGAAGAGAATGCGCCCGCCCTGCTCCAGCTCGGCTTCGAGATGGCCGTGATCGGGCCCGAAACACTGGTGGTGCGCTGCGTGCCGGCCGCGTTACAAGACGCCGACCCGGCCGAACTGGCGCGCGACGTGCTGCGCGAGATCGGGGAATACGGCGCCACACGGGCGCTGCAGGAGCGCCGTGACGAGATGCTCGGCACCATGGCCTGCCACGCCGCAGTGCGCGCCAACCGCAGCCTCACCATCCCGGAGATGAATGCGCTGCTGCGGGAGATGGAAGCCACGGAGCGGTCGGGCCAATGCAACCACGGTCGCCCCACCTGGACGCAGATCCCGCTGGCGGAGATGGACAGGTTGTTTCAGCGCGGCCAGTAGGCAAGCCTCGTGGCCGAGTGCACAGGGCCGGGCGATGAGTAGCCAGTACGACCGCGCTACGGCATGAGCACGCGACCGTATGACGACGCGGCCCTCGCCGCCCGGACCTCCGCGGAGCTGCCTCCGGCACTGCTGCTCATGGGGCCAACCGGGTCGGGCAAGACCGGCCTCGCGGTGCGTCTGGCCGCGCGCTTGCCGGTCGAGATCGTCAGCGTCGACTCGGCTCAGGTCTACCGCCACATGGACATCGGCACGGCCAAGCCTGGTCGCGACACGCTCGCGGCCGCCCCGCATCACCTCATCGACATCCTCGATCCTGGCGAGCGCTACTCGGCTGCGCGATTCTGCGAGGACGCCAACGAGGTGCTGGCCGAGATCCGCGGCCGCGGCAACATCCCGCTCCTCACCGGGGGCACCATGCTCTATTTCCGGGCACTGCAGGAAGGCTTGAGTCAGCTGCCGCCGGCGGACTCGGATATCCGGCTGGTGATCGACACGATGGCTGAGGACTCCGGCTGGCCCGTGCTGCATGCCGAGTTGGAGCGCATCGATCCCGCGACCGCAGCGCGCCTGCAGCCCACCGACTCGCAACGGATTCAACGCGCGCTGGAGGTGTTCTACCTCACCGGTCAGCCCATGTCCGTGTTGATCGCGCGCAGCCGAGCAAGCGGCGCGCCCTACCGGATGATCCCGATCGCGCTCGAACCGAGCGATCGGTCGGTTCTGCATCAACGCATCGAGCAGCGCTTCGAGGTGATGCTCGAGCTGGGGTTGATCGGAGAGGTGCGGCGGCTGCGCGAGCGCTTCGACCTCAACCCTTCTCTTCCGTCCATGCGCGCGGTGGGATATCGTCAGGCGTGGCAGTACCTGGAGGGCGAGTTCGGCCTCACCGTGTTGCGCGAGAAGGGTGTGGCCGCCACCCGCCAGCTGGCCAAGCGCCAGCTCACCTGGCTGCGGTCATGGGAGGGCGCGGCGCGCTTCGACTGCCTGGCGGACGACCTCGGCGACCAAGTCGAGACTTACATCGCTTCGCAACTATGAATCCGGGCATCGCTTCGCAGCTATGAATCCGGGTTGACCACGGAGAGCACGGAGCAAGACAGCGGTGCAACTGCTTCGTCCTTGCGTTCCGCCTTCGCGTCTCCGTGGTTGGAATCGAAGCGTCAGTTCATCCCGGCGGCAGCATCCGCGCCAGCTTTGGCGATCTGGCCGTCCTCGGTCGATTTCACGCCACTCACCCCGATCGCACCGATGATCTGACCGCCGACCGTGACCGGGACACCGCCTTCGAGGGGCAGTGCCCCATGCAAGGCGATCAATGCTGTACGCCCGCCGGCGATGGCATCTTCGAACACCTTGGTCGGACGTTTGAAGGACATTGCCGTCTGCGCCTTCTTCATAGCCACCTCGATGCTTCCGGTCTGCGTGCCGTCCATGCGTTGCAGGTAGAGAAGGTGCCCGCCGTCGTCCACGATCGCGATCACCACGTTCCAATTGTTCTTTTTCGCCTCCGCCTCCGCAGCCGCGGCGATCTTCTTGGCGGCATCGAGCGTGAGCGCCTTCTTGTCGGCCAGTTGCGCGGAAGCCGGCAGCGAGACCGTTGCAAACAGCGCCACCAGCAGCGCGGTGGCGAACAACTTCAGTTTCAGCATGACTCCTCCTTGTCAGTCGAAATGGTTCTTGGCGACGCGCGAACCCCCGCCCCGGGGTCCGGTTGACCGGTTGCCACCGGGCTGCATGGAAAGGAAATTTTGGTTGCCCGATTGCAGGGCGTTCACGATACGCTCCGCGCGACGGACGTGCAACGCGCGCACGTTACCGGCGGGTCCGGCTCACCCGAGCCAGCGCCCAGCCCCGCGCGAAGGTCAGCGTCACGTCGTCGCCTTGGGCCAGCCCCGCGGCGTCCCGCACGATGTGCCCGTCCTCGCGCGCGACGATCGAGTAGCCACGCTCCAGCACGAGCTGCGGGCTGAGCGCGTTGAGATGGGCTCCGAGGCGCGCGAGCGCGGCACCGCGCCGCTCCACTGCGCGCTCGGTTGCAAGCGTGAGCCGTTGTGTCAAGCGCCGTCGCCGCGCCTCGAGCGCTGCGACGTCCGGGGCCGCGAGGCGGTGGCGCAATCCGGTCAGCTGCAGGTCGGCCTGGCCTAGCGCGTGCGACGCCCCGCGCTGAAGCCGAGCTGACAGATGTGCCAAGTGCTGATGCTGGCTGCGGATGCGCTCCCCAGGATGCGTCAGGCGCCGAGCCAAGTAGTCCGCGTGCTGCATCCGCTGCTCCAAGCCGCGTACCATCGCCCGCGTCAACCTGGCGTGGAGCACACCCAGCCGAGCCGTCAGCTCCGCCCGGTTGGGGCTTGCGATCTCCGCCGCGGCCGTGGGCGTCGGGGCGCGCGCATCGGCCACGAAGTCGGCAATGGTGAAGTCGGTCTCGTGTCCCACGCCGCAGACCACAGGCAGGCTGCAGGCGTACAGCGCGCGTGCCACGATCTCCTCGTTGAAGGCCCACAGATCTTCGATGCTGCCGCCGCCGCGGCACAGGATCAGCACGTCGCATTCACCCCGTGCGGAGGCGGTGTCGATCGCCGCGACGATCTTCTGGGCGGCGCCCTCGCCCTGCACCGGTGTGGGATAGAGAATCACCGGCACCGCGGGCATGCGCCGGCGCAGCGCCGTCAGCACGTCGTGGAGCGCCGCCGCCGCCGGGGAAGTGATGATCCCGATGCGGCGCGGAAAACCGGGCAACCGCTTCTTGTGCTCCGCGTCAAAGAGACCCTCCCGCCCGAGCCTGGCCTGGAGCCGAGCGAAGGCCTCGTACAGCGCGCCCAGCCCGGCGTGGCGCATGAAGTCGACGGCCAGCTGAAACTCGCCGCGCGCCTCGTACAGGGTGGGGCCGGCACGCACCTCCACCTGCATCCCGTTGCCCGGGTTCCAGTCCAGCTGCTGCGTGCGGTGGCGGAACATGACGCAGCGCACCTGAGCCCGCTCATCCTTGAGCGAGAAATAGCAATGCCCGGACGCGGCGCGAGTGAAGTTGGAGATCTCGCCCGCAACCCACAGCAGCGGGATGTTCTGCTCGATGAGCTGGCGCGCCATCGAAGCGAGCTGACTCACGCTGATCGGCGCGTTCCGATCCGTCTCGATGTCGGTCGAGGTCGAGATGTTGAATTGGAAATCTTCTTGCATCGAAAATTGGAAAGCCCAAATTAGATGAGTTGTCGTCGTTGCTCAACGACAAGCTTGCGCGCAAGATGCAGCAACTGGACCGGCCGTGCGCGAGCTGCCATCCCGAATCGCGCTTCGCTGCTGGGTTTGCAGGCGGCCCGCCCGTTCATCCACAATTGGCGTGGCTTTCCGAGCCGCACTCCCGCAAAGTCCCGCCGTTACGGGCCGCCTGCGAATAGTTTATTGATTATAAACACCTTTGGTGTTGCGTATTTTTTAAGCGCAGGACTAAAAGGTATTGCAGGAATGCGACTTAAGTTCACTTTCGGCAAAATATGCACACCGTTATCCACAAAGACTGTGGACAAGTTCTTGTACGAGTCGGCATGACTCGCGACTTGAAAAACAGTGCCCGACAAAACGATTTATCGGGTTGCTGAATCGATGCGCGCAGTTTAAAGTCGCGCTTCCTTCGAACCCGCGCGGAGAACGCCCGAAGTGTTGCATATCATCGAAGCAGCGGGCTGGCCGATCTGGCCGCTGATCATCGCATCGGTAATTGCGCTGGGCATCATCGTCGAGCGCGGCTGGTCGCTGCAGCACCGTAGGGTCGTGCCGCGTGACCTGCTGCCGGAGATCGCGCAAGAGGTCAAGCACAAAGGCGTCACTCAGGACCTCCTCAACCGCCTGTCGCAGGGCTCGCTGCTGGCCCGCATCTTCGCGGTGGGGCTGAAGAACGTGAGAAGCTCGCGCGACGTGATGAAGGAATCGCTGGAGGAAGCCGGCCGCGTCGCCGTGCACGAGCTGGAGCGCTTTCTCACCACGCTTGGCACCATCGCTTCGCTGGCCCCGATCATGGGCTTGTTCGGCACCGTGGTCGGGATGATCGAGATCTTCGGCTCCCAGGGCGGCACCGGAATGAGCAGCAACCCGCAGCAGCTCGCGCACGGCATCTCCGTGGCGTTGTACAACACCGCGGCCGGGCTGATCGTGGCCATTCCCAGCATGATCTTCTACCGCCACTACCGCGGGAAGGTCGACGGCCTGGTGGTGGAGATGGAAACGCAGGCGATCAAGCTGGTCGAGATCGTCCACGGCGAGAGGCAGCAGTAGCCATGGATTTCCGCCGCGGCGCGCGCCGCGAGGAGCCCGAGATGAATCTCGTGCCGATGATCGACGTCCTGCTGGTCATCGTGATCTTCCTGGTCGTCACCACCACTTACTCGCGCTACTCCGAGTTGCAGATCAACCTGCCCTCGGCGGAGGCGAACCAGGTGCAGGAACGACCCAACCAGGTCAACGTAGCGGTCACGGCCAACGGCCAATACGTGATCGAGCGCGTGCCCTTGGCCGCACGCGAGCCCGTCGCCATCAGCGTCGAGTTGAAGCGCGCCGCGCGCGGCAACGCCGACCCGATGATCATCATCAACGCCGACGCCAACACCACCCATCAATCGGTCATCAACGTCATGGAAGCCGCGCGCCTGGCCGGCTTCGGGCGCATCACCTTCACTACCCAGCAGCCCCGCTAGATCGCGCTGCATCCGTCCTCCGAGCGGCAGGGCTCGGCAGGTCTGATGCGGCCGAGCGGCGTGCGTAGCTTCCGACTCTTCGCGCTCGCCGTCGCCGCCTCTTGTATCATGCGGGAGATGTTTTCCAATCCACTTTGAGCCTGTCCGTTCTGTCGCAGGTGCGCGCGCCGCAGCCGTAGTGGCCAGAAAGGTTGCCCCCAGTCGTATGCCCCCATGACGCTCCGGCCCGAGGACATCGCGCGCAGTATGCCCGGCCTGTATCTCGAACGAGGTGAGCAGTATCTCGAGGAAGGCCGGGTTTCCGAGTTTCGCCGCCCCGAGCGCAACCGCTTCCAGGCAAGCGTCCAGGGCTCCCATCCGCGCCCCTACGCCGTGGACGTGCGGCTCGTGTCCGGCCGCACGGGTACGCAGGTGTATGGTCTTTGCAGTTGCCCGATGCGCGTCAACTGCAAGCACGTGGCGGCGGTCCTGCTGCGCGCCCTGCAAGGCGGTGAGGGGTCCGAACCACGCACGGCGGTGGGCGTAGCCCCAAGCGCTCCCGCAGAGGCGCGCGCGGCCAAACCCGTCCTCGCTGCCGTTCAACAGCTGCCGCTCGAAATCGACATGTGGCTGGCACGCGCGGAACGGACGACCAAGGCGAACGTCGGGCGAGCGGAGTACGCGCCCAACGTGTTCCAGCGCCTGCTGTACGTGTTGCGCCTGCCCGATCCGTCCGATGGCGGCAACACGCAAGTGCAGCTTACGGTCGCGAGACGCCTCAAAGCGGGAGGATATGGGGGCGTGGCACCCTGGACCAACGCACGCCAGGCCGTGCACCAGCCTCCCCGCTTCGTACTGGAGGAGGACCAGCGGATCCTGCGCATGTTGCTGCTCGATGCCTCGCAAGCGTATCCCGACACCTTCTTGTTGGGCGGAGAGACCGGCCCGCAGATTCTGCGTGCGATGCTCGCGTCCGGGCGCTGCCACCTGCCGGAGCTGACTCAGCCGCTGCGCGAGGGCGCTTCGCGTCAGGGGCATCTGCACTGGCAGTTCCTCGCCGACGGCCTGCAGCAGATCTCCTGCCGCACCGTGCCGCCCAGTCATCGGCTGCTGCCGCTCGCCCCGCCCTGGTATCTGGATCTCGAGCGCTGGGAGTGCGGTCCGCTCGAAACGAGCCTGCCGCCGAGCCTGGCTGAAGCCCTCGCCGCGGTGCCCGGAGTGAGACCAGAGCATGCAGCGCGCGCGAGAGAGGCCATCCTGGAGCGCCTGCCTGGGGTCGAGGTTCCGTTGCCGGAAGTGCCCGAGCCGACCGAGATCCGGAACACGCCGCCGGTTCCCTGCTTGCGCTTGATCACGCTGCAAGCCTATCGCCGCGGCTATCGTCCGGCGAGCCACTTTGTGGATGTCGCCGTGCTCACTTTCGACTATGCCGGAGCACGCGTGGACCGCAACAGCCCACGCAAGGTGCAAACCTTCAGCGCCGGCCGGCTGCTGCACATCCAGCGCGATGCGCGCAGCGAAAAGCGGTTCCACGATGCACTGAAGGACGCGGGATTCGTGCAGTTGAGCGAAATCGCCCGCGACCTCCCGTTCGAGCACAAGCAGGATTACGCGCCGCGCAACCCGGCCGCCTGGCCGGAGCTCGTGTGCGAGCAACTGCCGCGGCTGCAGGCTGACGGCTGGCGCGTGGAGGTGGACGACAACTTCCGTTTCAAGCCGGCGGAGCACGCGCAATGGTACGGCGAAGTGCAAGAAGCCGGCCCGGACTGGTTCGACCTGAGCCTGGGCGTGGATCTCGGCGGCCAGCGCCTGGACATGCTGCCCGTCCTGATCGCTGCGCTGCGCGCGCGCCCGGAGTTGCTGTCCGACAAGACCCAACGCGAATCCACCAGCAAGGGTTCGCTCTACTTGCATCTGGAGGACGGCAGGTTGCTGCCGGTCCCGCTGGCGCGCCTGCGGCCGATGCTGTCGATCCTGCACGAGCTGCTCGACGCGCCAGCGGGAGGCAAGGTCCGCCTGCCGCGACTGGACGCCGTGCGACTGGCCGACCTCGAGCGCGAGGCCGATCTCCAGTGGAAGGGGGGCGAGGCGCTGCGCGCTTTGGGTCAGCGTCTCGCCGGCTTCGAGCAGATCGCAACCGTGCCGGCGCCCGAAGGCTTCGGCGCGCGGCTGCGCCCTTATCAGGAGCAGGGCCTGGCCTGGCTGCAGTTCCTGCGTGAATTCGGGCTCGGTGGCATCCTGGCCGACGACATGGGGCTCGGCAAGACCGTCCAGGCGTTGGCCCACATCTTGTTGGAAAAGCAGGCCGGCCGTCTCGACCGGCCGGCTCTGGTGGTAGCCCCCACCAGCGTGCTTCCGAACTGGAGAGCGGAGGCGGCGCGTTTTGCGCCGCAACTGCGCGTTCACGTCTCGCACGGACTGAAGCGCAAGACTTCCTTCGCGCAGATCGGCGCTCACGACCTGGTCCTGACCACTTACCCGCTGCTCGCGCGCGACAAGGACGCGCTGCTGGCGCAGGAGTTCCACCTCGTCATCCTGGACGAGGCGCAACAGGTCAAGAATGCGCAGACTCAGGCTGCGCGCGTGGTCGGCCAGCTGCAGGCGCGCAATCGCCTGTGCCTGACCGGCACACCGCTGGAGAACAACCTGGGCGAGCTGTGGTCGCTGGTCAACTTCCTGATGCCCGGTTTGCTGGGCGACGCGACTACGTTTCGGCGCCTGTACCGAACGCCGATCGAGAAGCACGCCGACGAAGCGCGCCGCGACAGCCTGGCGCGGCGCATCCGTCCCTTCCTGCTGCGCCGGACCAAAGAAGAGGTCGCCACCGAGCTGCCAGCCAAGACCGAGATTCTGCATCCGGTCGAGCTGGCCGGCGCGCAGCGCGACCTGTACGAAACCGTACGCGCCTCCATGCACGAGCGCGTGCGGGCGGAGATCGCCGCGCGCGGCTTGGCGCAGAGCCACATCATCGTGCTCGACGCGCTGTTGAAGCTGCGGCAGGTCTGCTGCGATCCGCGTCTGCTGAAGGTCGATGCAGCGAAGAAGGTCAAAGAGTCGGCCAAGCTCGAGCTGCTGCTGGAGATGCTGGAGGAGCTGCTGCCCGAGGGCCGCCGCATCCTGCTGTTCTCGCAGTTCACCAGCATGCTGGAGCTGATCGAGCGCGAGCTCGCGTCGCGCCAGCTCGGCTACGTGAAGCTCACGGGCGATACGCGCGACCGCGCGGCGCCGGTGCGTAAATTCCAGGACGGCAAGGTCCCGCTGTTTCTCATCAGCCTCAAGGCCGGCGGGACCGGGCTCAACCTGACCGCTGCCGACACCGTCATCCACTACGACCCGTGGTGGAATCCGGCCGTCGAGCGACAGGCGACCGATCGGGCGCATCGGATCGGCCAGGACAAGCCGGTGTTCGTCTACAAGCTGATCGTCTCGGGCAGCGTGGAGGAGAAGATCGTTGCGCTGCAGGCGTCGAAGGCAGCGCTCGCCGCCGGCATCCTGGGCGGAGGCGGCGAAGCCAAGCTGCCGCTCAGCGCGGAGGACGTAAAGGCGCTGTTCGAGCCGCTCGGGTAACTGCGGGGGCGGGGGCGGCTTACGGTAAGATGCGAGCCTTCTTCTGCCGCCGCAGTTCCGATGCGCGTGCTCGAACACTTCTGGTACCGGGTGCGTCCCGGCCACCTCATCCTCTACCCGCTCAGCCTGATCTTCTGCGCAGCGGCGGTAATGCGGCGAGCACTCTATCGGTCGGGCTGGCAGCGCAGCGAGCGCATGCGAGTGCCGGTGATCGTAGTGGGCAATATCACGGTGGGTGGCACAGGCAAGACGCCACTGGTAACCTGGCTCGCGCGTTTCCTGCAGGAGAACGGTTATCGCCCCGGCATCGTGACGCGAGGTTACGGGGGAACCGAAAGGGTCCAGGAAGTCCGCCCTGACAGCAACCCGGCGCAAGCGGGGGATGAACCGGTGTTGCTCGCGAGGCACTCGGACGTTCCCGTCTTTGTCGGCCGCAGACGCGCCGAGGCGGTCCAGGCCCTGCTCACCGAGTACCCCTACTGCAACCTGATCCTGAGCGACGACGGGTTGCAGCACTACGCTCTGGCACGCGACCTCGAGATCGCGGTGGTCGACGGCGAGCGGCGCTTCGGCAACGGCTGGCTGCTGCCGGCCGGCCCGTTGCGGGAGCCGGTGCGACGCCTGGCTTCGGTCGACGCAGTGGTGGTCAATGGAGGCAACGGGCTGCCGGAGTTGCGGGTACCGCAGTACCGGATGGGGCTCAAGGGCGAGACCTTCCACAACCTGCTCAACCCCGGATTCCGCGCCTCAGCCGCCGATTTGCGGGGAAGAGCGCTGCATGTGATCGCGGGAATCGGGAACCCGCAGCGCTTCTTCGCGCGACTCCAGCAGGCGGGGCTGGAGTTTCGAGCGCACCCGTTCCCGGATCATTTCCGGTTCGGCGCGGATGACCTCGCCTTCGCCGGCGACGATGTGGTGCTGATGACGGAGAAGGATGCAGTAAAATGCTCCGAATTCGCGCGCGAGAACTGGTGGTACCTTCCGGTCGAAGCCGACGTCGACCCCGCGCTCGGTAATCTTATCCTGACCAAGTTGAGATCCCTGAATGGACGCCAAGCTGCTTGATATCCTCGTCTGCCCCCTGTGCAAGGGCCCGCTCATCTACCGCAAGGCCGAGAAGGAGTTGATCTGCAAGCCGTGCCGGCTGGCCTACCCGATCAAGGACGACATCCCCTCGATGCTCGAAGAGGAGGCGCGCAAGCTTCCCGCCGAGGAAGAGGTCTAGGCATCATAGCCTGATGTCCTTCGTCGTCGTCATCCCCGCCCGCTACGCCTCTACGCGCCTGCCTGGCAAAGCGCTGCTCGACATCGCCGGCAAGCCCATGGTGGTGCATGTCGCGGACCGGGCGAAGGCGAGCGGAGCGGCGGAAGTGTGGGTCGCGACCGATGACCAACGCGTCCTGCGAGCGGTCGGCGAGCATGGCCATCAGGGCCTGATGACAGCGGCAGGCCACGCCTCGGGCACGGACCGCATCGCCGAGGTCGCAGCGGAGCGCGGCTGGCCTGATCACACCATCGTGGTCAACGTCCAGGGCGACGAGCCGCGGATCGCGCCCGGGTTGATCCGTGAAGTGGCAGAAACACTCGACCGGCACGCCGAAGCCGCGATGTCGACGGCGTGCCATGCGATGCACCGTCAAGTCGACCTGTTCGACCCGAACGTGGTGAAAGTCGTGTTGGACGCACGCGGCGATGCGCTTTACTTCAGTCGCGCGACCATACCTTGGGCACGCGATGCGTTTGCCAAGGACCGCACCCACATCCCGGACGGACTTCCCGTCTACCGGCATATCGGGATCTACGGCTACCGCTGCGGGTTCCTCAGGCAGTACACGCGCCTGGAACCGCCGCACATCGAGCGGTTCGAGGCCCTCGAGCAGTTGCGGGCGCTGTGGCACGGATTTCGTATCACCGTCGCCATCACCGCGCAAGCACCGGAAGCCGGCGTGGACACGCCCGAGGACCTGGAGACCGTGCGCCGGCTGTTCGCCTCCGACTCCTAACCTATAATCCGCTCCTGCCGTCCTAAGCCCAACGACAACTTGAGAAGACTCGAACCATGCGACTGATACTGCTCGGCGCACCCGGCGCGGGGAAAGGAACCCAGGCGGCCTTCGTCACTCAGAAGTTCGGCATCCCGCAGATCTCCACCGGCGACATGCTGCGCGCCGCGGTGAAGGCGGGCACGCCGC
>JBGPMS010000081.1:0-16583 GCA_041487115.1 Gammaproteobacteria bacterium
GCCTCGGCTGGTGGGCTACAAAAAGGCGATGGAGCTGACTCTGCTGGCCGATCGGTTCGACGCGAACAAGGCCAGGGAGCTGGGGCTGGTGAACTGGGTGGTGCCCGCAGACCAGCTCGGGCAGGAGACACAGCGCATCGCTCGCGAGCTCGCCAGGGGACCCACCCAGGCGTTCGGAGAAGCCAAGCGTCTCATGAACCAGTCCCTCGATCGCAGCATCGAGACGCAGATGGAAGAGGAGCTCGTGGCATTCGCGCGCTGCGCGACCACTCACGACCTCGCCGAAGGCGTGGCGGCCTTCGTCGAAAAGCGCAAACCCGTGTTCCACGGCATGTAGCCATTCTGGCATGCGAACGCTCAAGGGCAAGACGATCTTCATCACCGGCGCGAGCCGGGGCATCGGCCGTGCCATCGCGGTACGATGCGCGCGCGAGGGCGCCAACATCGTCATCGCCGCCAAGACCGCCGAGCCTCACCCCAAACTGGAGGGCACGATCCACAGCGTCGCGGCGGAAGTGGCAGCGGCGGGCGGCCGCGCTCTGCCACTGCAGCTGGACATCCGCGATGAGGAGGCGGTTGCAGCGGCGGCGAAGCACGCGGCGGAGACCTTCGGCGGCATCGACGCGCTGGTGAACAACGCCAGCGCCATCGGCCTGTCCGGCACGCTCTCCACCCCGATGAAGCGCTACGATCTGATGCAGACGATCAATACGCGCGGTACTTACGTCTGCTCGCAGGCATGCCTGCCCTACCTGCTGAAGGCCGACAACCCGCATATCCTGACCTTGTCGCCGCCGCTCAACCTCGATCCCAAATGGTTCGCTCCGCACGTGGCCTACACCATCGCGAAATACGGCATGAGCATGTGCACGCTGGGCATGGCGCGCGAGTTCGCCGCGCAGGGCGTGGCGGTGAATTCGCTATGGCCCCGCACCACCATCGCCACGGCGGCGGTGGAAGTGTTCTTCCCGGAGTCGGTCCACGCCAGCCGCAAGCCGGCGATCATGGCGGACGCCGCGCATGCCGTGCTGGTGAGCGACAGCCGCAGCACCACCGGCAACTTCTTCATCGACGAGGACGTGCTGCGCCGGGCGGGTGTGGCCGACATGGAGCAGTACGCGGTGACTCCGGGCGGGCCGCTGCACCCGGATATCTTCCTGGACTGAGCACGACTGGGTACCATGACACTAGGGGTGAGTTAGCGGTCGAGGAGCGACGAAGACGGGGGCGATGGTGGCAGAGCGAGTTGATGTGGTCCCGCCGGAAGCGGCGGTCACGCTGGATGGCCTGTTCGGCGAACGCGTGCGGCGCTCGCCCGACGCGGTCGCCTACACCGAGTTCGACGACGAGCACGGTACATGGCGCGATCATACCTGGGCGCAGATGGAGCGTCGGGTGGCGCGTTGGCAGACCGCGCTCGCGCGCGAACCGGTGGTGCCCGGGGACCGCGTCGCCATCATGCTGCGCAACTCGACCACCTGGGTGGCGTTGGACCAGGCTGCCATGGGGCTGGGCCTGGTGGTGGTGCCGCTCTACACCCAGGACCGGCCCGACAACGTGGCCTATATCATTCAGAACTGCGGCGCCAAGGTGTTGCTGTTCGAGACACCCGAGCAGTGGGCCGCCTTCGCCGACGTGCAGGACCAGCTTTCCGGGCTGGTGCGCGTGCTGTGCGTCAAGCCGCTGCAGGGCGCGCCGGCGGATCCGCGACTGGCCAGCATCGCCACATGGTTGCCAGACAGCGGCGGCGTCGTGCAGCGCGTCAGCCGCGATCCGCATAAGCTGGCGAGCATCATCTATACCTCCGGCACGACCGGGCGTCCCAAGGGCGTCATGCTCAGCCACAACAACATGCTCTCCAACGCGGCCGGCACGTTGCAAACCTTCGACGTGGGCCCGGACGACACGCTGCTGTCCTTCCTGCCGCTGTCGCATACCCTGGAGCGAACCTGCGGCTACTACCTGACGGTGATGGCCGGGGCGCGCGTCGCCTACGCTCGCTCTATCCCGCAGCTTGGAGAGGACCTCATCACCATCCGGCCCACGCTGCTGATTTCGGTGCCGCGCATCTACGAGCGCGTCTATGCTGCCATCAAGGCCAAGCTGGCGGAGGGGCCGGCGGTGCGCCGCAAGCTGTTCGAACTGGCCACCGAAGTGGGCTGGGCGAGGTTCGAGCACGAGCAGGGGCGCGGTCCGTGGAAGGCGAGCTTTCTTCTGTGGCCGGTGTTGAAGAAGCTGGTGGCCGCAAAGATCCTGGCGCGCCTGGGCGGGAGACTGCGTGCGGCGACGGCCGGCGGTGCAGCGATGCCGCCGGACGTGGCGCGCGTGTTCATCGGACTCGGGCTGCCGGTCTTGCAGGGCTACGGCATGACCGAGACCAGCCCCGTGGTCAGCAGCAACCGCATCGCAAACAATCTTCCCGCCAGCATCGGCCTGCCGATCCCCGGCGTCGAGGTGAAGATCGGCGACAAGGATGCGCTGCTGGTCAAGGGCCCCAACGTGATGCTCGGCTACTGGGAAAACCCGGACGCGACCAAAGCCATGTTCACCGACGATGGCTGGCTCAACACCGGCGATACCGCGCGCATCGATAGCGAGGGCCGCCTCTACATCACGGGGCGTCTGAAGGAGATCATCGTCCTGTCCAACGGGGAGAAGGTGCCGCCGGTGGACATGGAGGCCGCTATCGCCCGCGATCCTTTTTTCGAGCAGGTGATGGTGATCGGAGAGGGTAAGCCCTACCTGTCGGTGTTCGTGGTCCCGAACGCGGAGCTGTGGGCCAAGGTCGCGCACGAGCATGGACTGGACCCGGCCTCGGCTGTGTCCGCGCACACGCACCAGGCCGAGCAGCTGGTGCTCGAGCGCATCAATGTCCAGATCAAGCAGTTCCCCGGCTACGCGCAGATCCGGCGCGTCGCTGTGATGCCGGAGCCGTGGACGATCGAGAACGGCATGCTCACGCCGACCCTGAAGCTCAAGCGTGCCAAAGTGCTGGAGCAGCACCGGTCCGAGTACGAAAAGCTCTACGCCGGGCACTGACGTGAACGAAGGAACCGAGCCTACGCAGCTGCCGCGAGACCGCGAGCCCGTCTTGCGCGTGGTGCCGATGCCGGCCGACGCCAATTCCACCGGCGACATCTTCGGCGGCTGGATCATGTCCCAGGTGGACATCGCGGGCAGCATCCCCGCACTGCGCCTCGCGAAGGGCCGGGTGGCGACGGTGGCGGTCAACTCCTTCGTGTTCAAGCAGGCGGTGCTGATCGGCGATCTGGTCAGCTTTTACGCGAAGGTCGTCCGCGTCGGGCGCACCTCGATCACGGTGGACGTGGAGGTGTGGGCGCAGCGGGGGCTGCCCGAAGAAGTGACGGTGAAAGTGACGGAGGCCACGCTCACTTATGTGGCGGTGGATCGCGACCGCCGGCCGCGGCCGGTGACGGCCGGAGCGGCCGACGCAGAGGGGGGTTCGTAGCAAGCGATGCGAGCAACAGGTGTGAAGCCCGAAAAACACAGAGGAGGACCTATGACCTATCGCAACTTCAAGCTCTGTACGATCAGTCTCGGCCTGGGTGCCGGCATGTTGGCCGTTTCCAGCGGGACGTGGGCCGCGGGCTTTGCGCTGCTCGAGCAGAACGTGAGCGGGCTGGGCAACGCCTACGCCGGCCAGGCGGCCAGCGCCCAGGACGCGAGCACGATCTTCTTCAACCCCGCGGGCATGACGCTGCTGCCGGATCGGCAGGTCGTGCTGTCCACCAACGGCATCAAGCCGAGCGCGACCTTCTCGAACACGGCATCGACGGCCGCTACCGGCCGGGGCCTCGTGACGCCCAACGGGGGTGACGCGGGCGACTGGGCACTGGTGCCCGCCCTGTACGCTGCCTTCGCCATCACCTCCGACTTGAGGGTGGGGATCGGCGTGAACGCGCCGTTCGGACTGAAGACCGAGTACGACACGCCGTGGACCGGCCAGTATCAGGCCATCAAATCCGAGCTCGACACCATCAATATCAATCCTTCCATCGCCTACCGGGTGAACAGCGTTGTGTCCCTGGGGGCCGGTGTAAACTGGCAGCGGGCCAAAGCGGAGTTGAGCCAGGCCGTGATCTTCAACCCGGCGCTCGCCAACGGCAGTGCGAAGGTGGAGGGCGACAGCGATGCATGGGGCTACAATCTCGGCGCGCTGTTCCAGCTCGGCGATGACATGCGCATCGGCGTGGCCTACCGCTCGCATATCAAACAGGACCTGGAAGGTACCGTCTCATTTGCTCGGCCTTTCCCCGTACCGAACGCGGGGGCGGCGCGCGATGGCCCCGTGTCGGCTTCCCTGGACCTCCCGGACACCGCGTCGGTCAGCGTGTTCCAGCGCTTCGGTGACAAGTGGGACCTGATGGGCGACATCACGTGGACTCACTGGAGCCGGTTCAAGGATCTGACAGTGGTGCGGGGCGATGGTGCCCACGAAGTGTTGGAGACGCAGGTCGAGAACTGGGACGACACGTGGCGTATCTCCCTGGGCCTGAACTACCACGCCAGCCAGCAACTCACTCTGCGCTTCGGGACGTCCTACGACCAGAGCCCGGTGCCGGACGCCAACCGCACGGCCCGCATCCCGGATAACGACCGCCTCTGGGGCGCCATCGGCCTGCAGTACGCCTTTACGCCCGGGCTGTTGCTCGATGTCGGGTATGCGCATCTGTTCGTGCGTAAATCGAGCATCAACCAGCCGAACCCCGTCTCGGCGGGCGGGAGCCTGGTGGGCAACTACGACAACTCCGTGGACATCGTCGGGGTGCAGCTTACCTGGAGCTTCTGACGTCGTCGGCCGGGTGCGGGCACGCCCGCACCCGGCCCATCCTTGACCTGACCTGTTGCATCCATGACCGCATCCTCTCCGCTCCAAGTCCGCAAAGCCGCCGTCCTCGGCGCCGGCGTGATGGGCGCGCAGATCGCCGCCCACCTCGTCAACGCCAACGTGCCTGTGCTCCTGTTCGAGTTGCCCGCCCGCGAGGGCGACCCGAACGGCAACGTCATCAAGGCCATCGACGGGCTCAAGAAGCTCGAGCCCAGTCCGCTGGCGAGCGCGGCGAAGGCGGCCTACATCGAGCCGGCCAACTACGAGCAGCACTTGCCGCTGCTCAAGGACTGCGACCTGGTGATCGAGGCGATTGCCGAGCGCATGGACCTGAAGCGCTCGTTGTACGAGAAAGTGGCGCCGCATCTCTCGGAGCACGCGGTGTTCGCGAGCAATACTTCGGGGCTGTCCATCAATACGCTGGCGCAAGCGGTGCCGGAGGCTTTCCGGCCGCGCTTCTGCGGCGTGCACTTCTTCAATCCGCCGCGCTACATGGTCCTGGTGGAGTTGATCCCGAGCGCGCAGACGCGCCCACAGGTGCTGGATCAGTTGGAAGCTTTCCTCACCACCGCTCTGGGCAAGGGCGTGATCCGCGCGAAGGACACGCCCAACTTCATCGCCAACCGGGTGGGAGTGTTTTCGATCCTGGCCGCGTTCCATCACACGCAGCGCCTGGGCCTGGGCTTCGACGTGGTCGATGCGTTGACCGGCCCGCTGATCGGGCGGCCCAAGAGCGCCACCTATCGGACCGCCGACGTCGTGGGACTGGATACGCTGGCGCACGTGGTCAACACGATGAAGGAAACGCTGCCCGAAGATCCGTGGCACGAGTACTTCGACGCACCCGATTGGTACCGCGGCCTGCTCGATCAGGGTGCGCTGGGCCAGAAGTCCGGGCGCGGCGTCTATCGCAAGCAGGGCAAGGACATCCAGGTGCTGGATCTGGCATCGCGCGATTACCGGATGTCGGGCGGCGAGGCTGACGCCGCGGTGGTCGACATACTCAAGACGCGGGATGTAGCCGAGCGCTTCCAGAAGCTGCGCGACAGTCAGCATCCGCAGGCGCAGTTCCTCTGGTCGGCGATGCGCGACATGTTGCATTACAGCGCGTATCAGCTGGCAGCGATCGCGGACAATGCCCGCGATCTCGACCTGGCGATTCGCTGGGGCTTCGGCTGGAACCAGGGGCCGTTCGAGATCTGGCAGGCGGCGGGCTGGGAGCGCGTGGCCGGCTGGATAACCGACGACATCAAAGCCGGCAAGAGCATGGCGAATGCGCCGCTGCCCGAGTGGGTCACGGAGAAGGAGCGTACCGGCGTGCACACGCCGCAGGGCTCCTACAGTCCGTCGACCAAGACGCTGCAGCCGCGCTCGAGCCTTCCGGTGTACCGCCGACAGCCCTATCCCGATCGATTGGTGGGCGAGGGCATAAGCTACGGCACCACGGTGTTCGAGACCGACGCGGTGCGCATGTGGAGCACCGGCGACGACATCGGAGTGATCAGCTTCAAGAGCAAGATGCACGCGATCGGCGAGGACGTGCTCGACGGCGTGATGCAGGCCATCGAGGAGGGCGAGCGCAACTTCAAGGGCCTGATCATCTGGCAGACCGAGCCGCCGTTCTCGGTCGGGGCGAATCTTTCCGGCCCGTCGGCCAAGCCGCGGGGCGACGCGAAGCCTTCCGCCTTCGGCTCGATGATGAAGAAGTTCCGGCGCGAAGCGCAGTCGGTGGTGTTGAAGGCCGCGCGCAAGCTGAATGTCGCGGACGCCGTGATGGCGGGGCGGCTGGAGAAGATCGAAGGCGTGGTCGAGCAATTTCAGGCCACGACTCGAGCGTGGAAGTATGCGCTGGTGCCCATCGTGTCGGCGGTGGACGGACTCGCGCTCGGCGGCGGCTGCGAGTTCGTCATGCATTCCGGGCGCGCAGTGGCTACTTTGGAGAGCTACATCGGTCTCGTGGAGGCAGGCGTGGGTCTGCTGCCGGCCGGAGGCGGGTGCAAGGAACTGGCGCTGCGTGCGGCACTCGATGCCAAGGGCGGCGACGCGTTTGCCTTCCTGCGCAACTCGTTCCAGAACGTAGCGCAGGCCAACGTCGGCAAGTCGGCCGAGCAGGCATTCGAGCTGAGCTACCTCAAGCCGGGCGACCGGATCGTCATGAATCGGGCCGAGTTGCTCTACGTCGCCAAAGCGGAGGTCACCGAGATGGCGGAGGCTGGCTACCGCCCGCCCCTGAAGGCGCGCGACATTCCGGCCGCCGGCCGGACCGCCATCGCGACGTTCAAAGCCCACCTCGCCAATCTGCTGGCCGGAAACCAGATCTCCGAACACGATTTCCTGGTGGCGAGCAAGATCGCCTACGTGATGTGCGGTGGCGATGTCGAGGCCGGCAGCCTGGTAGACGAGGAGTGGTACCTGCATCTGGAGCGGGAGTGTTTCATGGAACTGCTGGCGACGGCTAAAACTCAAGCGCGCATCGAGCACACCTTGAAAACGGGCAAACCGCTGCGCAACTGAGCTGGGAGATTGGGCGGGCGATGGGGGAGATATGCCGCGTACCTACCCCCACCCTCACCCTACCCTCACCCTACCCTCACCCTACCCTCACCCTACCCTCTCCCTGAGGGAGAGGGACCTTATGTCTATCTGGAGATCGCAATGGCCAAGCAAGTCCAAGACGCCTACATCGTCGCGGCGACCAGAACGCCGGTCGGCAAAGCGCCGCGCGGCATGTTCCGCAACACGCGGCCGGACGATCTGCTGGCGCATGCGCTGAAAAGCGTGATGGCGCAAGCGCCGGGGCTCGATCCGGCAGCCGTGGACGACGTCATCGTCGGTTGCGCGATTCCTGAAGCCGAGCAGGGCATGAACGTGGCTCGTATCGGGCTGCTGCTGGCGGGATTTCCCAACACGGTGTCGGGCGTAACCGTCAACCGCTTCTGCTCTTCCGGACTACAAGCCGTGTCGATGGCCGCCGATCGCATCCGGCTCGGCGAGGCCGACGTGATGATTGCCGGCGGTGCCGAGAGCATGAGCATGATCCCGATGGGCGGCAACAAGATCGCCATCAACGAGCACATCTTCGACCGCGATGAAAACATCGGTATCGGCTACGGCATGGGCATTACCGCCGAGAAGGTCGCGCAGCAGTGGAAGGTCTCGCGCGAAGCGCAGGACGCTTTCGCCACCGACAGCCATCGCAAGGCGCTCGCGGGAATCGCGTCCGGCGAGTTCCGGGATGAGATCACCCCCTACACCATCGACGAGAAGCTGCCCGACCTCGGCGCGCGTGAGATCAAGCACCAGACCAAAGTGGCCGCGGTGGACGAGGGGCCACGAGCCGGGACCACGCCGGAGGTGCTGGCCAAGCTCAGACCTGCTTTTGCCGCGAGCGGGACGGTGACCGCCGGCAACAGCTCGCAGACCTCGGACGGCGCGGGTGCGGTGATATTGGCTTCGGAGGTCGCGCTCAAGCGCTACAACCTGCAGCCGCTGGCGCGATTCCTCGGGTTCGCGGTGGCCGGCGTACCGCCGGAGATCATGGGCATCGGCCCGAAGTTCGCCATCCCCAAGGTGCTCAAGCGGGTCGGCCTCACGCAGGACGACCTGGCGTGGATTGAGCTCAACGAGGCCTTCGCTGCTCAGAGCCTCGCTGTCATCAACGACCTCCGGCTGGATCCAGCGAAGATCAATCCGCTGGGCGGCGCCATCGCGCTGGGACATCCGCTCGGCGCGACCGGGGCGGTCAGAACCGCGACGATCGTGCACGGCTTGCGCCGCCGCAAGCAGAAGTACGGCATGGTCACCATGTGCATCGGCACCGGGATGGGCGCCGCCGGCGTGTTCGAGTCGATCCCCTGATCGCGCTTCGACTCAGCAGCGATAGCTCCGTTCGTGTTGACCCTTCGACTCTGCAGCTGGCGCTGCGACGCTCAGGGCGAACGGGGGCAACAGAGTCGAAGGGTCAACACGAACGGTTTCTTGGGGTTTTGCATCACACCGCCAACGCGCGCGCGATGGCGGCGCGCGCCTCGTCCTGGATGCGCCTCAGATGGGGCTGGTCGACGAAGCTCTCGGTATAGAGCTTGTACACGTCCTCCGTGCCGGAAGGCCGTACCGCGAACCAGCCGTTGTCGGTAACGACCTTCAGGCCGCCGAGCGCGGCGCCGTTGCCGGAGGCGGTGTCGAGCACCGCTCGGACCGGGTCGCCTGCCAGCTCGGTGATGCCGAGCCTGGCGGGGGATAGGCGGCCCAACGCCGCTTTCTGTTGAGGGCTCGCCGGCGCGTCCATGCGTTCGTAGAGCGGCGCGCCGCATTCGCTCGTCAGGTCGCGATAGATCTCGCCGGGGTCGCGGCCGGTCGTGGCCGTCATCTCCGCCGCGAGCAGGCCCAGGATGAGGCCATCCTTGTCGGTGGTCCAGACCTTGCCGTCGCGTCGCAGGAACGATGCGCCCGCGCTTTCCTCTCCGCCGAACACCAGCGAGCCTTCGAGCAGCCCGTCCACGAACCACTTGAAGCCGACCGGCGTCTCGATCACGCGCCGCTTCAACTTCGCTCCGACCCGGTCGATCAGACTGCTGCTCACCGCCGTCTTGCCCACCGCGCCGCCGGCGGGCCAGCCGGGCCGGTGCGCAACCAGATAGGACACGGCCACCGCCAGATACGCGTTGGGGTTGAGCAAGCCGGCGCTGCGCGTGACGATGCCGTGCCGGTCGGTATCGGTGTCGTTGCCAAAGGCGATGTCGAAGCGATCTTTGAGCGCGATCAAGCCGGCCATGGCGTAAGGGGAGGAGCAATCCATGCGGATCTTGCCGTCCCAGTCCACTGTCATGAAGCGGAAGGTGGCATCCGGAATGGCGTTCTGGATCTGCATCTGGAGGCCGTAGCGTTCGGCCACCGGCTGCCAGTAGCCCAGGCCGGCGCCGCCCATCGCATCGACTCCGAGCCGCAACCCGCTAGCGCGCACGGCGTCGAGATCGACTACGGCTCCGAGGTCGCCTACATAGGCTCCGACGTAGTCGTGACGGTGAGTGGAGGCTGCTGCCAACGCTTGGCCGTAGGGCACGCGGCGCAGCTTTTCGATTCCGCCCGCGAGCAGGGCGTTGGCGCGCTCCTGGATGACTTTCGTGACCTGCGTATCGGCCGGCCCGCCGTGCGCAGCGTTGTACTTGAAGCCGCCGTCCTCCGGCGGATTGTGCGATGGCGTGATGACGATGCCGTCGGCCGATGGCCCGGTCCGGCCGTGGTTGTAGGTGAGGATGGCATGTGAGATGGCCGGGGTGGGCGTGTAGCCGAGATCACGGTCGATCATCACCTCGACGCCGTTGGCAGCGAGGACCTCGAGCGCGGTGGCGAAGGCCGGCTCGGACAGGGCATGCGTATCCATGCCCAGGAACAGCGGCCCGCTCGTGCCCACCTGCTTGCGATAGTCGCAGATCGCCTGAGTGGTGGCCAGGATGTGCGCTTCGTTGAAGCTGCACCGCAGCGACGATCCGCGATGCCCGGAGGTGCCGAACGCAACGCGCTGCGACGGTTCAGCCGGGTCTGGCCGCTCGGCATAGTAGGCCGTCACCAGCCTGGCAACGTTGACCAGCATCGAAAGCGGGGCAGGCTTCCCGGCCAGCGGGCTCACATCCATTGCGGGTCTCTCCTGTGCGGAGCTCTAGGCGGGTTATTCCAGCGCCTGTCACGGATCTCGGGCAGATCGTCTCCAGTGCCGGAAATATACCTTGTGCTCGATCGGCTTGTCCCTGGTGAACAGGGTGTAGAAGTCGCGGTCCGACGATCAGGCTGATGAGATTGGGCTGTGCAGGTCAGCGGTGGCAGGAGCCACCGACGCGCGCGGGGTCGTCAATTGGCGACACATCGACGGCCGGATTCGGTACACTGACCCGTGCGAGTTTATTTATAAGTTGCTTATTTGACAAAGCTCTATCTATTTCTCGACCTGCGCGTCGATACCCATCCCAAGGTCTGAAGATGCTGGACCAGGCAAACCGAACTTTCATGTGCAGCGTGGTCTTTGTCGACCTGGTCGGTTACACCAAAAAAACGGTCCCCGACCAGATTCGCCTCAAGACCAGCCTGACCAGCAATCTCTCGGAAGGGATCAAGGACGTTCCGGTCGACCAGCGCATCATCCTGGACACCGGCGACGGCGCGGCAGTCAGCTTTCTGGGGGATCCGGAAGACGCGCTTTTCCTGACCTTGAGCCTGCGTGAGGCGATGCAGCGCGACCGCACGACCGCGCAGGAGGACCAGGGTGGTGCGGAGGCAGAGGTGCGCATGGGCATCAACCTCGGCCCGGTCAGGCTGCTCAAAGACATCAACGGGCATCCCAACATGGTCGGTGACGGCATCAATGTCGCCCAGCGCATCATGAGCTTCGCGCGCCCGGGGCAGATCGCGGTGTCGCGCTCCTACTACGAAATGGTGTCCAACCTCGCGAGCGAGTACGCCAAGCTGTTTCAATACGAAGGCTCGCACACCGACAAGCATGTGCGCGATCACGAGCTCTACATCGTGGGTTATGACGAAGGCGCGCTCAGGATCGCCAGGCAGGGGATGAAGGATCGGATCACGAGCACCAACCCGAACCGGGCGCAGCCGGACGCCGCGACCTCCTCGGGAAGCTTCACGCTCACGCTCCCAATCCCCGCCTTGCCGCGGGACAAGAAAACGCTGAGCGCGATCGCCGGGACCCTGGCAGTGGTGGTGCTGGTCCTCGGCTTGCTCGTGGCCCTGAAGAAACCGGTTCCACCAGTGGCTCCGGCGAGCGCGCTCGCGGGTGCCGCCGAAGGGCAGAGGCTGAAGCGGCCTGCGGCTGAGGGGGCCAGCCCGGCGCGGGCCGAGGCTTCCATCGCGCCGCCCGCAAAAGTCTTCTTCGCCATTGCTCCCTGGGGCAAGGTTTTCGTGAACGGCAAACAGGTCGGCGTGAGCCCGCCACTCAAGTCGCTGCAGCTGGCTCCGGGGCTCTACCGCATCGAGGTCACGAACACGGGTGCGCCGCCTTACGTGGAGACGATCGAGGTCAAGTCGCGCGACGCGGTCACCATCCAGCACACGTTTCGGTGATGCAGGCGCTCTCGTCCCGCTGGCGTGGCTGCCTGTGCATCCTGTTCGCGGTTGCTCTCACCGCGTGCCAGATGCAGCCAGCGAAAAACACGGTGGCGCCTTCCGAGCAGGCGCTGCGCCAGCGCGCACAGGAGCAGCTTGCACAGGGCATCGAGCGCTACCATGCCGGCGACTATGATCAGGCCCTCAAGGGCTTCCAGGCGGCGCTCGATCACGGCCTGCTGTCCAAGAGCGAACAGTCCAACGCCCGCAAGCACATGGCCTTCATCTACTGCTTGTCGAACCGCGAAGCCGAGTGCCGCGGCGAGTTTCGCAAGGCGCTCGAGATCGATCCGCAATTCGACCTCAAGCCTGCCGAGGCCGGTCACCCGGCCTGGGATCCGGTCTATCGCAGCGTGAAAGCACAGATGGAAATCCAGAGGGCGGCGCTGGAGAGCAAATCCGAGATCCCGCTGCCCAGGGCCAGACAAATGCTGGCCGACGGCATGCAGAGCTACGAGATGGGCGAGTACTCTGCAGCACTGGCGCACCTGCAGGATGCGCTCAAGGAAGGATTGCTCGACAAGGGCGACAAAGTGAAGGCGCTCAAATACAGCGCATTCTCGCTGTGCCTTGTCGGCAAGCAGGCTCGCTGCCGCGGCGAGTTCGTGAAGATATTCGACATCGAGCAGGATTTCGACCTCGCCCCGGCCGAGATCGGGCACCCGTCCTGGACGCGCGCGTTTGCGCAAGCCAAGGCACAGGTGCGTGCGGCCAAGAGCAAGGGGTAAGGGGTAAGGGGTAAGGGGTAAGGCGATTGGAAACCACCTCGTCTGCGAGGGATCGAAAAGGGCTCCCGGTGCTGGGCCGCTACCAGATCGTCTCCGAGATCGGCCAGGGCGCCATGGGAATCGTCTACAAGGCGATCGACCCGATCATCGACCGGACCGTGGCGATCAAGACCATCAACTTGAACCTCTCGCGCCAGGATCTCGAGGAATACGAGGCCCGCTTCCGCCAGGAGATCAAGGCCGCGGGGCGGCTCAATCATCCGAACATCGTCACGCTCTACGACGTGGGCAACACCGACAAGGTCGCCTACATGGCGATGGAGTTCCTCGAGGGACAGGAGCTCAAGGACATGCTGGCATCCGGCAACCTGCTCGCGGTGGATCGGACGGTGGACATCATCGTGCAGGTGGCGGACGGCTTGTCCTTCGCGCACGGGCAGGGTGTGGTCCACCGCGACATCAAGCCCTCGAACATCATGGTGCTGCGCAACGGCGTGGCCAAGGTCACCGACTTCGGCATCGCACGGCTGTCCAACGCGGCGGTCAGGACCACGACCGGCCTTGTCCTGGGGAGCCCGCGGTACATGTCGCCCGAGCAGGCGACCGGCGCGGTGATCGACGCGAGGAGTGACATCTTCTCGCTCGGCGTGGTGTTGTACGAGGCCCTGACCGGTGTGGCGCCGTTCGACGGGGGCAACTTGAACACGATCATGTACGCGATCATCAACACCGCGCCTGCGCCACCGTCCACGCGCAACCCGGCAGTGCCCGCGATGCTCGACTTCATCGTCGCCAAGGCGCTCGCCAAGGCGCTCGACGACCGCTATCAGAGTATTGCCGAATTCCGCGACGACTTACGCGAGGCGAGGCGCCAACTCGAAACCACGCAACCGGTGCCAGAGGGGAACGCGAACGGCGGTGCGGCGGTGGCCAAGCCGGGGGCCGGTCAGGAGCGCAGCGGTGCGGCGCTAAACTCCTTCGGCGCTGACGGCAGGCTCGAGCAGGCGGCACTGACAGGCGACGATGCGGCGATGCCGCTTTCGCTCGATCCGAGCTTCGATTCCTTCGACGCGACGCTGAGGCTCGCGGCGATTACCGACCAGACCACCGAGTTCCGCGATTACATCACCACCACTCAGAAGATGCGCGCCTACCGGGCGCCCACCGAGCCACCGGATCGCCACGCGCCGAGCCAGTCCATGCGGGTGCCGCCTATCGATCCGGCTCCTGCGAGCACCGCCGCGGCGCCCGACGCAACCGTGACCGCGGGGGCGCGCGCGGTCATGCTGGCAGCCATCGCCATCCTGGCGTTCGCGGCCATCGGTCTTGCCATCGCGCTCGTCCGCACGTAACCCTTAACGGCTGACTGACCGCGTTTCCACGGCGTCCTGCAGCGACTCGTGGAGCATCTCGCTCGAGAATCTTCCTCGGATATCTGCGCTAGAATCCCGGCGGTCGCTTCAGCGCCTGCCACCGGAGGAGATTGCAAATGAAGACGGTCGTTTCTGCCCTGAGCTGTCTGATCCTGCTCGGCATTGCCGCCTGGGCGCCGGCCGACCTCAACTCGCCGGCCGGCCTGTGGAAGACGATCGACGACAAGACCGGCAAGGAACGCTCACTCGTGCGCATCAGCGAGAGCAACGGCGCGTTCGAAGGCCGGGTCGAGAAGATCTTCGATCAGCCCGACGACGATCCTTCCCACCTGTGCAAGCTGTGCGAGGGCGAGCGCAAGGACAAGTCGGTGATCGGCATGAACATCCTGTGGGGCCTGAAGAAGGACGGCGACCGGTACGCCGGCGGCGAGATCCTCGATCCCAAGAACGGCAAGATCTACCGGGCCAAGATCAAGCTTCTCGACGGCGGCAGGAAGCTGGAAGTGCGCGGATTCATCGGCGTCTCGCTGTTCGGCCGGTCGCAGACCTGGGTGCGGGAGGAATGAGGGCGCCATGCCGGACAAACGACTGAAGTTCTGGGGCTGGGGCTACGAAACCGAACGGCTGACCGCGGCGGAGGTGTCGCACCTCGAGCGGGCGTACGCGTCGCGCTTCGGCGTTTCCGGCTTCGATGCCACCCCGCCGCCGCGGGAGGAAGACATCGCACTGCGCGCACCCAGGGTCAAACCGCCCGCCGCGCTCGCGCAGTTGTGCTCGACCGGTCAGTACGAGCGATTGCTCCACAGCTACGGCAAGTCGTTCTTCGACAGCGCGCGCATCTTTGCACGCGACTTCTCCAACCCGCCCGACGTGATCGCCTTCCCGCGCAGCGAGAGCGACCTCGTCTCGACGTTGGACTGGTGCGATTCGATTCGTGCCGTGGTCACTCCCTGGGGCGGGGGATCCAGCGTGGTCGGAGGCGTGGAGCCACCGCGCACGGACCGCCCGCTCGTCACCATCGACCTCAAGCATCTCGATCGCGTCCTCGAGATCGACAAGATCTCGCAGGCGGCGCGCATCCAGGGCGGCGTGTACGGCCCGTCGCTGGAGAGCCAGCTCAAGGCCAGCGGGCTCACGCTGCGTCACTTCCCGCAGTCCTTCGAGTTCTCGACGCTGGGCGGCTGGATCGCGACGCGCGGAGGTGGACACTACGCCACGCTCTATACGCACATCGACGATTTCGTCGAGAGCCTGCGCGTGGTCACACCGGCGGGAGTGGTCGAATCTTTCCGGTTGCCCGGTTCGGGTGCCGGTCCCAGTCCGGACCGGATGTTCATCGGCTCGGAGGGCATTCTCGGCATCATCACTGAAGCCTGGATGCGGCTGCGCCCGCGCCCCGTGCATCGTGCGGCCACCAGTGCCCGCTTCGAGGATTTCTACCAGGCGGCCGAAGCGGTGCGTGCCATCGCCCAGGCCCACTTGTATCCCGCCAACTGCCGGCTGCTGGACGCGGACGAAGCGCTGGTCAACGGCGCCGGCGACGGAACGCAGTCGGTCCTGGTCCTCGCCTTCGAGTCTGCCGATCGACCCATGGATGGCGCGATGCAGCGGGCATTGGAGATCGTGCGTGCCCAGGGCGGGGAATACGACGCGGCCGCGCTGAAGGCCGAAGGCGCTCAGCGCCAGGGTGCGGCCGGTCAGTGGCGCGACAGCTTCCTGCGCATGCCTTACTACCGAGAGGTGCTGACGCCGCGCGGCATCATCGCCGAGACATTCGAGACCGCGATTACGTGGGAGCGCTTCCCGAATTTCCACGCCCAGGTCAAAGCCGCTACACAACGGGCGATACAGGACATCACCGGCAGACCGGGCCTGGTGACCTGCCGCTTTACCCACGTCTATCCCGACGGCCCGGCGCCCTATTTTTCCGTGCATGCACTAGGAGACAAGGCGCGCCTGGTGGACCAGGCGTGGGCGATCAAGCACGCCGCCTCCGAAGTGCTCAATCAGCTGGGCGGCACCATCACTCACCATCACGCGGTGGGCCGCGACCATCGCCGCTGGTACGACCGCCAGCGACCCGAGCTGTTCGCTCAGGCGCTCATCGCCGCCAAGCGGCGTCTCGATCCCAAGGGCATGCTCAACCCGGGTGTCTTGATCGACCCCGAGAGTTGAACCGCACGGGCACAGGGCAGGTCAAAGCGACTTCAGACTTGGCCGTTCTCTCGGCTCTTTAGCGTCTCCGCGGTTGAATGCGTCACTCGCGGAAAGAGTCTATATTGAGGCGGTAGGTTGGGAATTGTCGACTCCATGCGCCTGCTGCTCTCTGTCGTATCGTTCCTCCTGCTGTTGACTGCGTCGGCCGCACCGGCGCCGGTGGTGGTGTTGACGGTGAACGGCGCGATCGGTCCAGCGACCGCCGACTACTTTCATCGCGGGCTCGATCACGCGGTGCAGGACGGCGCGCAGCTGGTGGTGCTCCAGGTGGACACGCCTGGCGGCCTGGACACGTCCATGCGC
>JBGPMS010000082.1:0-16490 GCA_041487115.1 Gammaproteobacteria bacterium
CAAAGCAGCGGAGCGATAGCCACGTCGAGCATGGAGAACTCGTCTCCCAGCATATACTTCTGCTTCACGAACACCGGTGCGATCTGGGTCAGGCTGTCGCGGATGACGATCCGCGCCTTGTCCGCCGACTTCTGCGGCCCTTTTTCGATGGTGTCGATGTGGCAAAACAACTCCTGCTCGAAACGGAACAGGAACAGGCGGGCGCGCGCGCGCATGACCGGGTCGGCCGGCATGAGCTGCGGATGGGGAAAGCGGTCGTCTATGTATTCGTTGATGATGTTGGACTCGTACAGGATGAGGTCGCGCTCGACCAAAACCGGCACGCGGTTGTAGGGATTCATCACCGCCAGGTCTTCGGGCTTGTTGTACAGATCGACATCGACGATCTGGAAATCCATGCCCTTCTCGTACAGGACGATCCGGCAGCGCTGGCTAAAGGGGCACGTGGTGCCCGAGTACAGGGTCATCATAGGTAGATCCAGGCGTGGCGCAATCAGGGGACGTCCTTCCAGTATTCTTTTTTGAGCAGGTACACAGGAACGAACAGCACGGCGAGAAAGATCAGCACGGCGTAGCCGATCTTCTCGCGCGACAGGCGCACCGGCTCACCCATGAACACGAGGTAGTTGACGAGATCCGCCGTCAGCTTGTCGTATTCACCCGGGGACAGCTTGCCCGGCGTCCGGAGCACCAGCGTCTTGACTGGTTCGGTGCCGTGCTCGCGCTTGTGCCCTTCGACTTTCAGCGTCTGCTCGCCCTGCAATTCGTAGAGCACGTGGGGCATGCCCACGTTCGGGAACGCCAGATTGTTCCAGCCGGTTTCGCGGCTGTCATCGCGGTAGAACGCACGCAGGTAGGTGTACAACCAGTCCGCGCCACGGGAGCGGGCGACTACCGACAGATCCGGCGGGGCGACCCCAAACCACGCCGTAGCATCCTTGCGGCGCATCGAGACGGTCATCGTGTCCCCGATCTTGGTGGTCGGAAACATCAGGTTGTCGCCGATCTGTTGCTCGGTCAGGCCCAAGTCCGTAAGCCGTTGGAAGCGCATGGCCTCGGCACTGTGGCAGTTGAGGCAGTAGTTGACGAACACCTGCGCGCCGCGCTGGATAGACACGGCATCGCGTTCGTCGATGGGCGCCCGATCGAGCTTCATCTCCTCGCTCGCCGCGAGCGCTCCGAGGGGAAGTAGTACAAACAGGATAAGCAGGGCTCTCATGATTTCCAGGCTTGAGCAGGTAGGGAATTGGAGGTCTCTAGCCGGTCACGCGCTCGGGCTCGGGCTTGGTCTTGTCGATACGGCTGTACCAGGGCATGGCCAGAAAGAAGGCGAAGTACACTACGGTGAACAACCGCGCGAGGATCACCGCCACATCGGTCTTCCCGAGGCTGCCCAGGAAGTCGGTCGGCTCCGTTCCAAGCCAGCCCAGGACCAGGAAGCTCACCACGAACAGCGTCAGCGCGATCTTGTAATACGGGCCTTTGTACCGGATCGACTTGACCGGGCTGCGGTCGAGCCAGGGCAGGAAGAAGAAGACGAGCACCGCCGCGCCCATTACCGCCACACCCCAGAACTGAGTGTGGAGGAACGCCGGGACCGCGCGCAGCATGGCGTAGTAGGGGGTGAAGTACCACACCGGCGCGATGTGCAAGGGCGTCTTCAGCGGGTCGGCGGGAATGAAGTTGTTGTGTTCCAGGAAATAGCCGCCCACTTCCGGGGTGAAGAACACGATGAAGCTGAACACGGCCAGGAACACCACCACGCCTACCATGTCCTTGATGGTGTAGTAGGGATGGAATGGGACGCCGTCGAGCGGCTTGCCGCCGGCATCCTTGTGCTTCTTGATCTCGATGCCGTCGGGATTGTTGGAGCCTACTTCGTGCAGGGCGATCAGGTGCGCCACCACCAGCCCCAGGAGCGCCAGCGGAATGGCGATCACGTGGAAGGCGAAAAAGCGGTTCAAGGTGGCGTCCGACACCACGTAGTCGCCGCGTATCCACACCGCGAGGTCCTCGCCCATGATGGGAATGGCGCCGAACAAGTTGACTATGACCTGCGCACCCCAGTACGACATCTGGCCCCAGGGCAGCAGATAACCGAAGAAGGCCTCCGCCATCATGCACAAGTAGATCAGCACGCCGAACAGCCAGAGCAGCTCGCGCGGCTTGCGGTAGGAGCCATACAGCAGGCCCCGGAACATGTGCAGGTAGATAACCACGAAGAACATGGACGCACCGGTGGAGTGGATGTAGCGAATGAGCCAGCCACCCTCCACATCGCGCATGATGTATTCGACCGACTGGAAGGCCTGCTGCGCGTCGGGCTTGTAGTTCATCGTCAGGAAGATGCCGCTCACGATCTGTATCACCAACACCAGCATCGCGAGCGAGCCGAAGTAGTACCAGAAGTTGAAGTTCTTCGGCGCGTAATACTCCGAAACGTGACTCTTCCACAACGCCGTGAGCGGAAAGCGCTCGTCGATCCAGCTGAGGAGGGCCTGGGCTTTGCTCATCCTTGCGCTCCTTTGTCGTCGCCGATCAGGATGCGCGAGTCGCTGATGAACGTGTAGGGCGGGACCTTCAGGTTGGTCGGCGCCGGCACATCCTTGAAGACGCGACCCGCGAGGTCGAACTTCGAACCGTGGCAGGGACAGAAGAAACCCCCGAGCCAATCCGACCCCAGCCCGCTGTCCGCGCCCAGCTGCAGCTTGTCGAAAGGAGAGCAGCCAAGGTGGGTGCAGATGCCGATCAGCACCAGATACTCGGGCTTGCGCGAGCGGTATTCGTTCTTTGCATACTCGGGCTGGACCGATCCGTCGGAGGTCGGGTCGGCGACCCGCGGATCCATCTTCTTGACGTCCTCGAGCATCTCCGCGGTACGATGCACCACGAAGATCGGCTGACCCCGCCACTCCGCACGCAGCATCATTCCGGGTTCTACCCTCGAGATGTCCACTTCGACGGGGGCGCCGGCCGCCCGCGCACGCGCGCTCGGCAGCATGCTGGCGAAGAAAGGGGCGGCAGTAGCGACGGTCGCGACACCACCGAGCACGCTGCTCGTGGCCAGCAGGAATCGCCGCTTACCTCCGTCGATCTTGGGGTCGGCCATACAGGAGATCCTTCAGAGACGCGGAAACAGATTAACCCGGCATTTTATCCAAAAGTGCAGGACGATTACAGTGATTTAACGGTAAGTAATTGTATAAAAAATGAAATACCTACTCGGAACGAGTTGCCCCAGCCACAGTGGAGCAGCCATCGCGACAGAGGGCATCGGCGGTATTTTTGCGCTGCGGAACGAGGCTAAGGTATCGACGCTAAGACACAGCAGGGGATCCGACAAGCAGGTAAAAAAAAGCGCAATCCGTTGGGATTGCGCTAACTTCCACCAAAGGAGGAGGATGGAGGAGAGGTTGATGGGGCCACGTGCAGCCCGCAACTGAGATTATTTTGGTAGAAAAAAAGACGCGATGCAAGAGGTTTTTGGTGCGCCGCAGCTTTTGCGCTGCAGCGAGGCTATCGCCGCCGCAAGCCAGGTTGGGAAATACGTTGAAAACAGATCGTTGAACGGAGCGGCCATGTCCGGATTGCTCAGTGGGTGGATACTTCCTCCCTTGAATGCTGTGCTCCTGCTGATCGCAGGTTTGGTGGTGCGCCGATGGCGGCCACGGCTCGGTCTCGGGCTCCTCCTCGGGGGCATCGCTCTGCTGTGGGTCTGCGGGGCGCCGCTGGTGGCTGAGCGCTCGCTGCGCGCACTGGAGGTCGATCCGCCCGCCGGTCCCTTCACCGGCACAGGGGCAGGCGCCATAGTCATCTTGTCAGGCGGCGCCCATGTGAACGCTCCGGAGTATGGTGCCGATACCGTGGGGCCGCTCACACTGGAGCGCCTGCGCTATGGCGCCCGTTTGCACCGTCAGACCAGCCTGCCCGTGCTCGTGACCGGGGGGCCGCCACCGGGTGCGCATTCCAGCGAGGCGGAGCAGATGCGGGATGCATTGGAGCAGGACTTCGCCACACCGGTCAGATGGCTGGAGCCCACCGGCATGAACACTCTGGAGAATGCGACCGCCACCGAGAAACTGCTGCGGGAGGAGGGCGTAACGAAGATCCTGCTGGTCACCCACGCTTGGCACATGCGCCGCGCGCGCATGGCCTTCGAGCACGCGGGCCTGCAGGTGGTCCCTGCGCCCATGGGTTTTACCACCCGCACCGAAGAGAATCCCTTCGCGAGGGTACTCCCCAGCGCGCCGGGAATGCGGATGACAGGCATCGCCTGGCATGAACTGATCGGCCTGGCGTGGTATCGGCTAAGATCCGCCTTGTCCTGATTGCCGCCACGCGAGACGAAGGAAAACCGTGAAAGTCCGCATCAAGTGGGTCGAGAACGTCACCTTCCTGGCCGAGACCGAGAGCAGCCACACTCTCGTGATGGATGGCGCTCCCGAGGGCGGTGGCCGCAATCTGGGCGCGCGGCCGATGGAAACCGTGCTGGCGGGCACGGGTGGCTGTACCGCCTACGACGTAGTGACCATCCTCAGGAAGGCGAGGCAGAACATCAGCGACTGCGTGGTAGAGGTCGATGCCGAGCGCGCGCCAGAGGAGCCGAAGGTCTTCACCCGCATTCGCTTCCACTTCATCGTCAGCGGTAAGGGCGTCGATCCCAAGCACGTGGAGCGGGCCATTCACCTGTCGGCGGAAAAGTACTGCTCCGCTTCCATCATGCTCGGCAAGACCGCCGAGATCACGCACGACTTCGAGATACGGGAAGTCTAGGGGCGAGGAAAAGGATAGCCCCTCGATGGGTGCTAAGGGCAAGTCTTCAGAGCCAGTGTGATGCCCCAGTCATCACCTTCGAAGCCATGCGCATTGCGAGCTTGATCGGGGCTGGCAGCGTCTCGGCGCCCCCCCGCCGGGCAGCCACGGCGTGTCCCACCTCGTCGCTCCTCATCTGCTCCAGAATGGCGCGACTGCGCTGGTCCTCCGCGGGAAGGCGCTCGATGTGGCCCTGCAGATGACTTTCCACCTGGCGCTCCGTCTCGGCCAGGAAGCCCAGATTCCAGCGGTCGCCCAGCAGCCCGGAAGCAGCGCCAAGCGCGAAGGACCCGGCGTACCACAGCGGGTTCAGCAGGCTTTTGCGGCCGCCCAGCTCCTCCAGCCGGCGGCCGGTCCAGGCGAGGTGCTCGGTTTCCTCGCGTGCAGCGCGTGCGAGAAAGGTTCTGACACGAAGGTCCCGCGCCACTGCCATCTGGCCCTGATACAACGCCTGGGCACTGACTTCGCCGCTGTGATTGACCCGCATCAGGCGCGCCGACAGACGGCGCGCTTGATCCTGTGCCATGGTGTCGGGGAGGGCTTCGCCCGGAACCGCACGTGCGGATTGAGCCGGCGCGAACAGCGTGCGCAGGGCATTGTCCAGCGCGGCGATCACCCGGTCCGGGTCGGGGAGCGCTACGCCCCCGGGCTGCATCACCCGTCGGCGGCTCATTTCTTTCTCAGGAAGAATACGAACTCGCCGCCCGCCGCGTCGGACGCCAGGAGATCGTTGCCAGTCTGGCGCGAAAAGGCTTGAAAGTCCCGCACCGAGCCCGGGTCGGTGGCCAGCACCTTGATGACCTGTCCTGAGGTCATGTCGTTGAGCGACTTCTTTGTCCTCAGGATCGGAAGCGGACAGTTCAGTCCGCGCGCGTCCAACTCACGATCGAAGTGCATCACTCGATAAAGGAAGCGCGTCTCACTTCGGACCGCCGCGGGCGCTCAAGCCGGCGGGGTGAGCGAAAGTCCGCTACGCGCCCAGGCCAAGACACCACCTTGCAGGTTATGGATTTTCGCGAACCCTTTCTCGGCCAGCCAGGCACAGGCTTGGGCCGAGCGCGCGCCGGAAGCGCAGTAGACGACCGTGACGGCCTGTGCATCGAGCTCCGTGTGGCGTCCCGGCAGCAGATTCAACGGGATATGCTTGGCGCCCGCAATGATGCCCCGCGCCACCTCAGCGTCGGTACGCACGTCGAGCAGCGCGATCGGGCCTTCCTTCCGCAGCTGTTCGAGCTGGGCGATGTCGATGTGATCGACCGGGGTCATAGGGGTATGGAGCGAGGCGACCCCGCCATAATATCAGCCGCCGCGATCGGCGGGCAGAGGGGGATATCAGCCGCCGCGATCGGCGGCGGAGCGGATAGTTCAGACTACGATGTTACGGTCGAGCAGAAGCTGGGACAGCCGCACGTCCGCGGATTCGAGGCGCAACACCAGCAGCTCCAGGAAAGCGGCCGTGAAGTGGTGTCGGCAGCTCTCCGTCGCGGCGTTGAGTGCGTCGGCCTTGATCTCGATGACGGTAATCTCGGTGTTCGTGGCCACGCTGGCGCTGCGCTTGAACTGGCGCCGTCCGAGGTAGGCCATCTCGCCGACGCATTCTCCGGCCTTGAGGACGTTGAGGATGCGTTCGTTCTTGGTCACCTTCACCTCGCCTGAGGCGAGGATGTAGAACGAGGTGCCGGTCTCGCCCTCACGGATCAGCGTGGTGCCGGCCGGGATGCGGTGCCAGTTGGAGATGTGCAGCACTTGCCAGATATCGACGTCGGTGAAGTTGTGGAAGAAGTCCAGCCGGCGCAGCGTGTTGAACTTTTCGGTGTCGGGTACAGGCTGCTCGGGCGTCTGCAGATTGTTGAAGACGCGCACCAGGTCCTGCGCCAGCTCGTCCCAGGTCTGGTAGCGGCTCTCCAGGCGCTTCTGCAGCATCTTCTTGACGATCTGGTCCACCGGTGCAGGGATGTCGGGCCGGAAGATACTGGGGGGCGGTGGATCCACGTTGATGATCTGGAACACCATGCTGTAGTTGTTGGTGGCCTTGAAGGGCAGGCTGCCAGTCAACAGCTGGTACATGACTACGCCGAGCGAGAAGATGTCGGTCTGGTGAGTGAGCTGATGCTCCTGCACCTGCTCGGGGGACATGTAGGCCGGCGAGCCGATGCCGCTCACCTGGGTGGTCTCGGCGGCGGAAGTGAGTGCCGCTCCGAAATCCGAAATCTTGATGTCGGTATCTTTGGACAGGAGGATGTTGGCCGGCTTGATGTCGCGATGGATCACGCCATGCCGGTGTGCATAGTCGAGCGCCTTGCAGCACTTGAACACGATCTCGACGATCTTGTTCACCGGCAGCAGGCTGTCGTGCTTGGTGTGCAGCTCGAGGGTGCCCCCGTCAACGTACTCCATGACCAGGTAGCTGCCCTCCTCGTCCGCCACCGCGTCGAAGATGGCCGCGATATGGGGATGGGACAGCTTGCCCGCGAGCGAGGCCTCGGTGAGGAACAGCTTGCGGAAGCGTTTGCCGTTCTCCTTGTCACCCAGCACCTCCCTTTGCACCAGCTTGACCGCCACTTTGCGGTTGGCAAAAGGATCCATCCCCAGGTAAACGGCGCTGGTAGCGCCCTTGCCGAGCTCCTTGAGAATCTGGTACTTGCCAATCTTCTGAATCATGCGCGGCGCGAGGGCGATGTCAGTGGGGTGTTGTCGGGAGGCCCGTTCTCTCAGCCGGGCAAACACTCGACAAATACCTATAAATCAATAGGGTACCGGACGCTTATAGAACGGCTATTCGGCTTCGAACGCGGCGGCGGCCGGCCTAGGTCATTGTCGGCACGGATGCGGGTGTCTGAAGCACCTGGGACGCCGTGCAGGAAACGGACCAGGCAAATCAGCGCCGGCGCACCGCGGGCAGCTAGGTCTGTCCACCAAGGTGTGACGGTGGGCGGCGCCAGGGTGGCGCATCCGGGCACGCGTGCCTGCCGGGCCGGCTGCTCGGCCTGTTATTGGCGTTGTTCCCGGCGCCGCTCGGCATCGGCCGCGCGCAGCTCCCTGAGACGGGCCTCTGCGCTGGAGAGTTGGTAGAAGTCTCCGTCTCCCGCCTTCAGGCCGATCTGCAGCTGATCGATGGCGGCGGGCAGGCTGCCGATCAGGGTGTAGGCCTCGGCCAGAGAACGATGCTGCTGCAGCTTTTGACCGAGGTGAGCGTAGCACTCGGCCTGCAGCTCGTAGAGCTGGTGATCGGAATGCGCGTAGTCGAGCGCGCTCGAAATGAGTTGCAGCGCCTCCTTGGAGCGCTTGGTGTCGATCAGCAAGCGGGCATAGTCGTAGATCAGTGCCCGGTTGCGAGGAAAGCGCTTGACGGCGCTGGCGTACAGATCGAGGGCCGCACGCGCGTCGCCGGAGGCCGTCCTCACCCGGCCGGCCAGCGCCAGCACGACGGGGTTGTCCGGCACGTGCGCCAGCAGCGTGTTCGTCTCCCGTGCGGCGCGCGGAAAATCCTTGTACCGCAACAACGACATGATCAGACCGTAGCGTGCCGGCGCTTCGTTCACCACCTTCTTCTCGGTAAGGATGTCGTCGAAGAACGCGACCCCTTCCCGCGGGCTCAAGTCGCGCGCCTGCAGCCGTGCACGCACCAGCATGAAGTCGAGGCTGTCGGGCACCTGGCGAAAGGGCAGATCCGCCACACGGTTTTGCACGTCCGCGATGCGCTCGTAGGTCAGCGGGTGGGTACGAGCATAGGAGGGAGCATTGGTCTCGTACAGCCGGTAGGAGCGTTGCAGCCGCTCCAGGAACGCGGGCATCGCATGCGGGTCGTAGCCCGACTTCTCCAGGATCTGCACGCCCACGCGATCGGCCTCGCGCTCGTTGTCACGCGTGAAGTTGACCGCCGTCTGATAGGACGCGTATTGGGTGGCCGCCACCGCCGCCTGGGCCAGATCGGGGCTCGAGCGAGCGGCCAGGATGGCCAATGCCAGCGCCGCCAACGACGCCATCCCCGCCTGCTTCTGCTGCGTGAACAAGCGCGCGATATGGCGCTGCGAGACGTGGCCAATCTCATGCGCCAACACCGCGGCGAGCTCCGACTCGCTCTGCGCCGTGACGATCAAACCGGTATGCACACCGATAAATCCGCCGGGCAAGGCAAAGGCGTTGACCGTCTTGTCGTCGATCACGAAGAACTCGAACTGTTGTTCCACATTGGGGGCATTCGCCACCAGGCGATAACCGAGCCCGTTGACGTAGTCGGTGACCTCCGGGTCATCGAGATACTGCGGCGCGGCGTGGATCTGGCGCATGATCTGTTCGCCAAGCTGCCGTTCTTGCTGTGCCGTGATCGTGGTGCGCGACACATCGCCCAACTCCGGCAGATCGTCGGCCAGAGCGGTCGAAAATGCAAGTGCAAGCAGCGCGTAAGCCAATGGGAACACCAGTCTCATAATGCTATGATACCTGCGGTCGGTTTCTAGTTCTGTCTGCTGCGCTCGCGGAGCCGCATCGCTCGCGCCGGGTGCGTGCGCGTATGTGCCATGAGCCAACTCACCCATTTCGATTCAAGCGGCCAGGCCCACATGGTGGACGTGGTGGAAAAGCGAGAGACCCACCGCGTAGCCGTTGCCGGGGGACGCATCGTAATGCAACCGTCTACTCTGGCGCTGATCCTCGAAGGTGGCGCAAGCAAGGGTGACGTGCTGGGTGTGGCGCGCATCGCGGCCATCCAGGCCGCCAAGCGCACCGGGGAGCTGATCCCGCTGTGCCATCCCATCGCGCTCACCCGCGTTGCGGTCGAGTTCGAGATAGACCAGGGCAGGTCCGCGGTCCAATGCCAGGCAACGGTGGAAACTTTCGGGCGCACCGGGGTGGAAATGGAAGCCTTGACCGCCGTAACGGTTGGACTGCTCACCATCTATGACATGTGCAAGGCAGTCGACCGCGGCATGTGCTTCGACCGCGTGCGCCTGCTGGAGAAGAAGGGTGGCCGCTCGGGTGACTGGGTTGCGCCGGAGGCGCGCCCGGGCTATGGGATTCCGGGTTGAAGGCAACCTTGGGGGTCGGTCCGCGGCTTCAAGCAGGTGTCGTAGCGGTCGTGCTCGACGCCGTGTCCCAACCAAGCATGTTACGTCGCGGTGCGTGCATCGGCTGGCTCGCGGCTGGCGCGCTCGCTGCCAATCTGCCTCTTGCCCACGCGGCGGATACGGCGCGCGCGACCGGACAGGAGCTTGCGCACGACGTCTACAAGGGCAACTGCCTCGGATGTCACCAGATCCCCGGCGACCCTACAGCGGTCAGCCTGGCCAATATCGGACCGCCCTTGACTCACATGCGCGAGCGTTTTCCGGACCGCGCCGCCTTGCGCAGTCAGATCTGGGACTCGACCGTTCGCAACCCGGAAACGGTCATGCCTCCCTTCGGGAAGCACAAGGTCCTGACCGACGAAGAGATCGACCTGATCGTCGATTACCTCTACCAGTACTGAATGAACGCATGGATGTGATGCGCCGAGCCCTCCTTCCCGCAACCGGCCGCCGGCAACGCTTCCTGGCTCACCCTGGCGGCAGGGGGAGGGGGAGGGGGAGGGATACGCTCCTGGCTCCCGCACGACTTCGGCGCATCCTGCGCGCGCTCGCGGCGGCAGCGCTGGCCTCGCTTGCTCTGCTCGCCGCGGCCGCTCCCCCGGACGACCGCGCGCGGTTCGTCCAATTTTTCGGCGAACGCTTCCCCGGGGTGGCGCTCGACGACTACGTGTACGGGGCGTTGATCGCCAACCCCAGCGGGCGCGAACAGTACGAGCAGATCATGGAGTTTCCACCGTTCCTCGGCGACATCGACAAAGGCAAGACAATCTGGGACACGCCGTTTCGCAACGGCAAGAGCTTCGCCGACTGCTTCGCTGCCGGAGGCCGGAACGTGGTGGGAAACTATCCGTACTTCGACGCCAAGCTCGACAAGGTGGTCACCTTCGAGAACGCCATCAACGCCTGCCTGCGCGCCAACGGGGAAGCGGAGCTCGCCTACGGGGAGTACCAACCGATGGGAGTGTTGACGGCCTATGCACGCACCCTGTCGGATGGGATGCGCATGCATATCCAGATCGATTCGCCGGCCGCACTGGCCAAGTACGAGGCGGGCCGGAATCTGTTCTTCCGTCGCCTGGGGCAACTCAATGCCGCCTGTGCCGGCTGTCACTTATACAACGCGGGCAATGTCATGCGCATGGAGATCATCTCTCCCGCCCTGGGCCATGCGACCCACTGGCCGATCTTCCGCGGCGGCGAGGAGTTGATGACGTTTCAGGGCCGCTTCAAGCGCTGCATGGAGCAGATGCGGGCCGTACCCTACGGCTTCGACACCGAAGAATGGAACAACCTGGAGTACTTCCTCTCGTACCTGAGCAACGGCCTGCCGCTCAAGTCTTCGGTGTTCCGCAAGTGAACCGCCCTAGCGGGACAGCTTCCGACTCCTGGCCAGACGCAGCACCAGACCGTGCGTGACCTCGTTGATAAACGTCTGACTGTAGCCTAGTTCCTTCAACTGCCAGCGAAACGAATTGCCCAGCTTTGCCTTGCCGTAGATCCCTAGCGCTTGCTCCTGGCGAAACTTCGCGGCGTGCGCATAAAGCCCATCGGTGATGGAGGCAAGCTGGTTTTTTGCGCCCTTGTCCGTGCGTCCCTCACTTTGCGGCGGAAACCGGCGGCCAAGGTCTTGCGCCAGGGCGGTCGCAAAGGCGTCGATCTCTTTTCTCCGGAACCAATCTCGAAACACGATGCTCCTCCAGCTTTTCGCAGAAAAATGCCGGCTTGGCCGACGCGCTCCCGACCCGTCGCTTCCGCGCCCCTGGCCGAGACGCTTCAGCGGTCCGAACGAGCGTTACTTTGCAGGCGGCCGGAGCGGCCCGCAAGTGGGCGCCTCGGCGCAACGAAAGCACAGAGTATGCCGTTGCCTAGCTCGCATTTCTCGCGGGGCGCGCCCGACACATGCGGCTGGCCCGCACCCTTGCCGGGCATGCGCACCACACCGTGTTTGCGGCGGGCCGCGCGGATTCTGGCGGTCACTGGCCGGCCATTTCCCGCATGCACGCCGCTGCTTGCCCGTCCGGCATCGTTCCTGCTATACGTTTGCCTCGTGCCGCCTGGGTATTGAACGGATAACGACTGATGGGACTTCTCGCACGCCTTCTCAACCGGAAATCGACGCTCGAGTCGGGGCTGAGCGCTTCGCCGGCGCAACACCGGCCGGCGACCAACCCGTCTTCCGAGAATGGTCAATCGGATTCGGTGGCGGCGCTCACCACCCTCGCCAACCGGCATTTCCAAGCCGGCGAACTGGATTCCGCGCGCGAGGTGTACAAGCGCGTGCTCGAGTTGGACCCCGCCAACGCGCGGACGTACTACATGCTGAGCGGCCTCGCGGTGCAGGACGGGGACATCGCTTCGGCCGTCGGATTGGCCCAGCGGGCCATCGCGCACCAGCCAACAGTCGCCGAGTTTCACTTCTCCTTGGCCGGGGTGTACGTGTCGGCTGGGCGCATCGCCGAAGCTGTGGGCAGCTACCAGGAGGCGTCGCGACTGAAACCGGACTCGCTGCATTATCGGCAAGCTGCGGCAGGCGCCTTGGTGGCAGCGGGCCGACTCGACGAAGGGATAGAGGCGTACAGGGCAATCGCGCTTGCCAGCGGGTCCGATGGGCAAGCCTACTTCGACCTTGGTAAAGCGCTGCAAGTGCGTGGGGACGACAAGGAGGCGGAAGGCATTCTCGCACAGGCAGTCAAACTCTCCCCCGACTTGGCTGACATCCATCTGCATCTGGCGTTGGCGCGCAAAGAGCAGGACCGACCGGTCGAGGCGGAGACGCCTGCGCGCCAGGCCGTGGCTCTGGCGCCTGACCTGTATCAGGGCTGGCTGGTCCTTGGCAGCATACTCGCGGACCAGGGTCGTCACGCAGAGGCGGTCGAGTACTTCGAGAAAGTGCTCGCCATCAGCCCCGACGATGAGCAAGCCTGGAGCGCGATACTGTTCTCGATGAACTACTCCGAACGGTTCAGCGCCAGCGCGATATTCGCGCAGCATGTGAGGTACGGCGAACTGTTTCCACCAGCGCCGGCCATGCCGATCGAGGCCACACGCTCGGTCCCGGCCCGGCGCCTGCGCGTTGGCTACCTGTCGCCGGACTTCCGCAACCACCCCGTGGCGTACTTCATGTCGCCGATCCTCTCCCGGCACGACCGGTCTGCCTTCGAAGTCTTCTGCTATGCCACGCACAAGAGCCAGGACGACACGACGCTTCGGCTCAAGCGAGACGTCGAGCATTGGCGGCAGCTGGGCGATATCCCGGACGACGATCTAGAACGGATCTTGCGCACCGATCAGCTCGATATCCTCGTCGAGCTCGCCGGCCATTCGGCGCGCCAGCGGCTGGCGGTGCTCGCGAGGCGGGTGGCGCCGGTACAGGTAACTTATCTGGGCTACCCAAACACGACTGGCGTTGCCGCGATCGACTACCGCATCACCGACGCGTGCGCGGATCCGCCAGGCGAGTCGGACAAGCTTCACGTCGAGAAGCTGGTTCGGCTGCCGGAGGCGTTTCTCTGCTACGCCCCACCGACGGCGAGCCCCCCGGTAGGGACGGGGCCGGTCCACCGCAACGGATACATCACGTTCGCATCCTTCAATAAATTCGCCAAGATCAGCCCGCTCACCGTCAAACTGTGGAGTCGGGTCCTCGCAGCAGTGCCGAACTCGAAGCTGCTGGTCAAATCGCGCGGTCTGCAAGACCCGGGATTGCACCAGCCGTTCGTGCAGGGTTTCGCCCAGCAGGGAATCGGCGCCGATCGTATCGCCCTCATGCAGCCCGCTCCAGACACACAGGAACACCTGCAGACATACGGTCAGGTGGACATTGCGCTCGACACCTTCCCCTACCACGGAACCACGACGACGATGGAGGCGTTGTGGATGGGCGTGCCGGTGATAACGCTGGAGGGCGACCGGCATGCATCGCGCGTTGGCACGAGCATCCTGTCTACGCTCGGCCTTCCCGACCTGGTAGCGCACAGCGAGGATGAATACGTGGAAATCGCAACTCGGCTAGCGGCCAACGTCCAGGCTCTCGATGCACTGCGGCAATCGCTACGCCTGCGTTTGAGTGAATCGCCGCTCACCGATGGTGCGCGGTTCACGGCGCACCTCGAGCAAGCGTACCTGCAGATGTGGCAGGAGACCCTGACCCGCTCGGGTCAGGGCGCGCCGGCATTGGCAGCCAACGGGTAGATCGGATCCAAGGTTGATGGCGCCTTCTGCGCTGACTGCGCGGGCCTCTTACCCAGCAGTTGGAGCATGGAGCGCGCGGTGCAAGCCATGAGTCTGGTAGCGCGACTGTTCGGGAAGAAGCCCCGAACGCACTTGTCTCAGACCGATGCGCCTTCCGCCGGCGCGTCCGCGATCGCCTCACTGGTAGCTGAGGCGAAGGAACACTTCCGGATGGGGCGCATGGAGCAGGCCCAGCGTTGCTACCGGCGCATCCTGGAGATCGATCCCGCGCACGCGGATGCGTTGTACGTGCTGGGCGGCATTGCGCTCAACGACGGCGACTCCGCAACAGCCATCGATCTCGTACGTCGCGCCATCGATGCCGATCCGAACAACGCGAGCTTCCACTTCTCCCTCGGGACCGTGCTGGCGTCCATCGGGCGATCGTCTGAGGCGATACCCTACTTTCAGGATGCGGTGCGTCTGAGGCCCGACTTGCCGGATTGGCGTCGGCATCTGGCGGCGGCGATGCACGAGGCGAAGCGGCCCACCGGGGCTGTTGCAGCCTCCGGCATCGATACCGGACCGCGTCCAACCGACGCGCAAGGCTTTCTCGACCTCGGAACGACCTTCCAGCAACTGGGGCGGCTGGAGGATGCCGAGGCGGCATTCCAGGAGGCGATTCGACTCGCCCCGCAAATGGCCGCCCCGCAACTCAGTCTCGCGGCGCTCCAGGTCGATCAAGGTCGCCCAGTGGAGGCAGAGGTGGCCGCCCGGCAGGCGATTGAGACGGGGCCGGAAACGCCCGAGATGTCGTACGTTCTAGGCAGCGCGCTCAGTGCCCAGGCGCGTCATGTCGAAGCGGCGGAATACCTCAACCAGGCCGTCGAGCAGCGGCCGGATTTCGAGCCGGCCTGGAACTGTTTGCTGTTCGCCATGACTTACTCCGATCACTGGTCGGCGCGCGAGATCTACGAGGCGCACGTCCGCTGGGGACAACGCTTTGCGCCTGCAGCGTGTCCCCCGATCGACCCGTCTCACCGCCTTCCGGGCCATCGGCTGCGGATCGGGTACCTGTCACCCGACTACCGCCAACACCCGGTCGCCTTCTTCATCGAAGCGCCGTTGCTGCAGCACGACCGCACCCGATTCGAGGTCTTTTGCTATCACACCGACGGGCGCGTAGACGCGACGACGCGGCGCTTGAAAACGCTGGCCGACCACTGGCGCTGGATGGTTGCGCCTTCCGAACAGGCGCTCGAGCAGGTGATCCGTGAGGATGGGATCGACATCCTGGTGGAGTTGTCCGGCCACACCGAGGGTCACCAGCTGGGCGTGCTGTCGCGCCGCGTGGCGCCCGTCCAGATGACCTATCTGGGCTATCCGAACTCGACCGGACTTGCCGCGATCGACTACCGCATCACGGACGCACGCGCCGACCCGCCCGGGGAAGCGGACAGCCTGCACGTGGAGAAACTGCTTCGAGTACCCGAAAGCTTCTTGTGCTATAGCCCTCCGGAAAGCACCCTCGACATCGCCGTCCCGCCGGTGCGGCGAAACGGGTTCATCACGTTCGGCTCGTTCAACAACTTCGCCAAACTCAGTCCGACACTTCTCGGCCTGTGGGCCAGGATCCTGGCCGCGGTGCCCGGGTCAAGGCTGATGATCAAGACCCGGGGCCTGCAGGACGCGGGATTGCGCACGCTGCTGCTGGATCAGCTCGAACGAGCTGGACTGGCCCGCGAACGCGTGAGCATCGTCGGCCCGACCTTCAGCCATCGCGAGCACATGGATGCCTATGCTGAAGTCGATATTGCGCTGGACACCTTCCCCTACCACGGGACGACCACCACACTGGATGCGCTCTGGATGGGCGTTCCCGTCATCACGCTCGCCGGGGACCGTCACGCGTCGCGCGTCGGGCTCAGCATCCTTGCTTGCTTGGAGTTGACTGAGCTCATCGCCTATTCACCGGAGGACTATGTCGCCACCGCGCTGCGCCTGGCGGCAGACACGCCGAGGCTGGAACAGCTCAGGAAGACGTTGCGCACCAGGTTGGCGGAGTCTCCGCTGACCGATGCCAAAGGCTTTACGGCTCGACTGGAAGAGGCTTATCTGCAGAGCTGGACCGGAGCTCTGGCCGACCCGCCGGGAGCGTAGCCGAAGCGTCTGACCCATTCGCCGGCGCCAAAAAGAAAGCGGGGGCATCGCTGCCCCCGCTCTTGGCGTGCCGTTCGGCGGAGACCCGCCGTTCAGGTTAGCTTACTTGCAGCTGCTCGGCAGCCACTTGGCCTGCATGGGGCCACCGATACCAGCGGCGGCCGAGATCGTGAAGCCACTCGGGGTAGCGCTGCCACCACAAACCCAGGCGATGTCGCCATTGGCGTTGGCCGCGGCCGAAATGTTGAGGGTGGCACCCGAAATCTTGGTGTTGGCCTTGGC
>JBGPMS010000083.1:0-16478 GCA_041487115.1 Gammaproteobacteria bacterium
AAAAGGAAATCGAAAGTGACTAAGGAAGAGTTGATCGAAATGGAAGGCGTCGTCCGCGAGGTCCTGCCCGACACTCGCTTTCGAGTGGTGCTGGAAAACGGCTTCGACGTGATGGCGCACGTATCCGGCAGGATGAGAAAGCACCGGATACGCATACTGGCAGGGGACAAAGTCACCCTCGAGATGACACCCTACGACCTGACCAAGGCTCGCATCACGTTCCGGCACAAGGACGAGAGCGCGGCGCCACGGGTCAACCGCCCACCGATGCAGCCCCGCCGGCGCTGAGCCAGCCAGCAGACATAAAGTCCCTCTCCCTCTGGGCCCTCTGGGAGAGGGTAGGGTGAGGGTCCGAGAGGGTAGGGCAGGGTGAGGGACGAGAGCGGGGCAATGCTCCGCCCGAAGGCTCTCCCCTACACGCCCAGCCAGGCCAGCGCCCATAGCAGGATGCCGAGCCCCGCAGCCAGGCCGGAGCCCCAGAACAGCCAAAGCTTGCGGGTCAGGACGGTAATGGCCGCGAGCGAGATGGCGATCTGGATCAGCGTTGTCGCCTGAGCTAGCCGATGGTGGGGATGCAGCGAGTGCTCCGATAGCTCGTTGAACTTCTTCGATTCGGCTTCCAGCGCCTCGGCCCGGGCCTGGATCTCCTTCTTCTCCTGCTTGTAGCGTTCGGCCTCAGCCTCGTACGCGGCTTTTTTGTCGCCGGGCACGATCACAGCGGCCAACTCGGCGAGGTGTTGCTTATTGCTCTTCGCCTGGTAGAAGGCCCATTGGTCCGAGGCCTCCGTCCTCTTCAGCAGGGCGTCGTTCTTGTACATCATGGCGTCGTTCTGGGTGGAACCGCCCTGGTAGCTGAACACGGCGCCCACCGTAGCCAGAATTGCAGTCATGACCGCTATCCGGCCGGCCAGGCTGTCGCCGGAGTGGGCCTGATGCTCGACCGCGTGCTTTTCCGGGCCATGCACCTCGAATTCCTCTTCCGACATCTATCTCACCTCCTCGTGGCGATGCGTTTGTCGCTAAATGGGGCTCGGAGCTGGCCTTGCCAAGCCCTCAGTCTCCGGCATCGCCGTTCAACCGATAGAAACGGACCGCATTCCGGCCCAGGATCCCAGCTTGCTCCGATGCCGAGAGTGACGCGATGAGCTGTTGCGCGGCGTCCAGCCAGCGCGCGTACTCCGCGTTCAGCAGCATCACCGGCCAGTCGCTGCCCCACGCGATGCGGTCGGGGCCGAAGCAGTCGATGACGTGCTCAGCATACGGCCGCAGATCAGCGATTTTCCAGTCCGCGCGTGCTTCGGTCACGAGCCCCGACAACTTGCAGTAAGCATTCGTCTCCCGCGCCAGGCGGCGGATGTCGTCGGCCCATGGCTGCCACATCCCATGCGCGATGTCCGGCTTCGCACAATGGTCGACGATGGCGCGCAACTCCGGATAGCGGACCAGCAGTGTGATTGTGGCTTTGAGGTGCGGCGGCCGGACCAGCACGTCGAACACGAGATCGTGCTCGAGCAGCGCGCGGAATGCCGGATCGAGCCGCGGCTGCAACACCCAGTCGACTTGAGCGATGTCCTGCAACATGGGACGGATGCTGCGCAGGAGCTGGTCTCGCGCCAGCTGCTCCAGCACGTCGGGGGCGTCGGGCGCCGCCATGTCCAGCCAGCCGACCACGCCTTCGATCAAACCTTCGCTCGCACGCGCTTGCGCGAGCAGCCAGCGCGTTTCGGCCACCGTCTGGGCGGCCTGGACCAGGACGCTCCCCGCGATGCCGTTCGCCGTCGCGAGCGACTGATAGTCCTGCACCAGGAAGTCGCGCTCGATCGGGGCGAGTGCGGGATTGGCGCGGGCGTCCAGCCAACCATAGTCGCCGCGCGAAGGCTGCCACAGGTGGTGGTGCGCGTCGACGATCACGACGGTGTCGGCGCTGCCCGATCCATCAGGCCGCGGGTCTTCAGCTCATGCCAGAAGTCGCCTGGGATCGGCGCCCGCAACATGGTCAGGTTCTCCGCCAGTTCCGCGGGGCTGCGGGTGCCGGGAATCACGCTGGCCACGCACGGATGGTGCAGAGGGAATTGCAGCGCTGCAGCTTTCAGCGGGACTCGATGGCGCGCACAGACTTGCTCGATGGCCGCGACCCTGGCGAGCACGTCTTCGGTTGCCGGTGCGTAGTTGAACCAGGCGTTCTTGACTGCGCCGCTGGCCAGTATCCCGGAGTTGTAGGGGCCGCCCAGAATAATGCCGATGCCGCGGCGCTCGCACAGCGGGAGAAGGGATTTGACCGATTCCTGTTCCAGGAGAGTGTAGCGGCCAGCCAGCAGAAAGCAGTCGAAATCGCCCGCTTCCGCGAAGTGCTGGCACGCCTCCCATTCGTTCAGCCCGCACCCGATGGCCTTGACCAGTCCTTGCTCGCGCAATGAGACCAGCGCCTTGTATGCTCCCGCCATCGCCTCGAGCAACACGTCGGGGTAGCGATCCCCCTGGTTGCGCCGATCCACGTCGTGAATGAGAAGGATGTCGACGCGGTCGGCGCCCAGACGATTCAAGCTCTCGTCGTACGAGCGCATCACGCCGTCGTAGCTATAGTCGTTGAAGCGGGACAGGGCGGTGATGTTCTGGAACAATCCGGCGTCCACCAACCGGCCGAAAGTCGGCGTCAGCCGCCACCCGACCTTGGTCGAGACGACCACGCTTTGGTCCGCGAAGTGGCGCAAGCCGCCGCCGAGCCTCAGCTCGGAGAGACCATGTCCATACAATGGAGCCGTATCGTAGTAGCGCAATCCCGATGCATAGGCAGCATTCAGCGTTGCGACCGCATCGCCCTCGGACATCGCGGTGTACATGTTTCCGAGCGCGGTGCCACCGAAGCCCAGCACCGACAGCTCCAGTCCGCTCCGCCCGAGTTTCTTCTTCTCCAGCTCCATGGCCGCTCCCCGTACCTTGCTCCGCTCCACCGCATGCTAGCATAGCGATGAGCGGGTCTTTAACTTAGGCGCGCCGCTGCTGCGACGGTGCGTTCTCTAGTTTCGTGCAGCGCACAACGACGACCTGCCGACCAGGAACACACTGGGTCCACTCGGGAGGAACTGTTCGTGCTCAAAAACATCGACCCTTTGCTTTCTCCAGAGCTGCTCGCCGCTCTGCGGGCAATGGGCCATGGGGACGAGCTGGCGATCGTCGACGCGAACTACCCGGCCGTGGCGAGCGGCCGGCCGGTGATCCGCATGGACGGCGTGCCGTCCGCTACGCGCATCATGGAGGCCGTTCTCTCACTCATGCCGCTCGACGAGTTCGTTCCCTGCGCCGCATTCCACATGCAAGTGGTGCACGACGCGACCGCCGAGATGCCGATCTTCGCGGAGTTTCGATCGCTGCTGCAACAGTACGAGCCGAAAGCGGCCAAGCTGGAAGGGATCGAGCGCTTCGCGTTCTATCAACGCGTGAGAGGGTGTTTCGCCGTAGTGGCAAGCGGTGAGCGGCGGCTGTATGGCAATCTGATTCTCAAGAAGGGCATCATCCGGCCAGGATGACGGGGTAGAGCGATGCAACTATTCGAGTTGCGCAACATCTCTAGGAACTTCGGCGCCATCCAGGCGCTGACCGACGTGAGCCTCAAGATCGACGCGGGTGAAGTGCTCGGTCTGATGGGCGACAACGGAGCCGGCAAATCGACGCTGATCAAGATCATGGCCGGCAACTTCCCGCCCTCCTCCGGCGAGATGTGGCTGAAGGGCGCGAAGGTCGAGTTTCACAACCCCAAAGACGCGCGCAGCAAGGGTGTGGAGGTGGTCTACCAGGATCTGGCGCTGTGCGACAACCTTACGGCCGCGGAGAATGTCTTCCTCGGCCGCGAAGCCAAGTTCAAGTTCGGCCCTTTCAGCTTCATTCATTACGCCACGATGTTCCGCGAGGCGGCGCGCCATTTCGCGGAACTGAAATCCGAGACGCGCCCGCGCGATCTGGTCCGCCAGATGTCCGGTGGTCAGCGCCAGGCCGTCGCGATAGCGCGCACGCGCCTGTCCAACCCCGATATCGTGCTGATGGACGAGCCGACGGCGGCAATCAGCGTGCGTCAGGTGGCGGAAGTGCTGGATCTGATACGGCGGTTGCGTGATCAGGGCATCGCGGTGATTCTGATCAGCCATCGCATGCCGGACGTGTTCGCCGTGTGCGACCACGTGTCTGTCATGCGACGCGGCAAGGTCGTCGCCGACAAACCTATCGGCCAGACCTCGCCTGAAGAAGTCACCGGGCTCATCACCGGCGCCATCGAAACGGCATGAGCGGCGAGTCGACACGAAAGACATAAGGGCCACCCATGAGCGTCGCGATCGAGCAGGTTACCAGCCAGCGGGAGCAAAGTCCGCTGCGCGCCATCTTCGTCAGTCAGCCGTTCTGGGTGACGGTCTCCCTGGTGGTCATCTGCGCGGTGATGGGGCGGGTGTCGAACGTGTTCTTCACCGACGACAATTTCTTCAACGTGACCCGCAACTATGCTTTCATCGGGATCATCGCGTTGGGCATGACCGCGGTCATCATCACCCGCGGGATCGACCTGTCGGTCGGGTCCATCGTCGGCATCTCCGGCATGGTGACCGCGATGGTGATGTACGCCGGCCACTCGGTCTGGGCCGGGATCGGCGCAGGGCTCCTCACCGCGCTCGCCTGCGGATTCGTGAACGGCGTGTTGATTGCCTACCTGAACCTGTCGTCGTTCATCGTAACGCTGGGCATGTTCGCCGTCGCCCGCAGCCTGGCCCAGGTCCTGTCGGAGAATCACATGATCTACCAGTTCGGTCCGGACGAAAAACTGTTCGCCCGGATCGGCGGCGGCATGCTATTCGGAATTGCCAACCCGTTCATCATATTGCTGGTCCTGACGATCGTCTTTATGATTGCCTTTCGCTACACGTCCTGGGGCCGCTGGGTCTATGCGATAGGCGGCAACGAGCACGCGGCGCGTTTGACCGGTGTGCCGGTAAACCGGGTCAAGCTGTCGGTGTACATGCTGTCCGGTCTGATGTCCGGAATCTCGGCCGTGCTCCTGGTCGGATGGCAAGGGGCTGCCATCAACGCCATGGGTACCGGCTACGAGTTGCGCGCGATCGCATCGTCGGTAATCGGCGGGACCGACCTGATGGGGGGTGCCGGCGGAGCCTATGGCGCGTTCATCGGTGCGGCGCTGATCGAAGTGATCCGAAACAGTCTGCTCCTGGCCGGCGTCGATGCGAATTGGGAAGGAACGTTTGTCGGCCTGTTTATAGTTCTCGCGGTGATGTTGAGCAAGTTCCGCGGAATGCGGTCGGGGTAACACCCTGGTTCGATAACTAGAGAGGAGAGTGGTCAATGAAGAAGACCTTACTGGCAACAGCAGCGGTGGCCCTGTTCGGGTTGCCCATCGTGGCGAGTGCTCAGGGCAAGCTGGTGTTGGCCCTGGTGCCCAAAAACATGAACAACCCGTTTTTCGATCAAGCGCGCGACGGCTGCAAGAAAGCCGAGAAGGAAAGCGGCGGCAAGTTCGAGTGCAGGTATATCGGCCCGGGTGAGCATGGCGGCGGTGACGAGCAAGTGAAGGTGGTGCAGGACCTGATCACCGCGAAAGTCAACGGCATCGCCGTGTCCCCGTCCAATGCGCCTGCCATGGCTGTTGCACTGGAGCGCGCGAAGGCCGCGGGGATCCCCGTAACGACCTGGGACTCCGACCTTCTGCCCAAGGACAAGGGGCTGCGCGCGACTTACGTGGGCACGAAGAACTACGACATCGGCGTGAACCTGGCGAAGATCGCGATGAAGCTCAAGCCCAAAGGCGGAACCATCTGCATCCAGTCGGGTGGCGCAGCGGCGGCCAACCACAACGAGCGCATGCAAGGCATCCGCGACACGATCTCCGGCAAGAAGTCCAAGGAATCGCCGGGCGATCGCCTGACCGGCCAGAACGGCTGGAAGGAAGTCGATGGTTGTCCGCTGTACACCAACGACGATTTCCCGTTGTCGGTGACGCAGATGGGCGAGATCCTGGCCAAGTATCCGGACCTGACCGCGTTCGTGCCGACCGGCGGATTCCCGCAGTTCGTGCCCAACGCGTACAAGCAGGTGGTCGAGAAGAACATGGACCGCATCAAGAGCCAGAAGACGATCCTGGTGGTGGCCGACACGCTGCCCATGCAAATGGATCTGCTGAAGGCGGGGTACAGCCACGGCCAGGTGGGACAGCGTCCCTTCGATATGGGGTACAAGTCGATGTTCGTCCTACAGGATCTGGTGAACAAGAAGCAAGTGGCGGATCCCATCTACACCGGGCTCGATGTCTGCGAACCCGCGACTGTGGCCACCTGCATCGCTAAGTAGGCTTAAGCTCGGCCGTTCTACGGCTCTGCGGCTGCCCCGCGGTCACTGCACCGCGCGGCAGCCGCAGTCACGAAGGAGGCAACATCATGGAAGTGGCACTGTTCGGCGCGGGCAGGATCGGCAAGATCCACGCCGCGAATCTCGCCGCCCAGCCGGGCGTCAAACTCAAGTACGTCGTCGACGTGAGCGCCTCCGCGGCGAGCGAGCTGGCGCAAAAGCACGGCGCCAAGGTGGTGGATGTGGAAGCGGCGCTGAAAGACTCGGCTGTGTCGGCCGTGGTGATCGCCTCCAGCACCGACACGCACGCCGATCTGATCATCCGCGCTGCCGGAGGCGGGAAGGCCATTTTCTGCGAGAAGCCGGTCGACCTCGCGCTCGAGCGCGCGCGCGCCTGTGTGGATGCTGTAGCCAAGGCCGGCGTGCTGTGCATGATCGGGTTTCAGCGCCGCTTCGACCCGACTTTCTCCGCCCTCAAACAGCGGCTCGATGCCGGCGAGGTCGGTACCCCCGAGATGCTTATCGTGACCAGCCGCGACCCCGGGCCGCCCCCGGTCAGCTACATCAAAGTCTCGGGCGGGATCTTCAAGGACATGCTGATCCACGACTTCGACGTCTTCCGCTGGGTGCTGGAGGACGAGGCCCAGACTCTGCATGCGACCGGCAGTTGCCTGGTCGACCCCGCAATCGGCGAGGCGGGCGACGTCGATTCCACTGCCGTCACCATCCGCACTCGCGGCGGGCGTCTGTGTCAGATCAACACCAGCCGGCGGGCCGCCTACGGCTACGACCAGCGTTTCGAAATCCTGGGCAGCAAGGGCCTGCTGCAGGCGCGCAACCACGCTCCCACCCAAGTCGTGGCCCAGACCGCGGCGGGCGTGATCGAGGACAAGCCCGAGCATTTCTTCCTGGAACGCTATCGCGTGGCCTACGCTCAGGAGATCGCCCATTTCTTCGACTCTTTGACGCAGGGCAAGCCGGTGCGCACGACGCTGCAGGACGGGGTGAAGGCACTGGAGCTTGCAGAAGCCGCTACCCGGTCGTGGCGGGAAGAGCGAATCGTAACGCTGTAAAGGAGCCCGCCGGAGCGCCGCGCAGTATCGACTGGCCGCCGTGCTTCAAATCGGGCTCTTCAGCTCCTTCTGCCACTGCGTGAGCTTCATGTTCTCCGCGTAGTCCACCGGGCAGTCGATCACCGTAACCCGGTCCTCGGCCAGCGCGGCCTCGAGCGTGGAGATGAGGTCGGCCGCCTTCTCGACGCGGTAGCCCTTGGCCCCGAAGCTTTCGGCGTATTTCACGAAGTCCGGGTTGTTGAACGCGATGTGGCTGGCGCGGCCGAATTGCCGCAGCTGATGCCAGGTGATCAGCCCGTACTCCGAGTCGTTCCAGATCAGGATCACGAACGGCGTGCCAACGCGCAGTGCCGTCTCGATCTCCTGCGAGTTCATCAGGAATCCGGCGTCGCCTGTCACCGCCACCACCTTGCGTTCGGGGTACGCCAGCTTGGCCGCCAGCGCGCCGGGCACGGCGATGCCCATGGCGGCGAAGCCGTTGGAGATGATGCAGGTGTTGGGCCGTTCCGCCTGGTACATGCGCGCGGTCCACATCTTGTGGGCACCCACGTCGGAGATCACGATGTCCTCGGGGCCGAGCGCCTGGCGCAGGTCCCAGACGATCTTCTGCGGCTTCACCGGAAAGCCTTCGTCCTCGGCATACCGGCTGCGGTCCGCGACGATGCTCTGGCGCAGGCCTTTCAAGGGCGCGCGGTGCTTCGGCTTGGCGGCAAACGCGATGCCCCTGAGGGCTTCTCCGATGTCACCCAGCACGCCGGTGGCCACGATATAGCGCTCGTCGACCTCGGCCGGCATCGCATCGATGTGCACGATGGTCTTGTCGCCGGCCGGGTTCCACTGCTCGGGGTGGTACTCCACCATGTCGTAGCCGATGCAGATCACCACGTCGGCGCGCTCGAAAGCGAAGGACACCAGGTCGCGCGATTTGAGTCCTACGGTCCCCAGCGAATAGTCGCTCGAAAACGGTATCGCCCCCATCGCCATGAAGGTCGTGGCCACGGGTATGCGCAAGACCTCGGCGAAGCTCAGCAGCGAGTCGCAGGCGTGCTGGCGGATCACGCCGTTGCCGGCCATGATCACCGGGCACTTCGCCTCGGAGATGATGCGAGCGGCTTCGGCGATCTTGAGCTCCGGGGGGGCCGAGGTGTAAGCGCTCTGCACCTCGATGGGTTTCTTCTCGCCCACCTCGACTTCGGCGATGTTCTCGGGGAAATCGATGAAGCAGGCACCCGGCTTCTCGGTCTGGGCCACCTTGAACGCCTTGCGCACGATCTCCGTGACGATCTCCGGCTCGCGGATCTGGCTGCTGTACTTGGTGATCGGCCGGAACAGGTTCACCAGGTCCAGGATCTGGTGGCTTTCCTTGTGCATGCGGGTGGTCGCGCCCTGGCCCGCGATCGCGACCACCGGGGCGCGGTCCATATTGGCGTCGGCCACGCCCGTGATCAGGTTGGTCGCGCCGGGCCCGAGCGTCGAGATGCACACGCCCGCCTTGCCCGTCAGACGCCCGTAGACATCGGCCATGAACGCGGCCCCTTGCTCGTGGCGCGTGGTGATGAAGCGGATGCGGCTGCCCAGCAGCGCATCCATCACGTCGATGTTCTCCTCGCCGGGGATGCCGAAGATGAACTCGACGCCCTCGTTCTCGAGGCACTTCACCAGCAGCTCCGCCGCCTTCACCGGGTCCACCTCGCGACAGGTTTCCACGCCCCATTCGAGGCCTTGGTGCTCGACGCTGCGAAACGCGCGTGCGAGAGCGCGAGGCGGCCACGCCAGAGCCGCGCCAACACTAGCACGACACGCAGTCGGCTGCCCGGTGCCTGGAAATGCCGAAGGCCGGATCGCTGCGGCCTTCGGCGTCGAGTGGCGCCCGAACCGTGGGCGTTCTTCAGTCGTTCTGCGTCGCGCTCACCGTGGCTGTGAACCACGGAGGCCCCGCCATCAACCGTTCGAACAGGTCGGCCCAGGTGCGCGAGTAGAGCGCACCGGCGTAGGTCATGCTGCCCATCAATTCATGCGTAGCGGCCTCGACGCGCTCTTCCGGCCGCGCATGTTCGAGCGCGAGTGTTCCTTCGACCTCGCCGCCCTCCGCTCGGGCTGCCAGGCCTGCGCTGCGCGCGAGTCGGCGCATGGGTTCGTTCTCGACCAGGCAAATGAGCATCACGCGGTCCTTCCCCTGTACCTTGGCCTTCAGCAAGGCCCGGTCCATCAGCGCGCGGCCCACGCCGTGGCCGCGATACGCCGGCGCGACCGCGACCGCGATCTCCGCTGTCGTACCGTTGTCGCACAGCTCGAGGATGCCGGCGAGCTGCGCCTGCGCGTCGAACGCGCCGAGAACAGCCACCGACTGCCAGTCTATGCGCGCAGCGTAGGCGCGCAGGGCGTCATCGGTCATCGGCCGGCAAAACCGCCAGTAGCGGTCATGCTCGTCCAAACCAAGCAGAAATGCGGCGACTTTCCCCCCTCTTCCTCGACCAGCTCTCGAATATTCATGACCTTACCGATTACACCGAAGCTTGTATTGTGCATTGCAGCAAGTTTGATGCCGGAGTCGGCGGATTAGTTCACCAACCAGGGCGAAGCTTGCGACCCGTCCGTCGCCAGCCGCGCCTCAGTGTCGGGAGGTCGCGACCACTCGTTGTGCATGGGCGCGGGAAACCTGTACAACGCAGGTAGAATACGGCGCGACCCAACGTGCGCGGCATCGCGCGCAGCGGACTCTGCACGGCGCGTCGACCCCGCGCGCGAGGACGCCCTGTCTTCCGAAATGACCAGCGAACCACCGATCTCGCCGCCGGCAACGCCATCGTCCAGGTCCTTCGTGGTGCTGACCGTGCTGGCGGTCGCGCTGAGCTTTTTTTTCGCGCTCGGCCGCTCGCCGCTGTTCGACGTGGACGAGGGTGCATTCAGCCAGGCCACGGTGGAGATGTTCCAGCGCGGCGACTTCCTGTCCACCTATCTGAACGGCGAACCGCGCTACGACAAGCCGATCCTCATCTATTGGCTGCAAGCGCTGAGCGTGAAGCTGTTGGGCGTGAACGAGCTCGCGTTCCGCTTTCCGTCCGCCCTGTGCGCCGCGGCATGGGTTTGGCTGACTTTCCTGTTCGCACGTCGGCGGTTCGGCCAGAGCACGGCGTTGCTCGCCGCCGGCGCGATGGCCACTTCGCTGGGCGTCTACGTGATCGGCCGCGCGGCGACAGCGGACGCCCTGCTCAATCTGCTGATCGCGGCTTCGATGTTCGCCGCCTGGCTGCACCTGGAGACCGGCAGACGCGCATGGCTGTATGCGACGTTCGCGGCGATCGGGTTGGGCTTTCTTGCCAAGGGTCCGGTGGCGATCCTGATTCCGGTGGCCGTGACCTTGCTGTTCTGCCTGTTGCGTCGGGACCTGAAGACCTGGGCGCGCGCGGTGTTCGATCCGGCCGGCCTGCTGCTGTTCGCGGCAATCGCCTTGCCCTGGTACGCGATCATCCTGCAGAAGGAAGGCTGGCCGTTCGTGGAGGGGTTCTTTCTCAAGCACAACGTCGATCGCTTCGGCGGGACCTTGCAGGGACATGCCGGTAGCCTGGTGTATTACTTTCCGGTTCTACTCATTGGCACGCTGCCGTTCACGGCGTTGCTCATCCGCGTGCTCCTGCGCCTGCGCACCGCGTGGCGCGACGATCTGCAGTGCTATCTACTGCTCTGGTTCGGTTTTGTGTTCGTGTTCTTTTCGCTATCGGGCACCAAGCTGCCGCACTACATCCTCTACGGCATGACGGGGATGTTCATACTCATGGCGCTGTACGCGCCCGAGCTGCGGTCCCGCTTCTGGGCCCTCCTGCCGCTGCTGTTGTTTTCGCTGTTCCTGCTGGCACTGCCGGCGATCGTGAAGCTCGCGCTGCCCAGGGTGGAAGACGCCTACTATCGTGAGGCGCTCACCAACGCCGACGCGTACTTCGGCGCGGGCTATTTCGTGTTCGCGGCCGGGGCGGTGCTGCTGACGCTCTACTTCACGCTCGAGCGGCGCCTCGACCTGCCGCGCAAGCTGGTCGCCAGCGGAGTGGTGGCCGTGGTCGGCCTGTCCGCCTTCGTGGTGCCGGTGGGCGCAGGCGTGCAGCAGGAGCCGGTGAAGGAAGCGGCGTTGCTGTCGCGCAGCCGCGGCTACGACGTCATCATGTGGCGGCTGAACGCGCCGAGCTTCAGCGTCTACTACGGCCGCCCGACGCCGAGCCGCGAGCCCAGGCCGGGCGATATCGTCATCACCAAGGCCAAGCGCCTGGCCGAGCTCGAGGGATTGGGACACGAGGTGATCTACGCCAAGAACGGCATCGTCCTGGTGCGGGTAACCGGATGAGCCGCGACGTGGGCGCGACGCTGCGGTTCACGCAGCCGCGGGTGTGGCTGGTGCCGGCGCTGGCCCTGCTCGGGGCGCTGGCGCTGCTCGTCACCGGCAGCAACGAGCGTGTATTCCTGCTGCTCAACCGCCTGGGACCGCTGACCAGCGATCTAGTCTGGGCCCATATCAATGTGCTTGGCGATACGGTGGTGGCGCTGACGCTGTGCCTGCCGGTCGCCCGCCGGCGTCCCGACTTGCTGTGGGCCATCGTACCCGCCGCGCTCCTCGGGACGATCTGGGTGCATGCCTGCAAGCCGCTGGTGGATGTGCTCCGGCCGCCCGCGGTGCTGAGCGCCGAGTCTCTGCACGTCATCGGTCCGGCCCATCGTTACCATTCCTTTCCGTCCGGTCACACCACCACGATATTCCTGTTCGCAGGGATGTTCGTGCTCGCGTTCGGCGCGCGTGCCACGGGCCTGCTGGTGGTGGCCCTCGCCGTAGCGGTGGCGGTGTCGCGCTCGGTCGCCGGCGTGCACTGGCCCCTGGATCTGTGCGGGGGCGCATTCGGCGGCTGGGTAGCAGCCGTGCTGGGACTCAAGATCGCGTTGCACCTGCGCTGTGGGCTGCATCCCGCGGTACAGTGGATCATGGCCCTGGCGCTGGCCGGATGTGCGGTAGCGCTGCTGGCCGGCTACGACACCGGGTTTGCGCAGGCGCTCTGGTTCCAGCGCGCCATCGCGGTGGTGAGCCTGGCCGCCTTCGCTCTCACCTTCATTCCCGGCCGCGGCGGTCGCGCTGCCCCTGGATGATAGAATCCGCACACCCACCCCTTCGTCGCAGCCACTCGGCGCCGCCGATGACTCTCGAGCACCCGCAGGTCTCCGTCGTCATTCCCGTTTACAACGAGGAAGAGAATCTCCCTGACTTGGTCAACCGGGTCGGCAGCGCGCTATCGCGCACGGGCCGCGGTTACGAGCTCATCTGCGTGGACGACGGCTCCAGGGACGACTCGCCCGGGCTGCTGGCGGAGCTGGCCGCAACGCGCAGCTGGTTGAAGCCGCTGTACCTGATTCGCAACTACGGCCAGTCGGCTGCGCTCCAGGCCGGCTTCGACGCCGCGCGCGGCGACATCATCGTGACCCTGGACGGCGATTTGCAGAACGACCCCGACGACATCCCGCGCCTGCTCGAGATGATGGACGAGCGCCAGGACGTGGACGTGATCTCGGGCTGGCGCAAGCAGCGCCAGGACAAGACCGTGTCGCGCAAGATCCCGTCCATGATCGCCAACAGCGTCATCTCCAGGGTTACCGGAGTACAGCTGCACGACTACGGCTGCGCCCTCAAGCTGTACCGCGCCCAGGTGATCGACGACATCAAGCTGTACGGCGAGCTGCACCGTTTCATCCCGGCGCTGGCCGCGGAGGTCGGCGCCCGCATCATCGAAGTGCCGGTCAATCACCACGCCCGCACGCGGGGCAGCTCCAAGTACGGCATCGACCGCACCTTCCGCGTGATCCTCGATCTGCTGTGGATCAAGTTTTTCACGCGCTTTTTGCATCGGCCGATGCAGGCTTTCGGCGGCGTGGCACTGGGGATGCTCACGATCGGCGGCCTGCTCCTGGCCTACCTCACGTTCGACAAGCTGGTGCTGGGCCACGACATCGGCGGCCGGCCGCTGCTGCTGCTTGGTGTCCTGCTCGCGCTCATCGGGGTGCAGCTTCTGGCGACCGGGCTCCTGGGCGAGCTGCTGATCCGCATCTACCACGAGCCCGAGGGGCGTTCGCAGTATGTGCTGCGCGCGGCACCCCGCGCGCGCAGGAGATCGGTCTCTGATAGCGCCGACCAGACCGCCTCAGACTGACGAAGCGCCGCCCGAGGCCAGCGTCGCGGCGGAAGCCGTCGGGCCGCGCGCACACATGCGCGTGGCTCTTCGCATCGCGGCCGGCGCCGTGGTGCTGCTGCTCATCATCTGGTACGCCCACCCGGTTGCGCTGTGGGCGCAGTTGCGCCGGGCAGACCCGTGGTTGTTCGCGCTTGCCGTGCTGGTGTCCATCGCGGCAAACATCCTCTCGGCGATGCGCTGGGCGGTCATCGCCCGCGGGCTGGGGCTGACCGCTCCCACCCCGCGCCTGGTTCTGATGTACGCGCGCGCCATCACGACCAACATGCTCCTCCCCGGTGCCACGCTCTCCGGCGATCTGCTCCGCAGCGCGCAACTGTCGCGGCTGGGCAACGCGTTCGTGCCTTCCGCGCTGTCGGTGTTCCTGGACCGCTGCAGCGGGCTGTGGGTGCTGTGTGTGTTGTCGCTGCTGTCGGCGGCGGGGGTCGCGCTGTGGGGGGCGGTGGGTCAGAGCGCAGGCCCGATCGGGCTGCAGCAAATGGGCCTGTATCTGCTTGTGCTGGGGGGCGCCGCGATTGCGCCTTTCATCCCGCTACCGTTCGGACGGCTGGAGAGCTCCAGGATCGGGTGGATCGCCGCACTCGCCGCGCGCTGGGAGCGGTTGCTTGGGCTGCTGCGCCAGGCGCGGCCTGCCCTCGTGGCGTCGGTGTGGCGCTCGCTCGGTGTACAGCTTCTGTCGGCCGCAACGCTGTGGATTTGTGGGACGGCGGTCGGGGTAGCGCTGTCGTATCCGGTGATGCTGGCGGCGGCCGCGCCGATCTTCATCATGGCCGCGCTCCCGATCGGCATCGCGGGTTTCGGCACGCGCGAACTGGCGGCGGTCATCGTGCTCGGCTTCGCCGGCGTGCCGAGCGAACAGGCTATCGCGACCGCGCTGCTGTATGGGATCGCGTCGGTGGTGCAGGGGATCCTGGCTGCGCCGCTGTTCTTCAGCAAGGCTTGACGTTTCCCGGCCTCGCGCGGAGTCCGGAGGATCTCCAGGTCGGGTCCGGTACCGCCGCACGGCATGGGGTCGTGCCAAGATCGCAAGACCGTGGCACGGGCCAGTCAAGGGCGCTTGTGGTCCGCTCTGTGCCGGCGAAAGGCCTCGCGCAGTTGCTCGCGCAACGGCCCATCTTCCCAGGGTTTGGGCAGGAAGTTGTATACCGCTGCTCGGTTGACAGCTTCGTCCAATGATTGCAGCTCCGCAGATTCGCTCAACAGCAAACGCACGGTATGCGGATACAGGTCTTTCGCTCGCGCAAGAAACTCAGCACCGTTCATCTCCGGCAAGTGCAGGTCGGAGACGATCACGTGCACGGTCTTCTGTGCCAGTACCTCGAACGCCGCCTCGGCGCTATCCGCCCCGAGAACCCGATACCCTTCGCCCCGCAGGGCTCGCCTGAGGGCCGCCAGCATGTTCGCCTCTTTGTCGACCAGCAGCACGGTGGGCTTGGCTGCGCCTCTGGCGGTGGAGGGCAGCGACAGGCTGTGCCGATCGGTCAGCAACTGCGTGAGGTCCTCCGGTGGCAAAGGCTTCGAGAACAGGTAGCCTTGGATCTGGTCGCAGCCGCGCGTATGCAATACCGCCAGCTGCCCCCTGGTTTCCACCCCTTCGGCGATGACCTGCAGCCGCAGGCTGTGGCCCATGGCGATGATCGCGTCGGCTATGGCGGCGCTGTCCCGGTCGCAGGTGATCTCGCGCACGAAGGTCCGGTCGATCTTGAGGGTGTCGATGGGGAAGCGCTTGAGGTGGGTGAGGCTCGAGTAGCCGGTACCGAAATCATCCAGCGAAATGTGCACCTCGAGCTGCTTGAGCTCGGCCATCACGCGGATCGCCACTTCGATGTTCTGCACCAGCGTGCTCTCGGTCAGCTCCAGCTCAAGACTGTGGGGATGGCACCCGGTCTGTGCCAGCGTGGTGGACACCTTGGTCGCGAGGTCTTTCTGGCGGAACTGGCGCGCCGAGAGATTGACGGCCAGCCGCAACGGCCCCATCCCCTGTGCGTGCCAGGCCTTGAGCTGAGTGCACGCGGCATGCAACACCCACTCGCTGATGGGGAGGATCAGTCCGGTCTCCTCCGCTATCCGGATGAAGGTCTCCGGCGGTACCGGCCCGAGCTCCGGGTGGGTCCAGCGCAACAGGGCTTCGAGGCCGACCACCTGACCGGTGCGCAGGCTGACCTGGGGCTGATAGTGGAGGCGAAGCTCATCGCGCTCGAGCGCATGCCGCAGCCCGGTTTCCAGCGACAGCCACTGGGGGGCACGGGAGGCGCTCGCCGCCGTGTAGAGCTGGTAGTTGTTGCGCCCTTGATCCTTGGCTCGATACATCGCGGCACTGGAGTTCTGGAGCAGCGCCTCGGCATCGCGACCGTCGTGCGGATAGACGGCTACCCCGATGCTGCAGGTCACGAAGATCTCCCGGTCACCCACTAGCGCCGGCTGCGAGAAGGCCCCGAGTATGCGCTGCACCGCCAGCACGGCTCCGTCGACCTCCTCCGGGGCCCCGCCCGCCAGCACCAGCGCGAACTCGTCGCCACCGATGCGGGCGACGGTATCCACATCGCGTACGCAGGCGCTCATCCTCGATGCGGCGAGCTGGAGCACCTGGTCTCCCGCGGCGTATCCCAAGGTATCGTTGACCAGCTTGAAACGATCCAGGCCGACAAATACGACCGCTACGCTCAGTTGGTAGCGGTGGGCCAGGTGCAACGCCTGATCCAGGCGGTCGCGTAGGAGATTGCGATTGGGCAGCGAAGTGAGTGCATCGTAGTGGGCGAGGTGGCGGATGCGCAGCTCCGCGGCCTTGCGCTCGGTCACGTCGGAGGCATAGAAGAAGGCGTACTCGCTGCCGTCGTAGGCG
>JBGPMS010000084.1:0-16409 GCA_041487115.1 Gammaproteobacteria bacterium
AGCTCTCCAAGCAGACCGGAGCGACGCCAGTCGACACCACGCGCGCGGTGGCCGTGTTGCAAGCGGTATGGCAGTTTCTGAATCAGGGAACAGGCGTCGAACTGGAGGGTGCGGCTGTTCGAGACTTCTGGCACCAGGCCATGGCGAACTGGGAGCTTCCTCGCGTGGGCCGTCGAAGGGAAGCGCCGGCACCAACTGATGTGGGCTGAGTCGAGCCGGTTCTCCGCGGGCAGCGTCCAACGGACCTGTCGCCTGCTCAGACCTTTGTAGACACGGCTGCGCGCGTGTGGGCCCTCAAGTCAGAACAGGATCCTCGCGCCGTCGCGGAACAAGGCCAACTCACCCTTCCCGAGCACCGTCCATTCCTCGTTGTCGGTCAGCGGCAGGGTGGCGATCACGGCTACTCGATCGTCCGGTTTGGTGACCTGGCTGAAATCCACCGCTACATCTTCGTCCAGCAGGTGCGCGGTGGTGAACGGCGCCTGGCGCACGACATAGGACAGCTGGTCGGCGCAATGCGCGAACAGGTACTCGCCGTTGGACAGCAGATAGTTGAAGGTGCCGTGGCGCGCCAGCTCGCCCGTGATGTGCTCCAGCAGCTCGAGCAGCTCCGACACGGGCGGGATACCGGCGGGAAACGCGTCGCGCAATGCCTCCAGGATGCAGCAGAAAGCCAGTTCGCTGTCGGTCGTGCCCACCGGACGGTAGTCGCCCCGCAGGCGCGGCGCGAAGCTCTCCAGAGTCCCGTTGTGGGCGAAGATCCAGTAGCGCCCCCACAGCTCGCGCATGAACGGATGCGTGTTCTCCAGGCTGACCGCGCCCCGGGTCGCTTTGCGGATGTGCGCGATGACGTTCACCGAGCGGATCGGGTAGCGGCGCACCAGGTCGGCCACCGGCGAATGCACGGCCGGCTCCGGATCGAGAAACAGCCGGCAACCGTTCCCCTCGAAGAAGGCAATGCCCCAACCGTCCGAGTGCTGGCCGGTGGCGCCCCCGCGCTGGCGAAAGCCGGTGAAGGAAAAGCAGATGTCGGTGGGGACGTTGCAGTTCATCCCCAGGAGCTGGCACATGGCGGCCTTGGCTGGTGTTGTGCGGTGTCGATCTCGCCGGCGCAAGCCGTTCCCGTGGTGCTAGCATTGCCGACGCAACAAACAAGGATTCTAGCAACCTCCATGTCCAACAAGACCATCGGACTGCCCGACCGGACCTACCAGTACCTGCTGTCGGTGTCAGTGCGCGAACCCCCGCTGCTCCAGCGCTTGCGCGAGGAAACCTCCAGCCTGCCCATGTCCATGATGCAGATCGCGCCCGAGCAGGGGCAGTTGCTGTCGCTGCTGGTGCAGGCACTGCAGCCGAAGAGGTGCCTGGAGGTCGGCGTATTCACGGGCTACAGCTCGCTCGTGGTAGCACTCGCCCTGCCGCCCGATGGCCACATCACCGCTTGCGACATCAACGAGCAATGGACCTCGATCGCGCGCCGCTACTGGCTGGAAGCAGGCGTCGACCAGAAGATCGATCTCTACCTGGCTCCCGCGCTGCAGACTCTGGACCGCCTCGTCGCGCACGGCCACGCCGGTACGTACGACTTCGCCTTCATCGATGCCGACAAGCAAAACTATTGGGGCTACTACGAGCGGGCGCTCACTTTGCTGCGTCCCGGCGGGCTTATCGCCGTCGACAACACGCTGTGGTCCGGCCAACCGGCTGATCCCGACGCCCAGGACCCCGACACCCAGGCCATTCGCGCCTTCAACCAGCGCCTGTTCAAGGACGCCCGCGTACGCATCAGCCTTGTGCCGATCGGGGACGGGATGACCTTGGCGCTAAAGCTCAGGGATTAGACAGAGCGCAACAGGCGCCGCGCTGGGCGCGGCGTTTCACCGCGCCAGATCGTTGCGGTTTCCCACGTTTTTTCCGCGGCTTAAGTAGGCTTCGTCGCTTCGGCACGCTGCTTCGTGGCCGCGCTTCTTACCTCTCTTTTGCTGCATCGCATCAATTATGCTTGACATCCCTCCCGACGACCCTATAATGATCATTGTGCATCGCAGCAAAGACCGCTCAGAGGCGCGGGCGGCTTAGTCCTAATCTTCTGACTACCAAGGAGTAAATGATGGTTCAAGTCAACGAGCAAGTAGCCGCCCTGAGCAAGACCCAGTTGGAAACCGCCCTGAAGCTGGCCGAGATCGCCGCCCAGGGTGTGGAGAAGTTGGCTGCCGTGCAGTTCAGCGCAGCCAAGACCGCTTTCGCAGACGGGGTCAAGACCACCCAGCTGCTAAGCACGATCAAGGATCCGAGCGAGTGGTCCGCGTTGGGTACTAGCCTGGCCCAACCCGTCCTGGAAAAGGCGCAGGCCTATGCCCGGAGCGTTTACGAAGCGGCCGCGAGCACCCAGGCCGAGATTTCGACTTTGCTCGAGCAGCAGGTTGGCGAGTTCAACAAGACCGTCGTGTCCGCTCTCGACAACGCGCTGAAGAGCGCGCCTCCCGGCTCCGAGGGTGCGGTCGCCGCAGCGAAGTCGGTGATCCAGTTCGCCAATACCGCCTACGAATCGATGCTGAAAGCCACCAAGCAGATGACGGCGATCGCCGAGTCCAATGTGGCCAACGTCGCCGCCCAGACGGCTTCGACTCGCAAGAAGGCAGCCTGACAGCCGCTGTCGGACAGGAGCAGCATTGAAGAAAAACGGCGTCAGACGCAGATCTGACGCCGTTTCCTTTTGCTCATCCGAAACGCCAGCAGGGTTATGCAAGACTCTGCGAAGGCGTACTTTGCACGCAGAGTCGAAGCACGACCTGTCGCTCGTTTAAGCGCTTGCGCGCGTGCGCACCTCACGCAAACTTCGCGTTAGCGCTCGCGGTGTGGTTTTGCATCAGGCCGCTAGCCGACTTTGGCCTCTGCGGTCGCCTGCGGCAAGGTGGGTGACACCCGGTTGCGGCCGGCGCGCTTCGCTCCGTACAGGGCATTGTCGGCGGCCTTGATCAACTCATCCATGCGCATCATGCCCGGCTCCCGCTGGGAGACGCCAATGCTCACCGTGGTGTTGTGGCTGATGGCGCCGTTCGACGCCCGCGCTCTGGCCACCGCACTGCGCAACCGTTCCGCCAGGTGCAGGCCGGCAGTGATGGTCGTGTCGGGCGAGATGACCAGGAACTCCTCGCCGCCGATGCGGCAGATCACGTCCTCTGTGCGTGCCTCCTTGCGCAGCACCGACCCCACCTGGCGCAAGACCACGTCGCCGCTGTCGTGGCCGTACGTGTCGTTCACCTGCTTGAACTGGTCCACGTCGACGACCATGCAAGTGAGCGGGCGCTGGCTGCGGGCGCTTGCCGCCCATTCCTGCTCCAGCCGCTCCATGCCGTAGCGGCGGTTGGGCAACCCGGTCAAAGGATCGGTCAGAGCCGCCTGCTGCAGCCGCCGGTTCGCCACCGCCAGCTCGGCAGCGAAGCGGCGGAGGTTCTCGCTGTCGCGCCGCGCATCCTCCTGCAGCTTGATCACGCGCTGGCCTGCGCCCAGGCGCGCGGCGAGCACCCGCGGGGTAAACGGCTTGGTGAGGTAGTCGTCCACGCCGGACTCGAACGCCTCCACCAACTGATCATCCTGCTCCAGCGCCGAGAGGATGATGAAGTACATCTGCTGGCCTTCGTCGGTCTGGCGCAGGGCCTTGCAGAACGAGACCCCGTCGAGGCCCGGCATGATCCAGTCGGAAATGATGATCTGCGGCCGCACCGACATGGCGAGCGCCAGGCCGCCGCGCCCGTCCTGAGCGCTGTGGACCTTGTGGCCCAGGCCCTTCAGCAGGTGCTCCACCAGCAACTGCGTGGCGCGATCGTCTTCCACTACGAGAATGGTGAGCGGCTGCACCGTCTTGCCCTGCATCGGGCCCAGAGCCTGCAGCGGCTCGTCCCTGTCCTGCGCCAACGCCTCGAAGTTGGGGATCTCCTGGGTCTTGACCTCGAGAATCTTGCCCCACTCGCGCCACTGGGCGACCACCTCGTCGGACAACTTGGAAAGCGCGGGCTGATCCATGCCAACCTTGGCCGCGGCCAGGATCAGCTCGGCGACGAGCGCCTTGCGGTCGTCATCGCGCGCGACGCAGAAATCGCCCACTTGCGCTGCCAGGTGCAGCATGTGACAGATGACGAACTCGCGCGAGCCTTCGGGCAGCCGCCCCTGGTCGGGTGCTTCGTGATGAAACACGGAGGCCACGAACAGCCGCGGCAGATGCCAGTCTTCCAGCAGTGCCGCGCCGAGCTCGTTGTGGTCGGTGGCGAAGCGTTCGCGCTCGAGCCGCGCCATCTCGTGCAGCGACCCCTTGGTCGACGCGGCGATCAACTCCGCGTATTCGGTGGGATAGATGGTGGCCAAGGCCAGCGTGCCGACACCGGACAGCAAGCCGCAGGTGAAGGCCTCCTCGGCGGGGGCACTGCGCACGCGCAGGCATACGGCGCTGGCAGCGATAGCTACGGCCAGAGAGCGCGACCAGTAACGGCTGTAGTCGAAGGCCTTGCATGCGCCGGAACGGTACTGGCCGAGAAGCGAGAATCCGAGCACGAGCTGGCGTACCGTATTGACACCGACCAGCTGGATCGCCTCGCGCACCGAAACCACCGGCCGGCGCGGAGCATGCGCGGCGGCATTGGCAAACTTGATGATGCGTCCAGACAGCGCCGGGTCGGCGCGTACCGCGTGGGTGATTTCGTCGATATTGACGCCATCGCGGCGGCACAGTTCGATGATCGCCAGCGCTACGCCCGACGGCGACGGCAGCTTGCCAGTCGTTTTCAGCTCGTCGAAGCGGGGGTTGGAGCTGACGATCATGGTGCGTAAGGAATGGGCGCGTGAGTGCTCGGTACGGGCTTCGGGGTCGGCAAACGTGGCAGTCGGGTGCGCAAGGGCGCATCGCTTCCGGGCAATGTTCCCTCCCAGGTACCGGAAGCCGATAGATCAGCTTCTTTAACGGAGCGCGGCGGTGGAACTTTAGGTGCCAGCGGCCCCGGCGCCGCCGCCGACCGTGTCCCGACCCGTCCCATTTCCGTTATGAATCAGGCGCCAGGTAGCACAAAGCCGGCCGGCAGCGGGTAGTCTGGGTAGCGGCTGCGGAAGGCTTTGAAGCTGGCCTTGGCGTCCTCGATGCGCCCGCTCGTCCGCAGTTCCTCGACGTGCTTGAGCCAGGCCCGCGGATCCTGCTCCCAGGGTTTGGCGGAGGGCTCCGAAGCAGAGTCGGCGGACGCCCCCTGCTTCTTGGCCAGGGAGCCGGCCGTCGCGCGCTCCTCGGCGCCCGGCGCGGTCGGTGCGGCGCCTTCCGAGAAGCCTCGCACAGGCGATTGCGGCGTTACACGCTCATCGCGCAGCGCCCCGGCATCCTTTGCCTCCGTCCGTACGGCAGGGGCTTCCCGCATCGCTTCCATCTTCGCCACAGCATTCCGCGACACGTCCACGCGCGCCGGGGATGGCGTTGCGCCCGAGGGAGAGGCTGGCCGGCTCGCTTCGCCCCCGGCGGCACTCTGGTCAGGGGACGCAGCGGGCGCAGCGAGCGTTGAGGCGGGCTTCGTCTCCGCCGGGAACGGTTCCGGCGGCGATGCAGTCGCGGGCTGAGCCGCGATGGTTCCCGCCTCGCGGGTCTGAGCTTCGGTTTCAGCAGACCGCGCGCGCCTCTCGCTATCGGCGCTGGCGGCCGCATTCGACGCGGCCGTTTTGGCTTTTTCGCTGGGCAGCGCGGGGGCGACGGATTCGGGCGTGCGGGCTGCAGCCTTCGCGGCGGGCTGCGCTGGCGCGGGCGCCGGTTCGTCGCGCTCCCTTGCCTCGTCCAGTCGAGGGCCCGGGACGGGCCGTTCCGCGTCCCGGGCAACCGGCAGATGCGCGTCGCGGTCGACCAGCAGGACAGTCAGCGTCGCGCTGACCAGCACCACCGCCGCGATCGAGAGCGGGATGCGCCAGGATGCGCTGAACGGAGACCCGGCCAGGCGCGGGCGCGCGCTGACCTCGCGCCGCGCGGCGGCACGGATCGCGTCATCCACCGCCGCGGACGGCTCGTCCAGGGAAGACGCGCGGTAGCGCTGCTGGAGTCCGGCGGTTTCGGACGCCAGCCGCTCCAGCTCACGATCGTCGGGGGTATTGCCGCTCACAGGTAATCCTTCATCCCGTCGCGCAGCTTGCTCAGCGCGTAGCGCAGGCGGCTCTTGACCGCTTCGCGGTTGGAGCCCGTCACGTCGGCGATTTGCTCCAGGCTCAGGTCGCCCTCCTGCTGCAGCAGAAACGCCTCACGCTGGACGGCCGGCAAGGCCTCCACCAGGGACAGCAAACGGGCGGCCTGCTCCCGCGACTCCGCCATGCGCTCGGGCTGCAGTGTGGCGGAGGCTGGCAGCTCGGGTGGATCATCCTCGTCCTGGTCCAGGGACACCAGCTCCTGCCCCTTGCGACGGCGGAAATGATCCATCAGCCGGTGGTGCGCGAGCGTGTACAGGTAGGTGGTGAACTTGGCCTCCACCCGGTAGCGGCTGCGCGCCTGCACCAGGTTCATCCAGATGTCCTGAAACAGCTCCTCGGCGGCGGCGCGGTCGCCGCATTGGCGCAACAGATAGCGGAATACTCCGCCGCGGTGGCGCGCATAGAGTGCGTCGAAAGCGGCGGCGTCGCCGCCGCCGCTGAAGCGCAGCATCAGTTCCTCGTCCGGCGGGGCCGCGTCCATCGCGGCGGGAGTATACGCGAGGCCCGTTCCTCCCGCGGCATGATGAGCCGTTACCAGCGGGGCGGCGGGTCGGGCACGAAGCGCGCGGGGAAGGGATTGGGATCGCGCGGTTCCTGCCGGATGATGCCGCGTGCCACCAGGTTCGCGCGCGTGTCGTAGTTCAGCGCGACCACTTCGTTCGGCGTATCCGACTCGCGCTCGAAGCTCACGTAGCGCACGTGCGAGGTCTGCGCGCGGCCATGGCCGGTACCGATGCGCTTCTCCATCGCACGCGGCGCCTCGGCCGACGGTGATGCGGGTGACGGCGACGCGGGGTGCGCGGCGCTATCCGCGCTAGCGCCCGCATTCGAGGAGGCCTTGGGCGCCTGACTCGGTTGTGCGCCGTCGTAGCGTTCCTGGCGGCGCGAAGAGTCGTCGAAGGGCTCGCGACGCACCGGAGGCTGCTCCAACTCGACCGCAGGCTCGACCTTGCGCTTGAACACCGCGACGCCGATCACACCCACGTCGTCGGGCCGGCCGGTGCGCGTCGCGTAGGCATCGTTGTGGTCGGTGAAGTAGAAGGCCGCGACGCGGTCCACGCTCTTGCGCCAGCCGGAGATGCTCAACGACTGCCACGCGCCGACTACGTAGCCGCCCTGGCCGGTGGATGCGGTCTCGCCGCTCACTACGTTCACGCCGTCCACCGACACCACCGCCAACAGATCGCCACCGGTGTTGTTGCGGATGCGCACCTCGTACTCGTTACCGGTTCTCCCCGCCAGGTACCAGCGGCCATCCGCCTGATACACCGGCAGAACCCTGCCGCTGGCGCGGTCGTAGATGCTGACATCGGCGAGCGAGCCGACCGCCAGCGCCGGGGTGGCGGCGATGGACAGCAACAGGCCCAGCAAGACATGCATGCGTTTCATGACGCTTCTCCTCTGTAATGAAGGTTTACAGAGGCTGTGAACGCAGGGGTGGGGCGAAAGGGGTTAATGCAGAGGCGTGAAGAGTGAGAGTACCCCTACCCTAGCCCTCTCCCACGCGTCGAAGACGCCTCCCTTACCCTACCCTCAGCGCCCAACCGACTCAGTTCACCGGACCGCAAACAGCAAAGCGAAGCGGCGCTGTTTGCGGCTCCGGCGCAACTGACGGGTTAGGCAGCATCGCGGCTACGAGTTCGCTGCAGTCTGTTCGTCAACCACCAAGACGTCCCCAAGCAGTGGATAGACACCTCTCCGGCGAATGAGCCTGGCCGCGCCACTTGGAATGTCATCGTGGAGGCGACCAGAATGACAGAGATGCCGGCAGCACGTAACTCGCACCGCATGAGTTCAAAGAGCGAAGGACTGCAAGGACCGCTGTACCCCCCCGCTGGGCGTCCCGGAGGTCGCAGCGTTGTCCGGCGTGCATGAGCTTGTTCCGAGTTTGGTTGAGCCACCTAAACTCTGAGGCCAAGGCGCGATCACAGAGAGGTGAAGTCACTCCAAGCACGGGAAGTATGAGTTCGAGGTACCTCCTAAGTCGCTCCGACTCGACAGATCGCAGTAGTTCCTTCGCCTGATGCTCTGCGAGTCCTTTTTGCTGAAGGAGCGCCCCTACGAAGTCTTGAACAGACGCATCCAGCAACGCGAACGCCGTCACGAACCCCTCCACGAAGTATCCATGGTTCACGAGGTCAGTCCGGACGGGATGACGGGATGGGGACGACAGCACCGCCGCCTCGAGCGCGAACAAGTTCGGGTCCGGCGGGTTTGTCCAACGCCGACCGTGCGTCGCCAGCTGCTGGAACCAGCTCCAATCGCTTCGGGTCGTTATCTGGGCCCCGCCAGGAGAGGCCGGTGAGGTTGGTGCCGGTCCGCGAGACATGCAACGAGTCGCTCCTCTACTGATGGCCCATCGGGCGGCAGGAGATCGGCACTGTCTTCATTGCCTCCTTGGGGCCGGCACGGCCGCTGGGTTCACCCACAAGACGTCCACGTGCACCCGCCTCATTTCCCCGCCGCCCGCTCATCCAGCAGCGCCTGGCTGAGTCGGTACGCGAGGTAGTACTTGTTGATGTTGGCAACGTAGTTCACGGTCTCGTCTCCGACAGTGACCTGGGCGGCGCGCTCCACGTTGCCGAACCAAACGTCCGCGTTCAGGCCCATGTGCCTGGCCCGCTGGCGCATCTGCCGGAAGTTAGACGGCGCTCGGTTCGGAGCGTGGATGAGGTGCACTATCGACTTCAGCGTGTTTCTGCGGGAGCCTGACGAACTTGTGTCCACTCTGAGCCTCTTCTTCCTTCAAGGCTCGGTAGATTGCTTGCAGGTCATAGTCAAACTGCGCAGCATGCGCCTCGCGCACTTTGCGTACCGCTTCTACAACAGGATCTTCCCACATGGCACTAATCCTCGAACAGTTCCTCAGGGGTGCAGATGATGATGGGCTCGTATCCGCGGAGCCGACAAACCTCGTCGATCTTGTCTCTCATCTTCGCGTTCGCGATATGTTTGCAGTTCCAGGTGAGCAGATAGTCCAGACCGTTCACTACGGCCACCGCGATATGGACGGCATCCTCTGCGGCCTTTCGCGGCAGCGGACCTCGACTGATCAACTGTTCGGCCAGCGCCACTGCCTCTTCCGTGACCTCCAATAGCGCAGCCTCCTCTAGAGCGGCCATGCGCCGCTGCGCCATCTCCTTGTCGCCTGCCTTGGATTCCCGTAGAACTAGCTGCGACGCGAACAGGTCGAAGAACTGGCGCTTAGTCTTCCACCACTCATCGGTGATCTGCTGATGGGCCGCGACGATGACATCGCGGCTCGGCGCCGCGATCAGGTAACTGACCACAGTCGTTTCAATATAAACCTTTGGCTTCACAATTGACCATCACCGCAAGCACACCGTTGATCATAGACCAATTTGCCTCCGCGCCACCTAACTTCACTCTTCACCTTTCACCGCCTCCTTCCCCCCGCCGCACGCTCATCCAGCAGCGCCTGGCTGAGCCGGTACGCGAGGTAGTACTTGTTGATGTTGGCAACGTAGTTCACGGTCTCGTCTCCGACAGTGACCTGGGCGGCGCGCTCCACGTTGCCGAACCAGACGTCCGGGTTCAGGCCCATGTGCTTGGCCCGCTGACGCATCTGCCGCAGGCGTGTGGGACCAGCATTGTAGGCGGCGAGGGTGAGATCGACGCGCGGGCCCAGCGCGAGTCGACTGTCGTCGAGATAGGTGCCGCGCAGGTGGTCCATGTAGCGAACACGGCCAGGATGTTCGCGCTGGCCTTGGTCACGTCCTTCACGCCCATCGCGATCGGCGCCAACCCCTTGGCCTGGAGCTCGGCACTCAACGCTCGCAGATGCGCGGCGTAGCTGCTGCCGGCCAGGACCATCACGGTGCGCCCAGCAAGATCCTCGAGCTGCGACAGTGGAGGCGCGGTGCGGTGCGTGACCACCACCTCCTTCACGTCCTCGAGATAAGGATGGCTGAAGGCCACCTGGCGGGCCCGCTCCGAGGTGACGGTGAGATTCGCGGCGACGATGTCACCACGCCCGTCCAGCAGCGCTGGAATCAGGTCTTCCAGCGCCATCGGCACGTAGATCAAGCGCGTGTGCAGCGTGCGTTTGCCCAGCCGGTGGTTGAGGTACTTCTCGAACTGCTGCGTGAGCTCGTATTCGTAGCCGCGCGGCTGGCCGTCGACCACGTGGAAGTTGGTCCGATCGTAGGTCACCAGCACGCGCAGCGCACGCACCTTCTTGAGCAGCATCGCGTCGTCGACGCGCTGCGCGGTAGCACGCCACAGCAGCGCGGATCCGTCTTTCAACGCCATTTCGTCCTGCGGCTCCTGCGCGGACGCGAGACCAGCCAGACCAGGAACGAGGATCGAACCGCCAAGGCGCCAGGAGCTGCGAGAGACCACGAGACGCAACAGATGCAACACCATCACGAGAGCTTCACGCTCCCGGCTCCCGGAGCGCGGATGGCGACGCCGAGTCGCACCAACAGGGCGCGCAGCTCGCGCGCGAACTCGGCCGCACCCGGCTGGTCGCCGTGGATGCAGATGGTATCGGCCTCGATCGTGACGTGGGTGCCATCGAGCGCGCGCACCTTGCCCTCACGCACCATGCGCTCGACCTGGGCCAGCGCCGCGCCCACGTCGCCGATCATCGCGTTCGGCTGGCTGCGTGGAGTCAGCGTGCCGTCGGGCTGGTAGCTGCGATCCGCGAACACCTCGTTCGCCACCTCGAGGCCGGCGGCACTGCCGGCGCGCACCAGCTCGCTGCCGGCGAGACCGAACAGCACCAGCGTCCGGTCGAAGTCGCGCACCGCGCCAGCGATCGCCGCGGCTAGCTCCGCGTCCTTCGCGGCCATGTTGTAAAGCGCCCCGTGCGCCTTAACGTGCGACAGTCCGCCCCCGGACGCCCGACAGAACCCGGCCAGCGCGCCTATCTGGTACAGCACCAGGTCGTACACCTCTTCGGGCGTGACGCGCATGGTGCGCCGTCCGAAGCCCTGCAAGTCGGGGAGCGACGGATGTGCGCCGACGGCAACCCCGCGTTCGAGCGCCGTCCGCACCGTGCGGTGCATGACGCCGGGATCGCCGGCGTGAAAGCCGCAGGCGATGTTGGCCGAGCTCACGTGATCCAGCACCGCCACGTCGGAACCCATCTGCCAGGCACCGAAGCTCTCGCCCATGTCGCAGTTGAGGTCCACGTCGGCTCTCATAGTGCCATCCTCATTCGCAGCGCTTCGCGCATGATCCCGAGGTCGCGGTCGCGCTGCAGATACAGCCGCTGGCTGTCCTCCAGCGTCATCGGCTCGAACTGGACCGTGTCCCCAGGCGGAAGCTGGGCGAGCAGCGGCAGGTCGACGGTCGTCACCTCGCCGATCCGCGGATAACCCCCGGTAGTCTGGCGATTGGCCATGAGCACGATGGGGCGGCCGTCGGGCGGGATCTGGATGGTGCCGAAAGTGACCGCCTCGGACAGGATTTCCACCGGCTGCTTCAGCAGCAGCGGCGGCCCCTCCAGACGGTAGCCCATGCGGTCCGAATCCGGCGCGATGCGGAACGTCACGGCGGAGAACTGTTGCCGGCTGTCTTCGGAGAACAGATCCCAGTGTCGTCCGGGGACGAAGTGGATGCGATGATGGTCGTGCGCGAGAAAAGCGGAATGGGCGTTGACCGACCAGCGCGGATACGCGAAGGCAGCGCCCTGCTCGAGCTGCGCGCGCAGCCCCGGGTACAGTCCGGCGCCACCCTCGCCGATGGGCAACAAGTCACCCCGCCGCAGCGAACGCCCTTCGAATCCGCCGAACCCGCCGCGCAGATAGGTGCTCTTGCTCCCCATCACGCGTGGCACCTCGAACCCGCCGGCCACCGCGAGGTAGGCGCGGCAGCCCAGGCGGCAGGTACCGAAGTCCAGCACGTTGCCTTTCGCCACCAGCACGGGGCGCGCCGCCGGCACTTTCCTGCCGTCGATGGTGGGCGTGAAATCGCCTCCGCAGATGCCGATCAATCCAACCTGGGTGAACTCCAGACGCGGGCCCGCCAGCGTGATCTCGAGTGTGGCCTCCTGCTCGGCGCTGCCGACCAGCAGGTTGGCCAGGCGATGCGAGTATTCGTCCATCACACCGCCGACCGGCACGCCGAAGCGCTGGTAGCCGTGGCGACCCAGGTCCTGCAGGGTGGACAGGATTCCCGCGCGATGGACCTTCAGCGCCATCGCGCGCGTTGCTCCAGATCCGCATACTCGTCCTCGGTGACAGACACGAAACGCACGCGGTCTCCTGCAACCAGCAGGCTCGGCCGCTCGGCAGCGGGATCGAAGAACCGCAGCGGCGAGCGCCCGATCAGGTGCCACCCTCCCGGCAGGTCCAGCGGATAGACGCCGGTCAGCTCTCCGCCGATGGCGACGCTTCCGGCGGGAACGCGCGTGCGTGGTGTGGCCCTGCGCGGCGTCGCGATGCGCGGATCGAGTCCGGCAAGGTAAGCGAAGCCAGGCGCGAAGCCGAGCATCTGCACGCGGTACAGCGGCGCCAGGTGCAGCGCGATCACCTGGTCGCTGCTCAGGCCGTGCGCCTCGGCCAGCGCTCCCAGGTCTTCGCCGAACTCCCCGCCGTAGCACACCGGGATCTCGAATTCATCGGCCGCAGGTGCCACCGTGAGATCGAGCGAGCCGAGCCGTTCCCTCACCTGCTGCGCCAGGGCCTCGAACGGCGTCACCCCCTCGGGAAACGGCTCGAGCTCCAGCGGTTCGTAGTGCAGGGCCACCGTGCATACGGCCGCCACCACGTCCCGCACACCCGCCAGCGGGTATCGCAGCAGGTGTTCGGCCACCGCGTGAACCCGCAGCGCGGTCGACTCCAGCGCGTCGGCACCCAGCTCGGCCAGCAGCACCCTGTCACCGAGCGGCACGAGGCGAACATCGCCGAGCTTCGACTCAGCCACGGGTCGATCCGCAGAAGAAAGGCAGCGTCATCCGGGGATTGTAGACAGTCCCGCCGAAAGGGCAAAAGAAAACGGGCCGCCGCGGCAGCCCGTCGGACGGCAGGGAAGGCGGATCAATACTTGACAGAGCAGCCGTAGGGACGGCTGCTGGGCGTGGACACCGGCTTGCCGGCCAGGGACTCGTCCAGCGCGGCGGCCACGAAGTTCTTCGCGCTCTTCACGTCGGCCGGACTGAAGGTCGCCTTGTCGTCGATGCCCCCGGCGTAGATCACCGTGCCTTTGGGATCGATGACGAACATGTGCGGTGTCGTGCGCGCACCGTATGCCTGGCCCACCTTTCCGTCCTTGTCCAAGGCCAGCGCGGTAGGGCTCATCTTCCAGTCCTTCACGATCTGGGCCGAGCGCGCCTCGTCCCGGTAGTTGCTGTGGGCCGGGTTGGTGGAGTTGATCGACAGCCAGACGATACCCTTGGCGGTGTACTGCCTCTGCAGGCCTTGCATGTTGCCGCTCTCGTAGTGCTTCTGCACGAACGGGCACTCCGAGTTGAACCACTCCAGCACCACGTACTTGCCGTGCAGGTCGGACAACTTGCGCGGCTTGCCGCCAATGTCCGTGAGGGTAAAGTCGGTACCCGGCTGTCCCGGGGCTGCGGCCGCCAGAGCGGATGCGGCGGCCAGGCTCAGCGTGCCGATTGCCAGCATTTGGATCAGTCGTTTCATCTGTGCTCCTTGCGTACGCTACACGTCGGTGGGAGGTCAGTCGGGCGGGCTCGGCAGGGCGTCGAGCGCGCCGCGTACCAGGTCGCGGGTAAGGATCTCCGGCAGCAAGCGCGGCGCGGCGTCCGCGCCCTGGGCATACAGTGCGTAGACCGGCACGCCGCTGCGGCCCAGCCGCGCCAGCGCGGCGGCGATGTCCGCGTCGCGGTTGGTCCAGTCAGCCCGCATCAGCGTCACTCGCTTCTGCTCGAAGCCGCGACGCACCGGCTCGGACTCGAGCACCAGCCTTTTGTTCACCTGGCAAGTGACGCACCACGCAGCGGTGAAGTCCACGAACACCGGCCTGCCGGACGCCTGGGCATCGCGCAGAGCTGCGGGCGAATAGGGTTGCCAGCGTTGGTCGGACGCGGGCGTGCGAGCCCGCGCGCTGTCTCCTGGCCAGGCGACAGCGACGGCGGTCACAGCGAGTGCGATGGCAGCCGCGCGCGCCAGAACGCGGCCGCGCGCGGACATGGAAGGCACGCCCCAGCGACCCAGTGCCCACAGCCCTGCGGCCAGGAGCACCAGTCCTGCCAGCAAGCGCACCGCGCCATCCAGCCCCTGCTGCTTGCCGAGCACCCAGACCAGCCACACCACCGTGAGGTAGAGGGGAAACGCCAGCAGCTGCTTGAAGGTTTGCATCCAGCGCCCCGGGCGCGGCAGCCGGCGCACCAGCGCGGGCGACGCACTGAGCACCACGTACGGCGCAGCCATGCCGAGCGCAAGCGCGGTGAAGACCAGCATGGACCAGCCAGCCGGCTGTGTCAGCGCATAGCCCAACGCAGCACCCATGAATGGCGCGGTGCAGGGCGTGGCCACCACGGTGGCCAGCAGCCCCGCCAGGAACGAGCCGCGGTACCCGTGCTCGCCGCCCGCGCTGCCCGCCAGCACCTGCAATCGCGTGCCCAGTTCGAATAATCCGCTGAGGTTCAGACCCAGCACGAAGAAGAGCACGGCCAGTACCGAGACGATCATGGGCGACTGGAGCTGGTAACCCCAGCCTAGCGCCGCGCCGCCCGAGCGCAGGAGGAGCAGGAGACCGGCCACCGCCCAGAAGCAGACCAGCACGCCCGACCCGAAGGCCAGGCCGTGCAGACGCAGTCGACGGCGGTCACCCTGGGCCTGCTCCACGAATCCCAGCACCTTGATCGAGACCACGGGGAAGACGCAGGGCATGAGGTTCAGGATCAAACCGCCGGCAAACGCCAGGACCACGGCAGAGACCAGCGTGAGCCGGCGTGGCGCGAGGTCCGGCGCGGAAGCCACGACCGGCAGACTGACCTGCGCAGCCGCGCCCTGCATCGCTTCACCCCAACCGGGCTCCGCCACCAGCAGCCCGTCGACGGTGGCGCGCGAGCCGATCCCCTCCGCCGCCGCCACCCGCAGCACCCACCCGTCCCCGTCGCGCGACAGTTTCTGCTCCGCTGCGTTCTCGATGATGCCCTCGCCTTCCGGGAAGAACACCACCTTGCTGATCTCACGCCCGCCCGAAGCCGGAGGTTTCAGGCGGACGAGGATGCCCTCGCCGGTCTGGCTCACGTCCGTGACCCAGCCGGTCAGCGGCCGCGGCAACTCGCTGCGCGCCTGCGCCAGCAGCGGCCCCCAGCGCGGGTCGGCCTCCGCTTTGCCGGCCGAAACCGGCAAGGACAGACTGAAAGTGGCGTCTCCGGGCAGACAGATGTCCTTGCACACCAGCCACTCGGCCCTGGCTTCGAGGGCGATCGCGCGGCCAAGCGGCAGATCGGCGGGCGCCTGGATCATCGTCAGGAGGTGGATTTCACCGTCGTACCCGAAGTTGGCGAGCGGCGGGATGGGAATCCGTCGCGGGGTGGGCCATTCGATCGGCCCGGCTGCAAAGCCCTCGGGCAGACTCCACTGGATGGCGGTGGCCATGCCTGAGTCACCGGGGTTCTTCCAGTAGGTGTGCCAGTGCTCGTCGTGCTTCAGGCGTAGCGCCACGGTGAAGGGCTTGCCCGGCTCGATGGAGCGCACCGCCGACACCAGTTCCGCCTCCAGGTGCGGGGTCTGCAGCGGCGCCGCATGCACGCCGGAGACCAGAGCGAGACCGAGTGGAAACAGGAATCCGAACAATCGCATCGGGCCTATGTGCGTCATTACAACGAGTTTAACAGGCTATGTGAGGGGTAAAGCTAGCCCCGAGCCTCCCGCAGGTGGACACACCCCCGCTCACATGTTCCCCCCTTTGAAAAAAAGGGCTAGGGGGGGCGAGGGGGGATTTGCAGTCGTACAGCCTGCGGCACCGGCTCGGGGCAAATCGACGTAAGCTATGCGCTTCCCTCCTCCCGGGACTCCCGAACCTAGCCTGGACAATTCATGAAGACGCCCCCGAAGCTAACGAAGGTCGCGCGCGGTGAGGCTTGTGAGCGATTCACACCGGGTGCAAGGTGTTTTCGTCGGGCTACTCGGGCGCTGGCGGCCGATTTGCGGCCATTTGCGGCTCGACTGTCTTGCCGATAGAGTGATCTATCGGCTGCGCCAGTCGAGCCGCAACTGACTCGCAACTCGACTCGCCATCATCCCGAGTCCCTCATGAAT
>JBGPMS010000085.1:0-16256 GCA_041487115.1 Gammaproteobacteria bacterium
ACCTGGACCACGCGCGACGGGTGCATGTTTTTGTTGGTTTAGTCCATCTCGGAGACATGCATCAGCCTTTCGATGCCGGACTCGATCTCAACGAACGCACCGTAATCGGTGAGGTTGGTGACCTTGCCAAACAGGCGGGTGCCGGTCGGATAGCGGCGGGCGATGCCGACCCAGGGATCCTCGCCCAGCTGCTTCAAGCCCAGCGAGACGCGGTTCTTCTCCTGGTCGAACTTGAGCACCTTGGCCTCGACTTCGTCGCCCACCGCCAGCACCTCGGACGGGTGCTTGACGCGGCGCCAGGCGAGGTCGGTGATGTGCAGCAGGCCGTCGATACCGCCCAGGTCCACGAAGGCACCGTAGTCGGTGATGTTCTTGACGATCCCCTTGACCACCGCCCCCTCCTGCAGGCTCGAGAGCAGCGCTTCGCGCTCCTGGCCTTGGGTCGCTTCCAGCACCGCGCGGCGCGAGACCACCACGTTGTTGCGCTTGCGGTCGAGCTTGATCACCTTGAACTCGAGCTGCTTGCCTTCGTAGGGATTGGTGTCCTTCACCGGGCGCAGGTCGACCAGCGACCCGGGGAGGAAAGCGCGGATGCCGTTGATCATCACGGTCAGCCCGCCCTTGACCTTGCCGTTGACCAGCCCCTGTACCACCTTGCCCTGCTCCAGCGCGGCCTCGAGCTCATGCCAGGCAGCCAGCCGCTTCGCCTTCTCCCGCGACAGACGGGTCTCGCCGTAGCCATCCTCCAGCGCCTCGATGGCGACCTGCACGAACTCGCCCGGTTGCACCTCCAGCTCGCCGCGATCGTTGCGGAACTCCTCGATCGCGATATAGCTCTCGGACTTGAGGCCCGCGTTCACCACCACGAAGTTGGCATCCACGCGCACCACTTCTGCGGTGATCACCTCACCCGTGCGCATTTCCTGGTGGGTGAGACTTTCCTCGAACAGCGCGGCGAAATTCTCGGATTGGTCGGAAGAAGGTTTGGAGACGGAGGCGGTGGCTGTGGCGGTTGTCATGAAGGAAAAATGAAACTCTTTACGTTGACCAGTGGCAAAGCCACGTGGGGCCTAGTTCACAAAAAAACCATCCCACTGCACCGGCGGCCGACTTTTTCAGTCCGGCAGCGAACATCCGGTTCTAGCTGGATGGCGCCTGTTTTAGCGCCTGCCGACACCACGCCAGTATCTGGTCGACGGCCTCTTCGACAGAGAGACCCGTCGTATCGAGCAGGTGCGCATCTGCGCACATCTGCAGGGGAGCAACGCCGCGCCCCGCATCGCGTGCGTCGCGCTGGTTGATGTCCTGCAAAAGGGCGCCAAGGTTAGCATGTATTCCTTTGTCGATCAACTGTTTATGGCGACGCCGCGCGCGCTCCTCCGGACTCGCCGTGAGGAAGACCTTCAGCTTCGCATCCGGGAAGATCACCGACCCCATGTCGCGCCCGTCCGCTACCAGCCCCGGAGGGTGGCGAAAGGCGCGCTGGCGGTCGAGCAGCGAGCGCCTGACCTCCGCTACGCCGGCAACGCGGGAAGCGGCTGCGGAGACCTCTTCCGTGCGGATCGCCCCGGTCACGTCTATGCCTTCCACTAGCAGCTGATCACCCCGGAATTCGCAGTCCAGCCCGGCGGCCAGTACCGCCAGTGCTCCAGCGTCGGCCAGGTCGATCTGGTGCTCGAGCGCTGCTAAGCCGACCAGCCGATAGAGTGCACCGCTGTCCAGATAGTGAAACCCCAGCGCCTCGGCCACCAGGCGCGCCACCGTGCCTTTGCCCGACGCGGACGGACCGTCGATCGCGACCACTGGAATGTCGGTCTCCGCCGTGATTTGCGCGAAGCGCTCGAAATAGTCGGGGAAGGTCTTCGCCACGCACCCGGGGTCATTGATGCGGACCTGGACCCCGCCCAGCGCGACCAGCGAAAAGCACATGGCGATGCGGTGATCGTCGTAGGTGTGAATCGAGGCGTTGGGCGACAGACGACCGCTGGCGGGCGGGGTAACCACCAGGTAGTCGGAGCCCTCGTCGACGTCGGCACCCACCTTCCGGAGCTCGGCGGCCATGGCGGAGAGACGATCCGTCTCCTTAACGCGCCAACTGGCGATGTTGCGCAGGCGGCTGGGCCCGTCTGCGAACAATGCCGCCACCGCCAAGGTCATGGCGGCATCGGGGATGTGATTCAAGTCGAGGTCGAATGCCTTCAGCTTGCCGCTGGCCGGGGCACGGGCCTCGATCCAGTTCTCGCCGCGGTCTACCGTGGCGCCCATCTGCTCCAGGGCCTCGGCGAAGCGCACGTCACCCTGCACGCTGTCGCGTCCCAAGCCCTCCACGCGGACCGGCCCCCCGCCAATGGCACCGGCAGCCAGGAAATAGGAGGCGCTGGACGCATCGCCCTCCACGTGCACCGTGCCGGGGCTGTGGTAGCGCTGGCCGGGTGCGACGGTAAACGACGTCCATCCTTCGCGCCCCACCCTGACGCCGAACAGCGCCATCAACTGGAGCGTGATCTCGATGTAGGGCTTCGAGATCAGCTCGCCTTCGACCTCTACCGTGACGCTCGTGCCGGTCATCGGCAGGGCCATGAGGAGTGCGGTCAGGAACTGGCTGGATACACTTCCCCGCACGCCGACGCGGGCAACGCCGCGAACTGCCGCGGGCATGATCTCCAGCGGTGGGAACCCCTCACGCCCAAGGTAGCGGATGTCCGCGCCGAGCGCGCGCAACGCGTCCACCAGATCGCCAATCGGCCGCTGGTGCATGCGCGGCACGCCTGACAACCAGTAGTGGCCGCCGTTCAATGCCAACGCCGCGGTAAGTGGCCGGAAGGCGGTACCGGCGTTGCCCAGGAACAGATCGGCTTCCTTGATCGGGAACCGACCCGCGCAGCCGGTCACGCGCACCCGCTCCGCCCCGCTCCGATCGAGCCCCACGCCAAGTTGCTCGAGCGCCTCCAGCATGCGGTCCACGTCGTCCGACGACAGCAGGTCGCGGATGTCGGTTGCGCCTTCGGCCAGAGCCGCCAGCAGCAGCGTGCGGTTGGAGATGCTCTTTGACCCGGGCAGCCTCACCGTCCCCGCCGCCCGGCTCAGTGGCCCTAACTCGATATAGGGCGGATAGGTGCTCATCCGCACACTACCGGCTGCGCAGCCACTTACCGCGGGCCGCCCGCGCCAGTTCGAAGCTGAGCTCGATGTCTGCGCCGTCTCCGGATTCGATCTCGGCGGCCAAGGTCGACAGCCGATCCTGGAACGCGCGAATCTCGGCCAGCAGCGCATCGCTGTTGGCGAGGCAGATGTCCCGCCACATCTCGGGTGAGCTGCTCGCGATGCGGGTGAAATCGCGGAAACCGGCACCGGCAAAGGCGAACAAGTCCGCGGCGTCGTCCCGACCGGCGAGCATCTCCACCAGCGTATACGCCAGTGCGTGCGGGAGATGGCTCACCGCAGCGAACACTTCGTCGTGGCGCTTGGCCGACAATTCCACCGTGCGCGCTCCGCACGCGCGCCAGGCCGCATCCACTCGGAGCCGTGCGTCATCGCTCGTCTCTCCCACCGGCGTGAGGACCACCGTGCGCTCGTCATACAGGTCCGCGCTCGCTGCTTCCACTCCCGACAGCTCGGCACCGGCCACCGGATGGGCGGGGACGAACTGCATCAGCTTGAGGCCCAGGCTGCTGCGCGCCGCCGCCACCACGTCTTGCTTGGTGCTGCCGCCGTCGGTCAACACGGCATCGGCCTCGAGATGAGGCGCGATGGCCGCAAACACCCGCGCGGTCTGCTGGACGGGTACGGCGACCAGCACCAGATCGGCACCCGCGAGCGCAGCCGGCGCAGCGGACGCGATTTCGTCGATCACGCCGAGCTCCAGGGCGCGCTCCAGGTTGGCGCGCCCGCGACCGACACCGACCACCCGCTCCACACATTCGGCCCGTTTCAGCGCCAGCGCGAAGGAGCCGCCGATCAGGCCAACGCCGAACACGGCCAGTCTGCGAAAGCGAATGTCAGTCACGCGGGCAGGACTTCAACACGGCGTCACGCGTGGAGCGCCGCCCGCAGCGCTTTGATGAAACGCACATTCTCGGTCTCGAGGCCGACGGTCACCCGCAGATGCTCGGGCAGTCCGTAGGCGCCGATGGGCCGCACGATTACGCCTTGCTCGAGCAGGCGCTGATACACCTGCCCGGCCGCGCCGGCGTGAAAGCTGACGAAGTTGCCCAAGGAGCGGATGTAAGGGCGGCCTAGCTGCTCCAGGCCGGCGGTAATCTGCTTCATACCGCGCTGGTTGAGGTCCGCGCTGCGGCGGACGAAGTCAGCGTCGCCGAGCGCAGCCAGCGCAGCCGCCTGGGCCACGGTGCTGACGTTGAAGGGTTGGCGCACGCGGTTCATCAGGTCCGCCACTTCCGGATGCGCTAAGGCGAAGCCGACGCGCAAGCCCGCCAGGCCATAGGCCTTCGAGAACGTGCGCGTGAGGACCAGGTTGGGAAAGCGCGCCAGCCACTGCACCGTGTCCGCCTGCATTTGGTCCGGCAGGTATTCGTTGTATGCCTGATCCAGCACCACCAGCACGCGGCTGGGAACCCGCTGCAGGAAGGCTTCGACCTCGGGCGCCGGAACGAAAGTGCCGGTGGGATTGTTCGGGTTGGCGATCCAGACCACCCGCGTATCCTCACCGATGGCGGCAGCCATAGCCGGCAGGTCGTGACCGAAGTCCCGGGCGGCCACCTCGATCTTGGTGGCGCCGGCGACCTGGGTCGCGAGGTGATAGACAATGAACGCATGCTGTGACATGACCGCCGAGGCGCGGGGGTGCAGGAACGCGCGCGCCACCAGCTCCAGCACATCGTTGGAGCCGCTGCCGAGCACGATCTGCTCCTGGCTCACCTTGTAGCGCGCCGCCAGCGCCTGCTTCAACTCGAAACCGTTGCCGTCGGGATAGCGCGCCAGACCTTCGAGCTGCGCCTCGATGGCCTTGCGGGCGAGCGCACTCGGCCCGGACGGGTTCTCGTTGGAGGCGAGCTTGACGATGCCGGCCTCCTCCAGGCCCATCTCACGCGCCAACTCGGAAATCGGCTTTCCGCCCTGGTACGGCGAAATGGCGCGGACGTAGGACGGAGACAGTTCGCAGGCGTCGATCATGGTGAGTGCGCGGGGTCGGCTAGAGCGCGGCCGGATAGGAACCGAGAATCTTGAGAAAAGACGCTTGCTCGCGCAGGCGTTCCAGGGCGCGGGCGACGTGCTCGTCGCTTTGATGGCCTTTTATATCCACGAAGAACACATATTCCCACATGCCGGTGCGCGAAGGCCTGGACTCGAAGCGCGTCATGTCCACGCCATGTTCGGCCAGCGGCGCGAGCAGGTCGTGCATGGCGCCGGGGCGGTTGCGCACCGACATCACCAGCGAAGTCTTGTCGCGGCCAGAGGGCGCGGCCTCCTGATTCGCGATCACCACGAAGCGGGTGGTATTGTTGGGCTGATCCTCGATGTTGGTCGCGAGGACGTTGAGGTCATACAGCACGGCCGCGGCCTGCGAGCCGATGGATGCGGCGCTCGGCTCTTCGGAGGCCAGGCGCGCGCCCTCCGCGTTGCTGACCACCGGGACGCGCGCGCTGCGCGGCAGATTCTGGTTCAGCCACTCGTGGCACTGCGCCAGGCTTTGCGCGTGCGCGTAGATTTTCTGGATCGGCGCGGCCGCGGCTGCCTTGCTCATCAGGCACTGATGCACCGGGAGCAACACCTCGCCACAGATGTGCGCCGGCGTGGCCAGCAGCAGGTCGAGGGTGCGGCCCACTGCCCCGTCGGTGGAGTTCTCCACCGGGGCCACGCCGAAGCCCACCTGTCCCGCCTCCACCTCCCGGAACACCCCGTCGATCGACGCGCAGGGCACACCCCGTGCCCGCCTCCCGAAATGCTTGAGCGCGGCCTCCTCGCTGAAGGTTCCGCGCGGCCCCAGGAACGCCACCGACAGCGCTTCCTCGATGGCGCGACAGGCCGAGATGATTTCCGTGAACAGGTGAGCCACGGCGTCGGCCGGCAGCGGACCGGGATTGCCGTCCTGCAGCCGGCGCACCACCTGGGCCTCGCGCTCGGGGCGATAGATCGGCCCGTCCCCCTTCAGCTCGCCGATCTCGCGCGCCAGCTGTGCGCGCTGGTTCACGAGCCGCAAGAGCTCGTCGTCGATGACGTCGATACGGTCGCGCAGTTGCTTCAGTTGATCCGTCACGATGGCGTCCACAGTCAGGCCGGCAGGTATCGCGCCGCCAGCACGCCCTTGATGCCGGAGAGGCTGCCCAGCACCTCGGACGAGATCGGGCTGTCCACGTCCACCAGCGTGTAGGCCATCTCGCGCTTGGACTTGTTCAGCATGTTGTGGATGTTGAGCCCGCCCGCGGCCATGGCGGTCGAGATCTGGCCCAGCATGTTGGGCACATTGGCGTTGGCGATGCCGACGCGATAAGGCGACTCCCGGTCGAGCACCACGTCGGGGAAATTCACCGCATTGCGGATGTTGCCGTGTTCGAGATACTCGCGCACCTGGTTGGCGACCATCACCGCGCAGTTGTCCTCCGCCTCGCGCGTCGACGCGCCCAGGTGCGGCAACGCTATAACGCCCGGGTTGGCCTCGAAGCGCGGGTTCGGAAAGTCGCATACGTAGCACTTCAAGCGCTTGCTCGCCAGCGCGTCGGCCACCGCTTGCGCATCTACGATCTCGTCGCGCGCGAAGTTGAGCAGGACTGCGCCGTGCCGCATGAACGATATCCGCTCCGGGTTGAGCAAGTGTTTGGTCGTCGGCAGCAGTGGAATGTGCAGGGTGACGAACTCGCAACTCTTGAGCACTTCCTCGATGCTGTGCGCTCTTCTGACTTGAGACGGCAGGCTCCAGGCCGCGTCCACCGTGATCTCGGGGTCATAGCCCAGCACGCTCATACCCAGCTTGATGGCCGTATCGGCCACCAGGCTGCCGATTCGTCCCAGGCCCAGGATTCCCAGCGTCCGGTGCGGCAGCTCGATGCCGGCATAGTGCTTCTTGTTCTCCTCCACCAGACGGTGCAGCTCTTCATCGCTGCCGCGCAAACCCTCCACGAAGCGCACCGCCGGAACGAGGTTGCGCGCGGCCAGCAGCAGGCCAGCCAGCACCAGTTCCTTGACCGCATTGGCGTTGGCGCCGGGCGCGTTGAACACCGGCACACCGCGCTGGCTCAATGCCTCCACCGGGATGTTGTTGGTGCCCGCCCCCGCACGTCCAACGGCTTTGACCGAATCGGGAATGACCATGGCGTGCATGTCGTGGGAGCGTACCAGGATCGCGTCCGGGCGATCGGCATGATTGCTCACCTCGTAGCGCTCGGACGGCAGCAGCTTCAGGCCCGCATGCGATATGGAGTTGAGCGTGAGAATGTGCAGCTTGTCGACCATGCCGCGTACCCTCACCCGTGCCGGCGCTCGAACTGGCGCATATAGTCGACCAGCACCTTCACCCCTTCCACAGGCATGGCGTTGTAGATGGAGGCGCGCATTCCGCCCACCGAACGGTGGCCCTTCAGCTGGATCAGGCCGTTGCTGGCGGCGTCCTTCAGGAACTCGTCGTCGAGCGCGGCATCGCGCAGGGTGAATGGCACATTCATGCGCGAGCGATCGTCCTTGGCTACCGGACTGCGATAAAAGCCGTCGGCATCCAGCAACCCGTACAGCAGCCCGGCCTTCTCGATGTTGATCTTCTCCATCCCGGCCAGGCCACCTTTCTTCTTCAGCCATTGGAACACCAGGCCGGCGACGTAGATGGCGTAGGTTGGCGGCGTGTTGTACATGGAGTCGTTGTCGGCCTGGACCTTGTAGTCGAACATGGACGGCGTGCCGGGCGACGCGTGGCCGATGAGGTCTTCGCGCACGATGACGATGGTCAGGCCAGCCGGGCCGATGTTCTTCTGCGCACCGGCGTAGATGAGCCCGAAGCGGCTCACGTCGAGGGGCCGCGACAGCAGGCTGGAGGAGAGATCGCACACCAGCGGCACAGCGCCCGTCTGCGGGATCCAGTGGAACTCGACCCCGCCGATCGTCTCGTTGCCGGTGTAGTGTACATAGGCCGCCGCGGCATCGAGCTTCCACGCGGACTGCTTGGGCGCGTAGGTGAACTTGCGGTCCTCGCTGCTCGCAGCGATATTCACAGCGCAGAACTTGCCCGCCTCGCCGATCGCCTTCTTCGCCCACTCGCCGGTGTGGATGTAATCCGCTCTTTTCCGGTCACGCAGGAGATTCATCGGGATCATGGCGAACTGTGCCGTCGCCCCACCCTGCAGGAAAAGGACTTTGTAGCCGGCAGGAATGGAGAGCAGCTCGCGCAGATCCTTCTCTGCGTCTGCCGCGATGGAGATGAATTCCTTGCCGCGGTGGCTCATCTCCATCACCGACATGCCCGAACCGTGCCAGTCCAGCATCTCGTCGCGGGCCTGGGCCAGCACTTCCGCTGGCAGCACCGCGGGGCCGGCGCTGAAGTTGTATATGTGCATAGGGCTCTGCGGTTGTCCTAGGATTGAGGCTCAGATCCGTCGGCGGCGGAGTCGTCGGAGGCAGGAGCATCATCGCTGTCCGAGGCAGCGTCGCCCTCGACCGCCCCGTTGCTCTCCGGCACAGTGTGGCCGCCCGAGGCCTGGCTCCCGTCAGCCGCGCCACCGGCCTCTGTCCGCCCGTTGCCCTCACCCGCGCCGTTCTCCTCGGTCTCGACAACCTTCTCCAACCCGGCCAGCTTTTCGTCCGAACCGAGGTTGATGAGGATGACCCCCTGGGTGGCGCGGCTCATCTCGCGGATTTCCGAAACCCGCGTGCGGATGAGCACCCCACCGGTAGTGATGAGCATGATCTCATCCTCGGGCTTCACCAGCTTGGCCGCCACCACCTTGCCGTTACGTGCGGTGGTCTGGATCGCGATCATGCCCTGAGTACCGCGGCCGTGGCGGGTGTATTCGGCGATCGGCGACCGCTTCCCGTAGCCGTTCTCGGTGGCGGTGAGAACCGACTGGCTTGCGTCCTCCGCCACCACCAGCGAGATCACCTGGTGGCCCATGCCCAGCGTCATGCCGCGCACGCCGCGCGCGGTGCGTCCCATGCCGCGGACGTCCTGCTCGCTGAAGCGCACCGCTTTGCCGGCGTCGGAGAACAGCATGACGTCGTGGTTGCCGTCCGTGATCGACACACCCACGAGGTAATCCCCGGCGTCGAGCTCGACGGCGATGATGCCGCTCGCGCGCGGCCGCGAGAACTCCGACAGCGGCGTCTTCTTGACGGTGCCGTTGGCGGTGGCCATGAACACGAAGTGACCGTCGTCGAAGGCCTTGATCGGCAACACGGCGTTGATCTTCTCACCCTCTTCGAGGCTGAGGAGGTTATTGATCGGCTTGCCGCGCGAGACGCGGCTGCCCTGCGGCACCGCGTAGACCTTGACCCAATACACCCGGCCACGGCTGGAAAAACACAGGATGTAGTCGTGCGAGTGGGCCACGAACAGCCGTTCGATGAAGTCGTCTTCCTTAGTGGGGGCCGCCTGCCTGCCGCGCCCGCCGCGCTTCTGAGCCCGGTAGTCGGCCAGGGGTTGCGACTTGATGTAGCCCGTGTGCGACAGGGTCACCACGACGTCCGTGGGCGCGATCAGATCTTCGAGATTGAGGTCCTCCGCGTTGACCTGGATCTCGCTGCGACGCTTGTCGCCGTATTGGTCTTTGACCTGGTGCAGCTCGTCGGAAATCATGGCCGTAATGCGCTCGGGCTTGGCCAGGATGTCGAGCAGGTCGGCGATGTTTTCCATCACTTCCTTATACTCGGCCACGATCTTGTCTTGCTCCAGCGCGGTGAGGCGCTGCAACTGCATCTCGAGAATCCGCTGCGCCTGGGCTTCGGACAGACGATAGCCGCCGGGGTTGTCGCCGACCGCGGGCTGGGGCCCCAGGTCGGGCGCCAGGCCGTCCGGCCTTGTGCGCGCGGCGTCGACCCGGTCCAGCATCTGCGTTACCAGTTCCGAACGCCACAAGCGCCCAATCAAACCTTGCTTCGCCTCGGCCGGCGATGGCGAGGCCTTGATCAACTCGATGATCTCGTCTACGTTGGACAGTGCGACTGCCAGCCCTTCGAGTATGTGGCCGCGCTCGCGCGCCTTGCGCAGCTCGAACACCGTGCGCCGCGTGACAACCTCGCGGCGGTGGCGCAGGTAGGCCACCAGCAGTTCCTTGATGTTCAGCAGCCGCGGCTGGCCGTCCACCAGGGCGACCATATTCATGCCGAAGCTGTCCTGCAGCTGCGTGTCCTTGTACAGATTGTTCAGGACCACTTCGGGCAGCTCGCCGCGCTTGAGCTCGATGACCACCCGCATGCCGGACTTGTCCGACTCGTCGCGGATCTCGGCCACACCCTCCAGCTTCTTCTCCCGCACCAGCTCGCCGATGCGCATCAACAGGTTGGCCTTGTTGACCTGGTAGGGCAGCTCGTCGATGATGATGGCCGAGCGGTTGCCCTTTTCCATCTCCTCGGTGTGGGTGCGCGCGCGGATGACGACGCGCCCCCGGCCGGTCCGATAGCCTTCCTTTACCCCCTGGGTGCCATAGATGATGCCGGCGGTGGGAAAGTCGGGCGCGGGGATATAGGCGATCAAGTCGTCCACGTCCAGCTCGGGGTTGTCGAGCAGCGCCAGGCAACCAGCCACGACTTCGGCCAGGTTGTGGGGTGGGATATTGGTGGCCATCCCCACCGCAATGCCGGAGGAGCCGTTGATCAGGAGGTTGGGGATCCTGGCCGGCAGGGCGGTAGGCTCGTTCTCCTTCCCGTCGTAATTGGGGACGAAGTCGACCGTCTCCTTGTCGATGTCCGCCAGCATCTCCGAGGCGATGCGGGACATCCGGCACTCGGTGTAGCGATAGGCCGCGGGCGCGTCGCCGTCGACCGAGCCGAAGTTGCCCTGGCCGTCGATGAGCATGTAGCGCATGGAGAAGTCCTGCGCCATCCGCACCAGCGCCTCGTAAGTGGCGGAGTCGCCGTGCGGGTGATACTTGCCCAGCACCTCACCCACGATGCGGGCGCACTTGACATAGGGCCGGTTCCAGACGTTGTTGGCCTCGTGCATGGCGAAGAGCACCCGGCGGTGGACGGGTTTGAGCCCGTCGCGTACGTCGGGCAGCGCCCGCCCCACGATCACGCTCATGGCGTAATCGAGATAGGAACGGCGCATCTCCTCTTCCAGGCTGACCGGGAGGGTTTCCTTGGCGAATTGATCCATCGTGTATAAGTCTGTGAGGCGGTGAACGCCGGCGCCCTCAAGGCCCCCGCGTCCGCAGCCGGCGCCCGCGCGTTTTCCGAGTGTGGCGCGAGCTGAAGTCCTGCGGGTGCGGCTAAATAGGAAATTTTATCATGCGGATGCCTTGTCGCCGAACCGCAGCTGCTGGAACCGGTCCAACCTGCCTTGCATCAGGCTGACGACGTGTCGCCCCACAGCGCCGGTGCGCGTCGGGTTGGCTTGAAAAGCGATGTGCTATATGATTCGGAACCTAAGCGGCGGTCCGGAGCGATCGCGGTTTCGTCGTTGTTTCGCGGTAGTTGCCCGACGGCTAGACGTACCAGCCATACCTCGCGTCTGCGCGCAACCTGAAGCGGCCTGCAGAGCCCTGACAAAACAGGTGAGTGAGAGGAGAGTCCATGCACTTCCAGCTGAAGAAGACGATCACCCACGTCGGCGTCCTCACTGCGCTGCTTCCGGCCCTGTCCGCCCTGGCATCGAACGGCGACAAGCTGGATCCGGCCAACGCGCCCAAGCGCGGCCAATATGCCTACGACAGCAGCGGCGCCCCGGTACGCAGTGGATACACCCAGAACTGCGTTCTCACCGGCTTCTGGTCGCCGGAGACGGCTACGCCCGAATGCCATCCCGATATGTTCGCCACGCCCGCGGCGCCAGCGCCTCAAGCGCGCTCCGCGCCGCCGGCACCTGCGCCTCAGTCCGCGGTCGAGGCGGCACCCGTAGAGCCCTACCAAGCCGCACCTTATGAGGAGCCCATCGCGGCGGCAGCGGCCGCCCCGGCGGAGGCGTCGGTGCCGGAATTCGTGACCGAAGCCGAGCCGGCCGGCATGATCCCGGTACCCTCGCCGAACTCCTTCGGGCCGGATGCGGCCGACGACTCGATCAGCGGCCCTATCGTGGCCTACGGGGACGAAGAAGGCGCCGCCAAGGACGAGGACATTACCGGCGCCACCCGTTACTACGAGGAAGAGGAAGGAACTGCGGCGGACGATGGCATCATCGCCCACGACATGTACTACGAGGAGGAGGCGGGGGCGGCCAAGGACGAGGACATCATTTCGCAGAGCCGTTTCTACGACGAGGACGAAGGCGCCGCGAAGGATGACGACATCATCGCACAGAGCCAGTACCATGGCGAAGAGGAAGGCGCTGCCAAGGACGACGGGATCATCGCGCAGAGCCAATACTACGAGGAAGAGGAAGGCGCGGCCAAGGACGAGGGGATCACCGCGCAGAGCCAGTACCATGAGGAAGAGGAAGGCGCTGCCAAGGACGACGGGATCATTGCCCAGAGCCAGTACCATGAAGAAGAGGAAGGCGCAGCCAAGGACGAAGGGATCATTGCCCAGAGCCAGTCCCATGAGGAAGAGGAAGGCGCGGCCAAGGACGAAGGGATCATTGCCCAGAGCCAGTACCATGACGAGGAGGAAGGCGCCGCCAAGGACGAAGGGATCACCGCGCTGAGCCAGTACCATGACGAGGACGAAGGCGCGGCGAAGGATGACGACATCATCGCTCACAACGTCTACGGAGACGACGACTCGGGCCGCGCGCCGGAGGACCTCCTGGGCGAGCCCAAGGTCATCCCAGAGGAGCGGCTGGCGCAGGCGGAAGAGCCCAAGTCCGCACCGGTGACCATGTTGCCGGTCACTATCACGGTGGAAGCGGAGCCGCTGTTCGACTTCGACAAGTACTCCATCCGGCCGGACTCGCGCAAAAAGCTGGATGACCTCATCCAGCAGCTCCAGGGCGTGACCTACGGCGAGATCATCGTGGTAGGCTTCGCCGATCCGATCGGCACCGCGATGTACAACCAGAAGTTGTCCGAACGGCGAGCGGCGTCCGTCAAGCATTACCTCGCAGCCAAGGGGGTCCCGGCCGACCGGATCAAGGCCGAGGGCCGCGGAGAAACCGAGGAGTACGCGAGCTATCAGAGCTGCGGCGGTCTGCGCAAGGCGAAACTCATCTCCTGCCTGCAGCCCGACCGCCGGGTCGAGGTCACCGTCACCGCCGAGAAGCAGCAGTAGCGCTCCAGCGCTGACTCGCTCAGACGAAAAGCCCTGCGCGAGCAGGGCTTTTTGCTTGACGCACCGGGAACACGCACATGCCGCAAAGCGCAGATCTGATCATCACCGCCCGCTGGGTCGTGCCGGTCGAGCCGGCGGGAAGCGTGCTGGAAGACCACGCGGTCGTCGTCCGCGACCGCCGCATCGTTGCGCTCATGCCGGCCGAAGCAGCCCGGCTGGCCTATTCCGCCACGCAGGTGCTGGACCTGCCTGCGCACGTTCTGCTGCCCGGGCTGATCAATCTGCACACGCACGCGGCGATGACCCTGATGCGCGGATTGGCGGACGATCTACCCCTGATGGAGTGGCTCAACGATCACATCTGGCCGGCGGAGGCGAAGCACGTCTCACCCGACTTCGTCTACGACGGCACGCTATTAGCTTGTGCCGAGATGCTGAAGGGCGGTGTCACCTGTTTCAACGACATGTACTTCTTCCCCGAGCATGCCGCGCGCGCGGCGCTCGAAGCCGGGATGCGCGCTTCGCTCGGCATGATCTGCATCGAGTTCCCGACCAGCTATGCGTCCGACGCCCAGGACTACCTGCGCAAGGGGCTGGCCGTACGTGACCGTTACCGCGGGGAACCCCTGCTCTCCTTCTGTCTGGCCCCGCACGCGCCCTACACGGTGAGCGATCGCAGCTTCGAGCAGATCGCCATCTACGCGGGCGAGCTGGAGGTCCCGATCCACATGCACCTGCACGAGACCGAGGACGAGATCCGGGAGAGTGTGACCCGCTTCGGTGTGCGGCCGCTGGCGCGGATGCATCGCCTCGGCCTGCTGGGGCCAGGGCTGATCGCAGTGCATGCGGTCCATCTGACGGAACACGAGATAGACCTGCTCGCCACGCAAGGCGCCAGTGTCGCCCATTGCCCCTCCTCGAATCTCAAGCTGGCAAGCGGCATTGCGCCGGTCACCCGCTTCGCCGAGCGCGGACTCAACACGGGGCTCGGGACGGACGGCGCGGCCAGCAACAACCGGCTCGACCTGTTCGAGGAGATGCGGCTGGCGGCGCTTCTTGCCAAGGTTGCCTCGGGCCGTGCCAGCAGCATCCCGGCGGAGACGGCTTTGCATATGGCTACACTAGGCGCGGCTCGCGCCCTGGGTCTGGACGACCGCATCGGCTCGATCGCGCCCGGCAAGCTCGCCGACCTCGTCGCCGTGAACCTGGACGCCATTTCGCTTTCTCCCGTGTACCATCCGATATCCCATCTGGTCTATGCCGCCGCGCGCGAGGACGTATCTCACGTCTGGGTCGACGGTCGTCTGCTGTTGGACCAGGGCTGCCTCACCGGGCTGGACGAAGGACAGTTGCGCGCGAAGGCACGCGGCTGGCAAACGCGCATAGCCGAACAGTCATGAACGTGAACGTCGATCCGCAGGAACTCGAGAAGTTCAGTCAGCTCGCCCACCGCTGGTGGGACCCGAATAGCGAATTCAAGCCGCTGCACGAGATCAACCCGCTGCGTTTGAGCTGGATCGACCAGTCGGCTAGCCTGCGTGGCAAGCGCGTTTTGGACGTAGGCTGCGGCGGCGGGATCCTCGCAGAGGCCATGGCCGCGCTTGGCGCCGAGGTGACCGGCATCGACTTATCCGACAAAGCGCTCAAGGTCGCCGAGCTGCACCTCCTAGAAAGCGGCAACCGGGTTACCTATCGCAAGTCCGCCGTCGAACAGCTGGCGCAGGAGCAGCCCGGGAGCTTCGACGTGGTCACCTGCATGGAGGTGCTCGAGCACGTGCCGGACCCCGCGAGCCACGTCCATGCCTGCGCCAAGCTCCTCAAGCCGGACGGACATGCGTTCTTCGCCACCATCAACCGCAATCCCAAGTCGTTCCTGTTCGCGATCATCGGCGCCGAATACGTCCTGGGCCTGCTTCCACGCGGCACGCACGAGTACGCCAGACTGATCCGGCCGTCGGAACTGTCCGGCTGGTGCCGGCACGCAGGGCTGAGCGTCGAAGGCATCATCGGGATGACGTACAACCCGCTCACCCGCGTCTACGCGCTCGGCCGTGACACGGACGTGAACTACATGCTTCGCGCCCGCTACTCGTAATGCGTGCGGCCGCGTCCTTTGCCGGGCGTGCAGCCCTGTTCGATCTCGACGGCACGCTGGCCGACACCGCACCGGATCTCGCCCACGTCCTGAACCTGCAGCTGCGCGCGCGCGGCCGCACGGAGCTGCCCGTCGCTGCGCTGCGCCAGTATGTGTCGCACGGCGCGCGCGGCATGTTGCGGGCAGGATTCGGGATGGAACCCGAGCATGCGGGCTACGCTGCCCTGCGCGACGAGTTCCTCGACCTGTACGCGAAGAATCTCTATCGCGAAACGCGATTGTTCCCCGGCATGCTCGAATTGCTGACGACCCTCGAGCGACGCGGCATCGCGTGGGGCATCGTCACCAACAAGCTCGAGCGTTTCACCCTGCCGCTGGTCGAGGCGCTCGGTCTGGCGACGCGCGCAGGCTGCGTGGTTGGCGGTGACACCACCGGGCGCGCCAAACCCCACCCGGATCCGCTGCTGGAGGCAAGCCGCCGGATCGGCATCGAGCCGCGCGACTGCTGCTACGTGGGCGACGACGAGCGCGACGTGCAGGCAGGCCAGGCAGCGGGCATGACGGCAGTGGTCGCACTCTACGGCTACCTGGGCGACGGCAAGCCGCCGCAGGAGTGGGGCGCCGAGGTGTTCATCAAGCACCCCCTGGACCTATTGAAGCTGCTCCCGGTACCCCCATCTGTGGGATAATCAGGCCATCGGGGGAGTTTCGTGGTCCCCGACTCCTGAAATGGGGGCGACCTGGTTTCGACGTGGGTCGCAAAGCAGCTTCAGTGCATGCCAAGGTCCAGTTACCTTGTAAATCCGCTGGAAATCATTAGTCGCCAACGACGACAGCTACGCTCTAGCCGCCTAACACCGGC